>CAYYKK010000068.1:0-27578 GCA_964467935.1 uncultured Polyangiaceae bacterium
GGTCCTCCTCGGTTGCTCGATCCCGCGAGCGCATTCGACGCTATTCACTCGGGAGGCGCATTGCACGTTCGTCGAGCCCTCTTGGAGCAACTTTGAGCGGCAAATGGGCTGAATCGCGCGCGCCTCTCGGATCGCCGCGCGCTCCGCGGGCGAGCGCCCTCGCCCACGACGACGACGCGCGCGGTGTCGCGATCGATCCATCCGGAACGGGGCCGGGGTATACGGAGAGCGGATGCAACGGGGAGACGTCGTCGCCAATCGATTCGTGGTCGAGCGCCTGGCCGGACGCGGCGGAATGGGCTCGGTCTACCGCGCGCTCGATCGCGTCACCGGCGCCCCGATCGCGCTGAAGATCCTCGAGGCCGGGTCGGTCATGCTCGAGGATCGCTTCTTCAGCGAGGCGAGGGCCCTCGCGGCCATATCGCACCCCGCCGTCGTGCGATACGTCGCGCAAGGCGCGGAGACCACGTCGCTCTGGCTCGCGATGGAATGGCTCGAGGGCGAGGACCTCGGGGTGAAGCTGTCACGCGGCCGGCTCGATCTCCGCGAGGCGCTCGCGATCGCGATCCGCACCGCCGAGGGCATCGCCGCCGCCCACGAGGCCGGCCTCATCCACCGCGATCTGAAGCCGGCGAACCTGTTCCTGGTCGGTGGCGAGGCGCGCGCGCTGAAGGTGCTCGACTTCGGGGTCGCGCGTCTGCCCTCGCGGACCAAGCCCATCACGAAGACCGGGCAGATGGTCGGCACCGTGGGCTACATGGCGCCGGAGCAGATCGCCGGCGAGCGCGACGTCGACCAGCGCGTCGACGTGTTCGCGCTCGGGTGCGTCCTCTTCGAGTGTCTCACCGGGCGCCCGCCCTTCGCCGCGGACTCGATCATCGCCGTCATCGCGAAGGTCCTGCGCGAGGAGGCGCCGAAGCCGAGCGAGCTCGAGCCGCGCGTCGGCCCCGAGCTCGACGCGCTCGTGCTGTCGATGCTCGCCAAGCAACGGAGCGCGAGGCCCGCGTCGATCGCCGAGGTCGCGGCGAAGCTCCGCGCGATCGCGTCCGAGGTCGCGGGCGCCGAGCCCGCGGCGCCGCTGCCGCAGCGAACCAGCGTCACCGGGCGCGAGCAGCGCCTCGTCAGCGCGATCCTCGTCGCTCCGCCCACGCCCGCCGAGTCGACCGCCGCCGTCGCCTCCCGCGTCGCGCCGTCGTTCGGCGCGGACGTGTCGGAGCTCGGTGAGGGCGCTTGTCTGCTCGTCGTGTCTTCGTCCGGCAGCGCCAAAGACCAGGCCGCGCGCGCGGCGAGCTGCGCGCTCGCGCTCCGGCTCGAGCTGCCGGAGGCCGCCATCGCGCTCGGGACCGGCCTCGCCGAGCCGACGTGCGGCCTCCCGGTCGGGCCCGCGATCGACCGCGCCGCCGCGCTGCTCGACGCCGCCTTGGGCGCGAGAGGCATCCCTGTCGACGACGTCACCGCCGCCTTGCTCGACGATCGCTACGACGTCGTCGTCGAGGAGGGCAGGCACACCCTGCACCGCGAGGCGCGGATCGCGAGGAGCGCGCCGCCCGCGCCGCGCGGGACGCCCTTCGTCGGTCGTGAGAAGGAGATGGCGATCATCGAGGCCGTGCTCGCCGAGTCGCTGGGGGAGCCCGTCGCGCGCGCGGTCGTCGTCACGGGTCAAGCCGGCGCCGGCAAGTCGCGCCTCCGACGCGAGCTCGTCGCCCGCACGGCGGGGCGCGACGGCGTGCGGTTCGTCGTCGCGCGCGCGGATGTCGTTGGGTCGGGATCCGCGCTCTCCCTCGTGCGGCAGATCGTCGAGCGCCTCGCGCTCGTCTCCGAGTCCGACGATCGCGAGATGAAGGCGCAGCGGCTCGCGAAGTACGTCGACGGCCGCTTCGACGAGGCGGGGCGACGAGGCGCGCCCGAGCGCGTGCATTGGAAGGAGTTCCTCGGCGAGCTCGTCGGCGCCGCGCCTTCCGACGCGCCGAGCCCCGAGCTCGCCACCGCGCGAAACGAGCCGCGCGCGCTCGCCGAGTGGCTTCGACGCACCTTCGTCGACGTGGTGACCGACGAAGCGCGCAGAGCACCGCTCGCGATCGTCCTCGAGGACCTCCATTGGGGCGACGAGGCGACGGTCGAGTTCCTCGGCGACGCCCTCCGGCGCGCGGCCGACCTTCCGCTGTTCGTCCTCGCGCTCGCTCGGACCGAGGTGTGGGAGGTGCTCCCGCGCCTACGCGAGGCGTTCGAGCCGCACGAGGTCCGCCTCGCGGGGCTCACCCCGCGCGCCGCGCAGAAGCTCGCGGAGGCCGCGCTCGGACAGGCGGCGACCCCGGATCGCGTCGCGCGGATCGTCGCGCGCTCGGAGGGCAACCCGTTCTTCCTCGAGGAGCTCGCGCGGAGCGCGACCGACGGGCGCACGGACACGTCGGAGACGGTGCTCGCGGTGGTGCAGTCGCGCATCCAGCGGCTCGACACGGAGGCGCGGCGCCTGCTCCGCGCGGCGAGCATCTTCGGACGCGTCTTCAAGCGCCCCGGCGTCGCGCACCTCCTCGGCGTTCCGAGCGACGCCGCCGATCTCGACGCGATCCTCACCTACCTCGACGAGCGTGAGCTCATCGAGCGCGCCGCCGTGCAGGATCTGAGCACCGACGCGGCGTACGCGTTCTGTCACGATCTGGTCCGCGACGCCGCCTACGCGACGTTGCCCGACGCGGATCGCGCGCGCGCGCACGTCCTCGCGGCCGAATGGATCGAGCGCGAAGGCAACGAGGACGCGTCGCTGCTCGCCGAGCACTACGAGCTCGGCGATCAACCCGCGCGCGCCGTCGATTGGCTCGTCCGCGCGGTGGAGCAAGCGCAGAACGCAGGCAGCTACGAGCGGGTGATCGCCCTCGTCGGGCGCGCCGCGAAGTTCTCTCCGAGCGGACCGAAGCTCGGCACGCTCCGCGGCGCCGAAGCGCTCGCGCGCGCGTGGCGTCACGATTGGCAGGGCTCGTTCGCCGCCTCGAGCGAGGCGCTCGCGCTCCTCTCGGCGGGCCAGACACCGTGGTTCCGCGCCGCCGCCGTCCACTTCTTCGGCGCCGTCTCGACGGGCCACGGCGCCGTGGTCGCCGATCTCACGAAGGCAGTCCTCGCGCGGGCGCGCGGCGCCGAGGCCACGGGCCCGTACGGCTTCGCGGCCTTCGTCACGGTCAACGCGCTGAGCCTCATCGGCGCGCGAGAAGCGGCCGAGACGCTCCTCACCGAGCTCGACGCGCGCGGCGCCACGCCGTCGACCGATTTCGGCTTCGTCGCGTGGCGCGCGCTCTCCCGCGTCCATTTCGCGATCACCGTGCAGGGGTCCCCCGGGATCGCCCTGCGTGAGCTGTCGACGGCCGCGCGCTTCGCGCCCGGCGCCGCCGATCGCGTGGTCGAGCAGATCACGGCGTTCTATCGCGCGGTGGCGATCCACGACTGCGGCGACGCCGCCGGCGCGCTCTCCGCCGCCCGGGCCATCCTCGCGACGCCGGGCATCGACTCCGTCCCGTACCTGCGCACGTGGAGCACGCACCTCACGGGTCGCGGTTACCTCGTCCTCGGGCGCTACTCCGAGGCGATCGAGATGGCGCGCGTCGTGATGGCCTCCGAGGACGAGCTGCTCGTGCAGCGCGCTCGGAGCCTCGCCGCGCAGGCGCATTTCGCCGCCGGCGAGACCGCCCGCGCGAGCGAGCTCTGCGACGCCATCCTGGCCGGGACCTTCTCTCCTCAAGACGTCGCCGTCGCGTTGAGCGTGTCGGCCCGCATCGCCTCGCTCGAGGGTCGTCCGAGCGACGCGGTCGCGCTCTCCGAGCGGGCCGTCGCGTTGCTCGAGTCGCAAGGCGCCTCCTCCACGACGACGTCGATGGTCCGGCACGCGCACGTCGACGCGCTCCTCGCGAGCGGCGCGCTCGAGCCCGCTCGGGGCGCGCTCACCTACGCTCGGAGCCGCATCCACGACATCGGCCGCGGCATCGGCGACGCGGCCCTCGCGCGCGCGTGGCTCGCGCTCCCCGACAACGCCCGCGTCCTCGATCTCGCAACGGCACATCTCGACGGGCGCGCTTGACCCGTGCGCGCCGAGGGCCGATCGTGAGTCGCGCGACGGGCCGCACGCTCCGTCCCCCTTGCCGCTAGGAGGCGAAAGACGATGTTCGAGTCCGCAGAGCTCGGTCACAAGCTGTCGCGTGAGGAGTTCCACAACGAGGAGCCCGGTCTCCGCGAGAAGCTCCTCGACGTGCAGGCCGAGCTCCGCGCCAAGGCGACCTTCTCGGTGGTGATCGTCATCGCCGGCAACGACGGCGCCGGCAAGGGCGAGATCACCAACCTGCTCAGCGAGTGGTTCGATCCGCGTCACATCACCACTTACTCCCTCGGCTACCCCAACGAGGAGCAGGCACAGCGCCCCGATCTCTATCGCGCGTGGCAGGTCCTGCCGCCCAAGGGCAAGATGGGCGTCTTCGTCGGCAGCTGGTACACCCGTCCGCTCCACGACCGCACGTGCAAGCGAATGGGCAAGACGGAGTTCGATCTCTCCCTCCGCGAGATCAAGAACTTCGAGACGCTGCTCGCGAACGAGGACGTGCTCGTCCTCAAGTTCTGGCTCCACCTCTCGAAGAAAGCCCAGAAGAAGGCGTTCGTCGAGCTCGAGGCCAACCCTCGGACCGCCTGGCGCGTCACGAAGCAGGACTGGGAGAACTTCGCGATGTACGACCGATTCCGTCGCATCGCCGAGCGCGGCCTCCGGCTGACGAGCACGGCCGAGGCGCCCTGGAACGTCATCGAGGCGGCCGACCGCGAGTATCGAGCGCTCGCCGTCGGCAAGGCGATCTACGAGGCCATTTCGAAGAAGCTCGCCGCGCCTCACAAGGCGCCCGTGACGCACACCCCGCCGCGCCTCCAGCCGCTCGACGACGTGCGCGTGCTCGATCGGCTCGATCTGACGCAGACGATCGAAAAGGAGGCGTACGACGAGGAGCTCGAGGAGCGGCAGGGGCGCCTCAACCGCCTCTTCCGCCACCCGAAGATGCAGAAGCGCAGCCTCGTCGCCGTCTTCGAAGGGCAGGACGCCGCCGGCAAGGGCGGCGCCATTCGTCGAATCACGGGGGCGCTCGACGCCCGCCAATACCGCATCATCCCCATCGCCTCGCCGACCGCGGACGAGAAGGCGAGACCCTATTTGTGGCGATTCTGGCGGGCGATGCCCGGCCACGGTCAAATCACGATCTTCGATCGTTCTTGGTATGGCCGCGTCCTCGTCGAGCGCGTCGAGGGCTTCTGCACCGAAGAAGACTGGATGCGCGCTTACGCGGAGATCAACGATTTCGAGGAGCAGCTCGACCGCAATGGCACGCTCGTCGTCAAGTTCTGGCTCCAAATCAGCGAAGAAGAGCAGCTCCGGCGTTTTCAAGAGCGGGAGACGACCACCTTCAAGCGATACAAGCTCGGGCCGGAGGACTGGCGCAATCGCGAGAAGTGGAACGCCTATCGAGACGCCGTGAACGAAATGGTCGAGCGCACCAGCACCGAATACGCGCCGTGGACGCTCGTCGAGGCGAACGACAAGAAGTTCGCCCGCCTCAAGATCCTCTCGACCCTCTGCGATCGCGTCGAGGCCGAGGTCTGATCTCGCCGGCCACGACGCGCTTCAGCGTCGGCCGCCCACGAGCGATCGCAGCAGCGCGCCGAGGCGACCGGCGCCACCTCGCAGCGACGCCACCGCGGAAGACGCGGCGGCCGCGCTGCTCGCCCCGGCGGCGGCGGGCGCCGGGAACGGCTCGGCGGACTTCGCCTGCATCAGCGCGCTCGCGACGCGCGTGAGGTTCGCGATCGCCACGATCGTCGGTCGATCGGCCGGCGGGGCCGAGTCCGGCGGCGTCGTCGAATAAGCGAGCCCGAAGCGCGTGCAGTTCTCGATCCCGAGCAGGACCTGCATCGGGTCCGTCGGATCGGCGATCTGCCCGTGCGCCACGAGCGCGGCGACCACGACCTGGGTCACCCACCCTTGGAGCGCCTCGGCGTTGGTGGTCCAGTCGGCCGCGATCCACGCAGGCACGTCGACCGCCGACCCGGTCTGCACGCCAGCGCAGATGTCCGTGAGGATCGCGAGCGTCTCCGCCGGCCCCAGCGGAGGGAGGTTCTTCGATGGGTCGAGCGAGCTCGGATCGGCCGCGGCGACCGGCGCGCTCGCGCTCTTCGCGGGCGGCGTCGCGGGGGACGCCGTCGGAGCCGGCCCGGGCGTCGCGAGCAGGCTCTTCTCGACGCGATCGGCGACGTAGCGCCCCGCGACGATGCCTCCGTCCATGTAGCCGAGGCTCTGCCGCATGTCGGAGTACCTCGATTGAAAGGGTGGCAGCGAATCCTTGGAGCGCGTGCCGTCGTCGTCGTACTTCGGCAGCTTCTCGGGCGCGGACGGATCGTACGTCGGCAATTTCGAGGTCGGATCGAGCTTCCTCGCCGTCTCGGCCGACGCGAAGAACACTTTGTCGAGCCACGGCTCGTCGAGGGCGCGCGCGGCGCAGTCCGGCCCCGTGAGCATCCCGGGGGTCATGATCGTATTCGGGCCGCCCCCGATGAACGAGCCCTCGTTCCAATCGAACATCACGAGCTCGATGAACTCGGGCGACGAGGAGAGCGCGCGCAGATCGTTGAACAGATAAGCGAGCGACTCCGTGATGACCTGCGTGACCTTCTCCTTCGTCGGGTGAGGGCCCAATTGGTCGGCCTGCGCGCCGACCGTGAAGGTCATGAGGACGTTCGCGCCCGACGGCTCGAGCGGCGAATTGTCCATCACCCACACGATCGGAAAGGCTGCGCCGCCGGCCCATCCGCCGTACTGCACGCCGTGGCTATTTCTCCACCACGCGGAGCGATAATACACTTGGCATTTCAGCGTTCGACCCATCGGCGCCGACTGCAGCGCCTTGCGGTTCGCCGGTAGCTCCGGCGTGAAGGTGATTCGCCCGGCCGTGTGCGGCGCCATGGCGACGATCACGCGATCCGCGTCGTATCTCCGGCCGTCCGTCGTCGACACCTTCACGGGGCCCGAGCCGCTCGCGTCGATCGACCGGACGAGCACGCCCCGCTCGATCCGATCGCGGACGGGCGCCGCATAGCGCTCGGCGAGCTCGCTCATGCCCGTCGAGAGCCAATACTGCTGGGCTCCCCCTTGATTGTCGTTGATCTCGTAGAGGAACCCGTTGTTACACGCCGTGTACCAGAAGAGATAGAAGGGCGAGACCTCCTTGGCCTCGACCGACAGGAGCGCCTCGATGCTGATGCGCACCAGATCCTTCGCCGTCGGCGAGATCCAGTCGCGAGAGAACCAATCCTCGAGCGTGATGCGATCGAGATCGAGCAGATCGTCCGGCGAGCTCCAGGGCTCGACGACGTCGATGCGCTGCTCGGCGCCGACGATCTCCATCATGAGACCGAGCAGCCCGAGCACGTCCCAGATCGAAATGGTCGGTGGGACCCCCGTGATGCCGAATAGGCTGTCTCCGACGGGGTGCGTATACCGCTTACCAGCGAGGATGATGATCTCCTCCGGATACGGGTGACGCATCGCCGCACCATTGACGAGCGCGCCCGGAGCGAGCCGCTCGACGAGCGCCATGATCTCCGTCTGCAAGTCTCCGAGGTATTCGGCGCCGTGATCGTAGAAGAGCTCGCGCGGGTTCGCGCTCGGTCGTATGCGATAGCTGTACGCCCGACCGCCGAGGTGGTCGGACGAGCCCTCGAGCAGGAGGAAGTCGATCCCCTTCGCTCTGAGCTCGTTCGCCGCGGTGAGCCCCGTGAAGCCCCCGCCGATGATGAGAACCCGCGCGCGCTTCGTGGCCGTCGACGTGGGAACTGTCACGCATCCCCCTTTTTTTGCTATCGGAGCGAGTGAAAATTCATCGCCCCACCATATCTCGTTATCAGGTTTGGCCTCGACCGGCGAGGTCTCCGGACGCCGCCCGCTCGACGACGTGCGACCCACGCCTACCTCGTCGGCGAGGGCGTCGCGGGCGCCGTCTGGACGTGGCGTTTGCAACCGGACGGGCGCGGCACTAGAGGCCTCGACCGTGACTCAGCCCATCACGACCTACCGCATGGTGCTCGAGGGCATCCGCTTCCGAGCGAAGCACGGAGCTTCGCGCGCGGAGCGCGATCTCCCGCAGGACTTCGTGGCGACGCTCGAGGTCGAGCTCCCCGTCTCGTCGCTGCCGCGCTCCGACTCGCTCGCGCGCGTCTTCGATTACGGCAAGCTCGCGGCCCTCATCGTCGAGGAGGGGACGCGAGCTTCCTACAAGCTGCTCGAGACGCTCGGACAGCGCCTCGTGGAGCGGGTCTTCGAGGAGACGCCGGCCATCGCCGTCACCCTCCGCATCAAGAAGTTCGGACCTCCCACGCCCGTCTCGGTCGACGCGGCGTCCATCGAGCTGTCGAGTCGTCGCGCCCCCTGAGGGCGAAAACCGAGCGGCGCGCCTTGCGGAACCGAGCGGTGCGCGCCACGCTGCCACGCCGGTCCACGCCGGCCCCGGATCACCATGAACGCACTGCACGACGTCGCGCTCCCCATCGACATCCGCGAGTTCTTCCCCGCCGTGATCGAGATCCCGGCCGGATCGAAGATGAAGTACGAGATCGACAAGGCCTCGGGCCTGTTGATGCTCGATCGCGTCCTCTATTCGGCGGTCCACTACCCGCACAACTACGGCTTCATCCCGCGCACGCACGCGGACGACGGCGACGCGCTCGACGTGCTCGTCCTCATGCAGGAGCCCGTGCACCCGCTCACGATCGTCCGCGCGCGGGCCATCGGCGGCTTCCACATGCGCGACGACAAGGGCGAGGACGACAAGATCGTCGCCGTCGCGATCGACGATCCCGCGGTCGCGCACTATCGGGAGGCCGCCGAGCTGCCGCCGCACCTCGTGAAGGAGGTTCGGCGATTCTTCGAGGACTACAAGAGCCTCGAGGGCAAGCGCACCGAGGTCGACGAGCTCTACGGCGTCGAGCGCGCGATCGACGTCATCCGCGCGTCGATCGATCTCTACACGAAGACGCAGGCCGAGAAGCGCTGGCGCTGATCGCTCGGTGACGCAGTCGCTCTTACGCGCCTACTACTTCCTCTCCTTCGCCGCGTTCGGCGCCTATCTCCCGTACTTTCCGCGCTGGCTCGAGGCCCGCGGCGTGCGCGGCCTGGCGATGGGCGCCATCCTCGCGCTCTTGCCCGTCATGAGCATCCTCTCGCCCCCGATCACCGGCGCGTTGGCGGACGCGTTCGGGGTGCGCGGCTCGCTCCTGCGCGTGGCGAGCGGGGCGGCGGCCGTCGGCTTCGGCGTCGTGGCGCTCACGGGTCCCGTGCTCGACGGCTCGCCCCTGCCGTTCGCGGTCCTCTTCCTCGCGTCGGCGCTCTTCGCGCTCGCGAGATCGCCCATCATGCTGCTCGCGGACGTCCTCGCGCTCGAGTCGCTCGGCGACGATCGCCCGCGCTATGGCGAGGTCAGGCTCTGGGGATCGCTCGGCTTCCTCGCCGCAGCGCTCGGCGTCGGCCAATTCGTCGATCCGTCGTCGCCGCGGCTCCTGCCGGCCCTCGTGTCGCTCCTCTTCGCGCTGAGCCTCGTCGTCTCGCTCGCGCTCCCGCGCCGTGCGGCGCCGCTCGCGCCCTTGCCGCGCGCCGGGCTGGGGCGTCTCGGGAGAGAGGGCGCGTTCCTCCTCTGCATGCTCCTCTCGCAGGCGAGTCACTCCGCGTACGACGTCTGCTACTCGCTCCATCTGCGCGATCTCGGCGTCTCGAACGGACGCGTGGGCGTCGCTTGGGCCGTCGGCGTCGCGGCGGAGGTCGCGCTCCTCTCGCGTAGCTCGGCCATCTTGTCGCGCCTCGGGGCGCGCCCGCTCATCGTCCTCGGCGTCGCGGGCGCCGTGTTGCGCTGGCTCGGTATCGCGCTCTCGGCGGGGTTCTGGTCGGCGCTCCTGCTCCAGCCGTTGCACGCGCTGTCGTTCGCTGCGGTGTGGATCGGCAGCGTCGACGTCACCGCGCGGAGCGAGCGCGTCGCGACGGCCCGCGGCATCGCGAGCGCCGCCATGGGCATCGGCGGCGCCGTCGGCCTCGTGGCGTGGAGCGAGCTCTACTCGGTCCGCGCGGGCACGTGGGTGTTCGTCGCGGCGGCAGGCGTGGCGTGCGCGGCGCTCGTCGCCGCGCTCACGATGCGCGCGCCGGACGCGTTGCCTTCCGACGCCTGAGCGGGTTCGCCGAGCCCGGGCGACCAAGCGCCTGCGCGGCGCTCAGTTCGGGATGTCGTGCATGCATGCGCTGTTGCAGCCGTCGTGATTGACCTTGTTCCCGTCGTCGCACTCCTCCTGAGGGGATTGCACGATGCCGTCCCCGCAGCGCGGGCCGAGGTGGCAGCCGGGGGCGCACATCCCGTAGCCGCCCGTGTTCATGCCGTCGTCGCATTGCTCGCCGAAGAGGCTGTCGACCACGCCGTCGCCGCAGAACGAGCCTTGATGGCAGCCCGGCGCGCACCCGCCATAGGGGCTCAGGTTGACGCCGTCGTCGCACGTCTCCTCGGGCATCTGGACGATGCCGTCGCCGCAATGCGGCCCGAAGAGGCAGTTCATCGTGCAATGGCCGTACGTGCCGTCGTTGACGCCGTCGTCGCACACCTCGTCGGGCGTCTTCACGCCGTCGCCGCACACGCTGTGGCACGTCGTGGCGCCATTGATGAAATTGCCCAGCGTGAGCTTGTAGTTCGATTGCGTCGTGTGGCGCTCGGCCTGCCACACCACGATCTCGTAAATCGAGCCGACGTTGAGCCCGAACGTCGTCGCCGCCGCCGCGTCGAGCGTGACGCCGCCCGATTGCGCGCCGTGCACGCCGCCGAGGTCGACCGCCAACTGCTTGTTGACGAAGACCCAGACGTCGTCGTCCCCCGTGAAGGCGAGCGACTCGGTCCCCTTGTACTCGAACCAGTAGCGGACCTCGCTCGTGAAGTGGAAGTTGTGCCCCGTGCTCGCGTAGTTCCCGAAGCCGAGCCCGTCGATGGGGAAGAAGGCCGAGCTCGAGAATTGGAACTCACCCGTAGGCAGCTTGCCGAGGGTGATGTTCTGCAGGATCGTGATGTTGACCCCCGTCGTGTCTCGGTACCACTGATCGTAATTCGCTTTGCCGCTCGTCGTCGGCGTCGTGCCCATCGCATTCGCGTAGACGGGCTTTTGATCCGCGCCGAGCACGTTCGCGACAATCCCGTGATCGGTCCCGAGGAAATGCTCGAAGTCGGGGTGCGTCGGCGTGAAGTCGCGGAGCACGATCGGCAGCACCAACTGCGTCGGATCCACCATGTTCGGCGCGCAGACGTAGCCCGGCTCCACGGTGCACGTCGACGAGCAGCCGTCGCCGTTCTGCGTGTTGCCGTCCTCGCAATCCTCGGTGCCGTTCGGCAGTCGAATCCCGTCGCCGCACGTCGTCGTGCACGCGCCGATGCCGCTGCACGTCGGCTCCTTCACGCAGGCCGGCGTGCAGCCGTCGCCCATGTCGTTGTTGCCGTCGTCGCATTGCTCCGTCCCCTCGGGGACGCCATCGCCGCAGACGGTCGGCACGCACGCGCTCCCGGGCGTGGGGCATTTGAAGCCGGGCTCGAGCTGGCACGTCGCGCTGCACCCGTCGCCCGAGTTGGGGTTCCCGTCGTCGCAATGCTCGCCGCCGGCGACCACGCCGTCTCCGCACGCCGCGGCGATGCAGGCGGCTCCGACGACGGGGCAGATCCAGCCGGTCTCCACGTGGCAGCTCCCGTCGCAGCCGTCGCCGGGCGCGGTGTTCTGATCGTCACACGTCTCGCCGCCCGTGATCTTGCCGTCGCCGCACACGACGGTGCTGACGCAGGGCTGCCCGGGCGTCGGGCACGCGAAGCCGTTCTCGGTCGCGTCGCACGTCCCGGCGCAGCCGTGGCCCGAGACGCCGTTGCCGTCATCGCACGCCTCGCCCGGATCGATCTTCCCGTCGCCGCACGCCGGGGCCGAGCCGCCCTGACCCCCTTGACCGCCCGCGCCGCCCATCCCGCCGCTGCCCGCCATGAAGCCGGTGCCCGTCGACCCCGTCGACCCCGCGCCGCCTTGTCCGCCCACGCCGCTCGTCGACGAGGTCGTCGGGGAATGGGCCACTTCGGCGTTGCCGCACGCGACGGCGAGCGGCGCCAGCATGAGCGCGGTGATGACGGTGGAGCGAATGCGCATTCGTGATCCTCCTCGGGCCAGGATCAGCGAATGTAGCGCGCGCCGCGCCCTCTCTCAGCTCACTCCGTCGTGGAGGCGTCAAATGAGTGCGCGGACGCGCGACACCGACCTCACGCGGGGATGGTGTCGCACCCGAGCACGATGTCGAGCTTCCCCGCCGCGTCGCCCTGCACGCTGTCGCACGTCGTCGGGCAGAGCTCGATCTTCGTCGGGTTCGCGGGATCGTCGTAATACCAGCCGCCGTTGGCGCCGCAGTCGGCCGCGCCGTTCACGTTGCCGATCGTCGCGGGCTGCCCGCCGCCGGGCGTGAACTCGACGTTGATCTGCGCCGCGTCGACGGTCTGCCCGTTCGTCGGCGCCGGGATGGCGAGCTCGCACGCGATCGCCTTGCCGCGAATCGCCTCGAGCGCAGCGATGAGATCGGCCTCCGCGTTTCCGTTTCCGATGAAGAACCCCTGGTTCGTCCCGCCTGCCATCGCGATCGAGTTCAGCGTGTTCGTGCCCGAGCCCTGGAGCCCGACCGTGAACGTCGAGACGCCGCCCGCCTTGCCTTGCGCGGCGATGTCCGCGATCTGGGTCACGTCGTTGATGCACCCTTGCGGCTCGCCGTCGGTCACCAGCACGACGACGACCTTGTGATCGGGGTGCGCCGCCAAATAGGTCTTTCCCCAGTTCGTCGCGCCGTTCAGGGCGGCCGACATCGGTGTGTTGCCGCCGGGGCTCTTCGACGCGACCGCTTGGACGAGCTTCTGCTCCTGCGCGTCGGTGGGCGCGGGATCCGCCGTGAGCGGCGCGGCGTCGACCTGCGGCGTCGCGCACGCATTGATGTCGCACGACGTCCCGTCGCACGCGCCGTCCGGGAAGAATCGGAGCGCGACCTCGAGGCCCGCCGCGCCGGGATCCTGGAAGAACGCCTTCAGGGCCGCCGTCGCGTTCGTCCACTTGTTGTTCTGGCCCATCGAGCCCGATTTATCGAACATGATGAACATCGCGAGCGGCGCGAGCTGCGCCTGCACCGTCGATCCACCGCACGACGCCGCGCCGCCGGTGCCTGCGCCCGTGCCGTTCGCCAAGAGCCCGCTCGCGGTCGACGCGCCGTCCCCCGACGAGGCCGAGCCGCCGCTGCCGCCCGCCCCGGTGATGCCGGTGGGGTTGCCCGGCGTGCAGCCGCTCGCGAAGGCCGCGAGGGCGAGGGGCGCCGCCGTGAGCGCGCAGGCGAGCGTGAGAGAGCGCAGCGAAGCGAGGGGCATGCGTGACGCAAGTGCAAGGCCTCGGCCACCATTGCGATCACGCGGATCGCCCTGAAAAAGGGCGGATCCGCACGACCCCACGCGACGCGGTCCGGTGCGCGGCCGATCCGCCCTGGTCCATCGTCGAACCGCCACCGCGGCGGTCGACGTGGGCTCAGTCGTCCTTCGCCCCGGCCTTCGCCCACGAGTCGCGCAGGCTCACGGTGCGGTTGAACACCAGCTTCTCCGCCGTCGTGTCGGGATCGACGCTGAAGTAGCCCTGTCGCTCGAATTGGAAGCGGCTGCCTGGCGCCGACCCGGCGAGCGCGGGCTCGGCGAAGCAGCGCTCCAGCACCTCGAGCGAGCGCGGGTTCAAATTCGATTTGTAGTCCTCGCCCTCGGCGACGTCGCCGGGCGCGGCGACCGAGAAGAGCCGGTCGTAGAGCCTCACCTCGCACGGCACCGCGTGTGCGGCGGAGACCCAGTGGATGACGCCCTTCACCTTGCGCTGCTCGACCGCCGGATCGAGCGAAGCGGGATCGTGGCTGCAGATGAGCTCCTTCACCTCGCCCGTCACTTCGTCCTGGATCACGCGCTCGCACTTGATGATCGCGCCGTACCGCAGGCGCACCTCGCGGCCGGGCCCGAGCCGGAAGAACTTCTTCGGCGGATCGAGCATGAAGTCCGTGTCCTCGATGTAAATCGTCCGCGAGAGGGCGATCTTGCGCGTGCCCATCGACGGGTTCTGCGGGTGGCGCGGCCCCTCCACCCAATCGACGCGATCCTCGGGCCACGTCTCGATGGTGACCTTCAGCGGGCGCGTCACGCACATCGCCCGGGGCGCGCTCTCGTCGAGCTTCTCGCGCACGCAGTGCTCGAGGAGCCCCACCTCGACGACGCCCTCGTTCTTGGCGACGCCGATGCGATCGCAGAAGTCGCGGATGGCCTCGGCGGGGTAGCCGCGGCGTCGCAGCCCCGCGAGCGTCGGCATGCGCGGATCGTCCCAGCCGTTCACGAACTTCCCCTCGACGAGCTCCTTCAGCTTCCGCTTGCTCGTGATGGTGTAGTCGACGTTGAGCTTCGCGAACTCGATCTGCTGTGGGTGGCTCGTGAGCTCGAGCTCGTCGAGGAACCAGTCGTAGAGCGGGCGGTGATCCTCGAACTCGAGCGTGCAGATCGAGTGCGTCGTGCCCTCGGTCGAGTCCGAGAGGCAGTGCGCGTAGTCGTACATCGGATAGATCAGCCAGCGCGTGCCGGTCTTCGGGTGGGGCGCGCGCTTGATCCGGTACATCACCGGGTCGCGCATGTTGAAGTTCGGCGACGCCATGTCGATCTTCGCGCGGAGCGTGCGCGAGCCGTCCGGGAACGCGCCTTCGCGCATCTTGCGGAAGAGCGCGAGGTTCTCCTCCACGGTGCGGTTGCGGTACGGGCTGTCCTTGCCGGGCTGCCCGGGCAGGCCGCGCGCCTCGCGGATCTGATCGCTCGTGAGCTCACAGACGTACGCCTTGCCCTTCTGGATGAGCCGCTCGGCGCACTCGTAGAGGTAGTCGAAGTACTCGGAGGCGAAGCGCAGCCGGTCGGCCCAGTCGAAGCCGAGCCACTTCACGTCCTCTTGGATCGAGCGGATGAAGAGCTCGTCCTCGGTCGCGGGGTTCGTGTCGTCGAAGCGGAGGAAGC
The DNA here is from genome assembly GCA_964467935.1 of uncultured Polyangiaceae bacterium. Taxonomy (GTDB): domain Bacteria; phylum Myxococcota_A; class Polyangia; order Polyangiales; family Polyangiaceae; genus CAYYKK01. Next base: position 15,123 of record CAYYKK010000068.1, read on the forward strand.
ACGTCCCGTCGAAGTCGCGCGCGACGCCGAAGTTCAGGCAGATCGACTTGGCGTGTCCGATGTGCAGGAAGCCGTTCGGCTCCGGCGGGAAGCGGGTCTGCACGCGCCCGCCGTGCTTTCCGGTCGCTCGATCGGAGACGATGATCTGCCGAATGAAGTCGCTTCGCGACGGCGCATCCTGAGTCATGCGCGCACCCTAGCCCAAGCACGTGCGAAGCGGGAGGCCGGCGTCGCATGGAACTTCTGCGGCCGTGGCGCGTCGGAGAGGGCGACTCGCGTCGCTCGCGAGCAGGAGACCCACGCGATGTCCCTCGTCCGATCGATCCTCTCGTCCACCCTCGTCCTCCTCGGTTGGCTCGTCGCTCCGGGGGCGGCGCAGGCGGACGAGATCGGCCCCCAGGAGGAGTCTTGCCAGCGCAAGGAGCCGAGCGCGGCCTGCGCGCTCCCGAACGGCGCGGCTGGCGTGTGCGTCTCGCGGACCGACGCGCGAGGTCGCACGCGCCTGACGTGCGAGAGCGCCCCGCCTCCCGCCGCGAGCGCGACCCCCGGCGCCGCGCCGTCCGCCAGCGCGAGCCCGACGGTGAAGCGCGGCTGCGCGATCGGCCTCTCCTCCGACCCGACGGGCTTCGGCGCGACGACGGCTGCCGTCCTCGCGCTCGCCGCGCTCCGTCGTCGGCAGGCGCGCCTGCGGCTTTGCGGCGAGCGCGACGCCGCGCGCTGATACGCTGCCCTTCACCACCGCGACCCCATGGACCGAGCGCTCTCGATCTTCTCGCCCCTCGACGCCGCGCGCCGCGCGCTCCTCGCGCTCTTCGCTCGGTGGGCGCGCGCGTGGATCGTCGATCGTGAGCGTCGCGTCGCCCTCGTCTTCACGCTGACCGTCGTCAGCTCGTTCGCCCTCGCTTGCGCGCAGCCGCTCGCGCTGCTCGCGCTCGGGCCGATCCTCCTCGGCGTGCCCCACCTCCTCGCGGACGTCCGCTACCTCGTCGTGCGACGCGGCTTGCACCGACGCGCGACGGTGTGGGGCGCCGTGCTCGGCCCGCTGCTCGCGCTCGGGATCTCGTCGGACGTGCGCTGGGGCTGGGGCGCCCTCGTCGGCGCTGCGCTCGTCGCGCGCGGGCCGTTTTCGCGGCGCATCCCGCCCGCGCTCGCCGGCGTCGCGCTCACCGTCGTCGCCTCGCGGTGGTCGTTCCTGCTCGCCGTCGCCGTCGCGCACCTGCACAACCTCTTCGCCGTGTTCGCGCTCTGGGTGTGGCGACCGAAGAGGCTCGGCACCTGGTACCTCCCGCTCGCGCTCTACGCTGCCGCGTCCGTGTTCGTCGTCACGGGCGCGTACGCGCCGATCCTCGCGCTCTTCCGCGGCGCCGACGCGCCGTGGACGGGGCTCGATCTCGCCGACCAAGCCGGCACCTTCGCGCCTCCCTTCGCGGGTGCGTGGGGCGTTCACCTCGTCGTCTTGTTCGCGTTCGCGCAGTCGGTGCACTACGGCCTCTGGCTCCGCGCGGTGCCGGACGAGGCGCGTCCGTCGCGGACCCCGCGCTCGTTCCGCCAATCGGCGAGGGCGCTGGTGCGCGAGCTGGGCGCGCCGCTCGTGCTCGCGACGGCCGCGGCCGCGCTCGGTCTCGCCGTGTGGGCGGCGCTCGATCTCGTCGCGGCGCGCGACACCTACTTCCGCTTCGCGATGTTCCACGGCTACCTCGAGTTCGCCGCGTTCACGCTGTTCTTCTGCGAAGGCGCGACGCTCGCCGCGCCGCCCGAGCGCGATGAGCGCGACCTCGCGAGCCCCGCCGCGGATCCCATCCGGTGAGCCCCGACCTCGGCCACGCGTGGTTCCACGCGTTCCTCTTCACCCAGGCCGTCGAGGTCCCCGTCTACTACTTCGGCGCGAAGACCCGCGTCGACGAGGGGTTCTGCGCCAGCGCGCTCACGCATCCGTTCGTGTGGTTCTTCATCCCCGAGCTCTTCGACCGCCTCTACCTGTCGATCTGCGCTCCGCATCCCTCGCTCTGGCTCGCGGAGGGGCCGCGCTACTGGATCATGGTCGTGCTCGCCGAGGCGTTCGCGGTCGGCGTCGAAGGCGCGTACCTGCGCTGGCTCGGCCGGCCACGCCCTTGGCTCTGGGCGCTGGTGGCGAACATGGCGAGCGTCACGATCGGGCTCTCTTCGCGCGCGCTCTTCGGCTGGCCTTGACCGCGGCGGCGTTCGGCTTCGCGCCGCACGCCCCTCAGCTCGCCGAGCCGATGAAGCGCGCCGTCGCGTCGAGCACCGTGTCCGCCGCGTCGCGGTGGGGGGCGTGGCCCGCGCCCGCGAGGACGAGGCGCTCGACGCGTCCGCCGCTCGCCCGCGCGATCGCGTCGAGCTGCGCGAGCGTGCCGTACTCGTCGGCCTCGCCCTGCACGAGGAGCATCGGCGCTCGCACGTCGGCCGCGTAGCGCTCGATGTTCCAATCGCGGAACCTCGGATCGAGCCACGCGCGGTTCCAGCCCCAGAACGCGCCGTCCACGTTGTCGCCGTGGTGCCGCGCGAGGCGCGCGCGCAGGTCGCCGTGCTCGAACGCGTCGCGCGCCCGCGCGATGCTCGCGACGGACACGTCCTCGCAGAAGACGTGCGGCGCCTCGAGAACGAGCGCGCGAACCCGATCGCGAAGGCGCACGCTCGCCGCCGCGACGATCGCGATCGATCCGCCGTCGCTGTGACCGAAGAGGATCGCGTCCTCGATGCCGAGCACATCGAAGAGCTCGGGCAGGACCTCGCTCCCTTCGCGCTCCATGTAGTCGAGAGGGCGGGGCACCTCGACGGGCTCCGATCGCCCATAGCCGCGTCGGCTGAAGACGAGCCCGCCCATCCCGAGCCGCTCCACGAGCCGTTCCGGGAAGTCACGCCACATCCCCGCCGATCCGAGGCCTTCGTGCAGGAACACGATCGTCGGCGCGTCGCCGGGCTCGGCGCCGATCCACCGGAGCTCGAGCCTCGCGCCTCCCACCACGACGAACCCCGACGCGCGCGCGCGTTCGAGCGCTTCGGACCCTGCCATCCGCCCGATGAGAGCGACGCGGCGCCAAAAGCTCAACCCCCGATCGCTTGACAAATTTAGATGCTCATCTAACTTGATGCGCATCGAAACATGAGCACCGCGAGCCCATTCGAAGCCCTCGCCGATCCGACCCGCCGATCGATCCTGAAGCTCCTGCGAGCCGGATCGCGGTCCGCCGGCGAGATCGCCGAGGCCTTCCACCTGACGAAGCCGACCCTCTCGCACCACTTCAAGGTGCTGCGCGAGGCGGGGCTCGTCCGGTCCGAGCGGCGCGGCACGAGCATCGTCTACACGCTGCAGGCGAACGCCATCGAAGAGCTGGCGAGCGAGCTCTTGGAGCTCTGCGAAGGGGTGCGCGGCGCCGTCCGCCGCAAGAAGGGAGCGTCGTCGTCATGAGGCCGAGCAACGTGTTCGATCGCATCGCCGCGGGGTTGCTCCTCACGAGCGCCTTCTTCACCGCGGCGCTCTACCGCTCTCTGCCCGATCCCATCCCGACGCACTTCGATCTGCACGGCGTGCCGAACGGTTTCATGCCGAAGCCTCTCGGCGCGTGGTTCGGCGTCGGCCTCGCCGCGGCGGTCTGGGCGCTCCTGCGCTACGGCGCGCGCCTCCTGCCCGCCGAGTGGCGCGCGCGCATGGAGGCCTCGCCGATGCGCCTCGTGAGCCTCCTCGTCGTGGTGCTCCTGTCGCTCGTGCAGGGCGTGATCCTCTACGCGGGCCTCCGCGCGCCGCCGGACGTCGCGTCGTTGCTCGCGCTCTCGCTCGGCGCCTTCTGGCTCGTCCTCGGGCTCGTGATGCCGCGCGTGCGACGCAACCCCTTCGTCGGCATCCGCACGGCGTGGACCCTCTCGAGCGACGAGAACTGGGCGCGCACCCACCGGCAGGCGGGCCTCGGCATGGTGATCTCGGGGCTCGTCGCGATGCTCGGGGGGCTCGCGGGCTCGCTCGCGGTCGGCCTCGCCGCGATCGTGACGAGCACCCTCGTCGCCGTCGCCTACTCCTTCGTCGTCGCTCGGCGTCTCGAACGCTGAAAGCGCGGACCGCGAGCGGCGCTATTTGCCGCCGCTCGCGACCAACGCGGCGCCGAGCGTCTCGCCGATCGTCTGCGCCGCGGCGTGGCTCTCGATCGGCGAGGCCACCGCGTTCGCGCCGGTGAACGCGATGTACGTGACGCCGCTGTCGACGCCGCCGGTCGACGGGTTCGGATCGATGCCGAGCATCGACGCGGTCGCGTACGAGGCCTCGCCGATGATCGTCGTCGGGCCCGTGTCGCCGAACACCCCGTAGACGACCTGGCCGTTGTAGATGACGGCGATCACGGTCCCCAGGTGGATGTCGTGGGCGGTGTAGTCGAAGCGGCTGCTCTTGCCGGGGATCACGATGTACGGCAGCGTCGCCGCGTCGAGCGCGTTGCCCTGCGAGTCGGTCGCGGCCGTCTGGTTCTGGTACGCGGGGTCCGTGTTGGGGTTGCACTGGGCCGACTGCTTGCCGTCGCAGTCGATGTGCATGTCGGCCTTCCAAAACACCGCCCCGACGAGCCCGCAGATCGGGATGTCCGCCGGCACGCTCGCGCCCGCGTCGGTCTTGTAGAGGCCGTTCGAGATCGTGTTGCACTGGGTCGTGAGCGCGAGGAGATCGGCCGCCGACGGTGGCCCCCCGCCGCCCGCGCCGGTGCTGCTCGACGTGCTCGCGCCGCTGCTTGCGCTTCCTGCGATCGCGGCGCTCGAGGTCGCGCCGGACGCCGTCGCGACAGCCGAGCCCGAGCCTCCAGCCCCACCCGTGCCGCTCTGGGACGAGCCACAGCCGAAGCCCGCGAGCGTGGCGACCGCGAGCGCGACGATGGAGGATCGTTCGGTGAGCCGCATCCTCCGACCCATACCCTCGTTCTTCGCCGAGCGAGAGCCCATCCGCGTCAGGCCGCCGCACCCCGGGCCGTCGTAGGTCCGAGCGATCGCACACGCGACCCCGCGTCGTCTGCGTGGGGTGCTCTTGGTGCTTGACTAATCCGTCCCCTCGGATAATGTGCCGCGACCGTTCGGGCCTGTAGCTCAGTTGGGAGAGCGCTAGAATCGCACTCTAGAGGTCGGAGGTTCGATTCCTCTCAGGTCCACCAAGAACGACGTGCCTCGAAGCCGCTTCGAGAACGACGTTCCAGCGAACGTGAAGTCGATCGACGGCGCTCCCTCCCAGAGCGCCGTTGGTCATTTCGGGCCACGCGCGTCGGGCGGGACCTCGCGGGCAGCGCCCTCGGAAACACCCCGCGGGCAACAGCCCCTCGGGCAACGCCGGGCGACACCTCTCGTATGCGTGGTCGGCGGCGCTCGACGCGCGCGCTCAGGTCGCGGTGAAGCGCGAGGTCGGCACCGCCACGACGTCGCCTGCGTACGCGACGCTCGGGTGGTGCTGGGAGAGGTTGCGCTCGACCCAGCCGAGGAGCTTCGTCGCCTGGTCCGCGGACGTGACCACGGTGAACTGGATGTTCGCCGCGTCGATGAGGCCGGCGTGCCGCTCGCCCGTCGAGCCGTGGCCGTCGACGCTGTGCTCGCTGTAGCCGGTGATCCCGAGCGAGCGCAGGTGCGCCTGCACCGTCGTCTGCGCTTGGTACACGGTGATGATCGTCACGAGCTTCGCGGGAACGCCAACCATGGCTCGCACCCTACCACGACGCCGAGGAGGCGGCTCTCACGCCGGCGTCGCCGCCGCCGTCAGCGTCGAGGCGCCACGATCTCGCGGGCGATGACGAGGCGCTGCACCTCGCTCGCGCCCTCGTAGATGCGCGTCACGCGCGCGTCGCGGTAGAGGCGCTCGACGGCGTAGTCGCGGGAATAACCGTAACCGCCATGCAACTGCAACATGCGGTCGACGACGCGACCGCACGCCTCGGTCGCGAAGAGCTTCGCCATGCTCGTCTCGCTCGCCGCCTTCTCCCCACGGTCGAGCAGGCGCGCGGCGCGCAGCGTGAGGAGCCACGCCGCGTCGAGCTCGGTCCGCGAATCGGCGAGCACGAACTGCGTGTTCTGGAGCTCCGAGAGCGCCTTGCCGAAGAGCCTGCGCTCGTCCGCGTACGCGGCGCCCAGCGCGAACGCGGCCTCGCCGAGGCCGAGCGACAGCGCCGCGATGCCGACGCGCCCGGCGCCGAGGGCCGAGAGCGCGACCGCGTAGCCGCCGCCGCGCCGGCCCACGAGGTTCGCCGCCGGGACGCGGCAGCCCTCGAACGAGAGCGCGACCGTGCCGGACGCTCGCTGGCCCATCTTGTCCTCCTCCTTGCCGACGACGAGGCCCGGCGCTCCGCGCTCGACGACGAAGCAGCTGATGCCCTCCTTGCCCGGCCCGTCGCTCCTCGCGAAGACGACGTGCACGCCCGCGTGCGCGCCGCTCGTGATCCACATCTTCTGGCCGTCGAGCACCCAGTCGTCGCCGTCGAGCCTCGCCGACGTCGTGAGCGCCGCCGCGTCGGAGCCGCACCCCGGCTCGCTGAGCGCGAAGCTCGCCGGGCCGAGCTTGCCTTCGGCGTACGGGCGCAGGAAGCGCTCCTTCTGCTCGGGCGAGGCGTGGTCCGCGAGGATCTTCGACGTGAGGTTGCTCGAGGCGAGCACGACCGCGGTCGACGCGCACGCCTCGGCGATCGCCTGCATCGCGAGCACGTAGCCGACGTTGTCCGTCCCCGCGCCGCCGTCGCTCGTCGGCACCTTCATCGCGAGCAGGCCGAGCGCTGCGAGCTCACCGATCTGCTCGAGCGGATAGCGCCCGCTTCGGTCGCGCTCCGCCGCCGTCGGCGCCAGCCTGCGCGTCGCGTAGTCGCGCGCCGCCTCCCCGACCATGCGCTGCTCCTCGGTCAGATCCATCGCGAAGCGATCCATTCTCCCTGCGACGTCGGTCATCGTGTCCTCCTCGGCCCCGACGGGTGTGGACGAGCCCACGCCGCGGCGGAAGAGGCGGCTCGTCGGTTCTTGACAAGGTCCTTGTCATGAACGCACGCTCGCGTCCGTGCGCGCCAAGTCCCCGCGGAAGCTCCGCAAGCCGCACTCTCGGGGCGAGCTGAGAGCGGTCGTCGACGAGACGATCGCGCTCTTCCACCGCCTCCGCTGGGTGGCGGAGCAGATCTACGGCGCCGAGGGTCGCGGGACCGCGCGCCGCGGCATCCTCCGAGGCCTCTTGCGCTACGGTCCGCAGACGGTGCCCGTCCTCGCCAAGGCGCGCTCGGTGACGCGGCAGAACGTCCAGCCCGTGGTCGACGCGCTCCTCGCCGACGGCCTCGTCGAGCTCGCGCAGAACCCCGCGCACGCGCGCTCGAGGCTCGTCCGGATCACGGCGCGCGGCGAGGCCCTCGTCCGCGAGATGGACGCGATCGACGCGCGGGTCCTCCGCTCGGCCGGCGCGGGCCTCGTCGCGAGCGACCTCGAGACGACGGCCCGCACGCTCGCCGCCCTGCGCGCGCGCTTCGAGACCGGCCTCCGCTGGAGGACGGCCCTCGCGGCCGCGCGCCGCTGAGCGGCTGGATCCCTGGTTGCCCGGTCTCGACTGGTCCATCGATGATCCATGAAGCCTGGAATCGAATGTAGGTGCGCGGGAACCTTATGTAGGCGAGCTGGCGCGAGGCTTGCGAGGTGAGGGGCATGCGCCACTCGGTCCTGCTCCTCTTGCTCGCCGCGCTGACCGTCTTCGCCGCCGGCTGCGCGGTCTCCTCCGACGAAGAGTCGGACCCGCTCGTCGGAGACGCGTCGGGCCCGCTCGCGAAGAAGAACACGCCCTGGGAGGTCTGGAGCGTCGAGAACGCGTGGACCGACAAGGACACGACGAACGCGAAGAAGGCGGGCGTCGCGTGGGGCGCCGACTCGGGCCTCACCTGGGAGGAGAAGTTCGAGGCGTGGGTCGCGAGCTTCGAGGCGGTGCCGAGCGAGAACGGCGGCACGACGATCTCGATCCCGACCCCCTTCGGCGACAAGAAGCTGCGCGGACCGACGCTCGAGTGCGCCGAGTTCGGCATGGTCATCCGGGCGACGTTCGCCTCTTGGTACAAGCTGCCGTTCTACCTGCGCGCGTGGGATCCGAAGACGAAGCGCTCGATGTACGCGGGGCACTTCGGGTTCGTCGACGCGGACGGCAACGGCTTCCCCGGCTTCCCGCGGTTCCGCGACCTCTACAAGAACTACGAGTCCACCTGGAAGGTCGGCGACGCCTGGCCGAGCGACGCCGCGCTGCGCATGCGTCGCCTCGGCGCCGACGACACCGTGGCCTTCCTCTCCGGCCCGAACGGCGAAGAGGTCGGCGCGGGCGCTTACTTCGACGAGCTCTACTTGAACAAGCGCACCGGCTACTTCATGCGCTTGTTGCTGTTGTACTTTGGTAGCATGAACCTGGCCGACGGCTCGAACATGTTCCCCATCGCGCCCGCCGCGACGCACCCGGGCGACATCCTCCTCGAGCGCTGGCAGAAGGAGGGCATCGGCCACACCATCCCGGTGCTCCACGTCGCGTCGCCGATCGACGGCAAGCTCGCGATCGACGTCGCCACGGGCTCGATGCCGCGTCGGCAGCCCGTGTTCGCCGACGCCTTGAGCGCGCGGAGCTACTTCACCATGGACGCGACGGGCGGCGAGGGGACGGCGTGGGACGGCACGCCCTACGCGAAGCTCGGCGGTGGCATCCGGCGCTGGCGCACGGCGACCAAGCGCAACGGCCGGTGGTGGAACGACGTCGCCGCGAAGGACAAGCCCGTGGCCGTCGACCCGAGCGATCTCGCCGCCATCAGCGCGAGGCCTGCCGCGTTCGATCAGATCCTCGTCAACGGCTCGGTCGACGAGCAGAAGGCCGTGTGGCTCGCGAAGATCGACGCCTCGCGGACGCACCTCTCGGACCACCCCGCGAGCTGCTCGGCGCGCGAGTCGCGCGAGCAGGCGTTCTCGGGTCTCTACGATCTCGCCCCCTCGCTCGGCATGACGAAGGCGCAGATCGACGCGCAGTACCGCACGCTCGACGACTACGTCTTCGGTGCGCTCGTGTACGAAGAGTCGAAGACCTGCTGCTGGAACTCGACCACCTCGAAGATGGCCGAGATCGTCCTCGACTACGCCCGCGCCGAGAAGGCCGACGCGGACGCGAAGGGCATCTGCGTCGAGCCGACGGTGTTCCGTGCCCGCGCGGACGGCTACAAGCTCTGGCAGGATCACGCGAAGAAGCTCGGGCGCGAGGCCGATTGGCTCGCGTGGAGCGAGGACGAGCCGTGCATGCAGCGCGACGTCGCGGAGGACACCCAGGAGGCCTTCTCGGGCACGTCCTTCTGCGCGAAGCCTTGACGAAGCGAGCGTCCCGCCGAGCCGATCAGGCCGGCGGCGGGGGCGGGATGATGGGCGCGAGCGTCGTCACGCCCGCGCCGGAGAACTTGTTCGGCGAGTAGTTCTTCACGTTGCAGGTGCCGCCGTCGGTCGTGTCGACGCTGACGAGGTTGCCCGTGCGCGAGAAGCCGTAGACCTTGTCGTGCCACGCGGCGATGCCGTACATGCTGCCGTAGTCGCCGCTCACGCCGTCGGCGCAGCCCGCCTTCTTCACGAGCTGACCGCGCACCGCCATGATGACCGCCTGGTCGCCCGGGGCCGCGAGCTTCGTCATGTCGATCTCGATGAGCGTGTCGACGTAGCTGCAGCCGGCGGTGCTGGGCGGGGTCGGGCAGTCGCGCACGGTCGCGAAGCCGACGGGGTTCCCGCCGTTCGCGAGGAAGACGAGGTCGCCCGACAGCTCCCACGCCTTGCCGACGTTCGCGGCGGCGTAGGTGTGGCCGTGGCCGTCGTCCGCGGGGACGGTGCCGAAGACGCCGTGCTTGCTCGCGTTGCCGGCCGCGTCGATCGCCCAGAGCTCGCCGGCGCTGTTGCCCGCGACGAGCACCTCCTTCTGCGGATCGACCACGCCCGCGGGCGCGAACGTGAGCGCGTAGAACGTCGGCGTCGCGCCGCCTCCGCTGTTGAGCGTGATGGTGTTGCCGCAGTGGACGGTGTTGCCTTGGATCGTGAGCGGCATCACGTCGTGACCGGTGATGCCCCAGAGGTGCTCGCCCATGTCGACGGCGACGTCGACCATGGCCTTGTGCGGGCCGTTCACCGGATCGACGCAGTCGAAGTCGCCGACGGTGACGAGCGGCAAGGTCGGGTCCTTCGGGTCGAGCGTGAAGAGCGTCGTGTCGGTGCTCGCGTAGACGAGCGAGGAGCCCGGCATCGCGCCGCCCACGCCGCTCGTCACCGCGGTGCCGAACGCGCCGCCTTGCCCCGTCGCGCTCGCGTCGAAGCCGCCCGTCGTGCTCTTCGTGCCGCTGCTCCCGCCGGAGCCGCCTGCTCCCGACGAGCTGCTCGTGCCGCACGCGCCGAGCGTCGAGACGAGCGTGATCGATGCGAACGTCGCGGCGAGTTTCGTACGGCTCATGGGGCGAAACTATACGCTCGGCCCCCCGGTCACCGAACATGAGGTTCGCTTCACATTTGCAAATCGATGGGTTTCTGTGGGCGATACGCGTGAGGGTCCTTCGATCCACCGGGCGCGGCGGCACGGGCGATCATCGTTCGGCCCCTCAGTGCGGCTTGTTCTCCCAGCCGGCCGGGAGCGGCGGCGCGATCGGCAAGCACGAGCCGTCGTTCGCGAGGACCGAGTACGCGCTCTCGTAGGGATAGGCGTAGCCGAAGAGCATGCACATCTCGTTGTCGCCGACGCCCTCGACCACCTCTTTGTCGAGGGTGTTGTTCCAGGAGCACGAGAAGCTGAAGCCCGTGCCTTGCGAGGTGTCGACCGGCGGCGTGTAGCTGACGATGACGCCGTCCGGGTCGAAGCCCTTCGACTGCAGGAAGGGCTGTCCGTCGAGCGGTCCTCCCACGAAGCTCGCGGTGAAGCCGGTGCCGAGCTTGTGCATGTGCGGCATCATGCTGACGATGAGCTCGGGCGTGTCGAGCTTGCACGAGGAGCTCACCGTGAGCTGCGAGTGCGGGGCGATCTTGATCCCCGAGTACTGCCAGATGAACGGGCCGAGCAGGTGCGTCACCGCGGCCTCGTCGATCGTGTACCACTCGTAGTGCGGCGCGATCTGCACGGGCTGGCTCGTCGGGTTCAAGTAGTGCAGTCGCAACACGATCTCGTTGTCGTCGCCGAGCGGGAAGCCCATCCCGTCGGGGAACGTGCGCCACTCGGTGCCGGTCACCTGGGTCGACGAGCCGAAGAGCACCGCGCCGCCCTTCACGACGTCGAGCGCTTCGCCGGCGAGCGGGCTGTCGTCCGGAGGACACGGGCGCAGCCCCTCGCCCGTCTTCGGTCGCGACGTGATGTTGCCGTGGTGCATGCCGGTGCCGACGGTCACCGCGCCGCCGCCGACGACGTGCGAGGGGCCCGTGATCACGAGCGGGGCGATGAAGCACGGGAAGCTCTCCTCGCCGGGCATCAACGTCATCGAAGGCACGTCGACGCTGAAGCCTCCCACCACGAACGCCGGCGGTCCGTCCTTGGGCTTCTCGGCCTTCGGGAGGTCGGGCTTCTTCGGCGAAGAAGGTGGCGTCTCTTCGGCGCCGCAGCCGGCCAGCGCGATCAGCGAGAGAGCGAACAAAACGCGACGCATTGGTCATGCTATGCACGGAGGGCCGCCGCCGATAACGCCCACGGAGCGCGTTCTAGCGGGCGGATCGGCGGCGGAGCGATCGACGCGCGCCTCGCCCGGCCCGTGCTCAGGGCGCCGCGTCGGCCTTCTTCGCCGGGGCGGGCGGCGGAGGCTCTTTGGCGCCGCCCTCCTTGTCGAAGGAGAAGAGCAGGGTCTGGCTGTAGCCGTACGACTCGCGCGTCCCCCACCGAGGGTTCATGTCGTGCGTCCAATAGACCGACCCGGAGACGATGGCGTCGTTGGGGTTGCCGGTCCGCTCGGGCAGCCTGCGGAGGTAGTCGACGCACGCGTCGCGGTACGCGCGGTTGCCGGGCAGCTGGATGCGGTTGAAGTAGTCGCTCCAGATCTGATTATAGCCGTAGCTCTTCGCGTGCAGCAGGTCGAAGTCCGGCGGCTTGTTCCAGAACGGATCGACGTGCCGTCCGTCGACGGTGATCGCGTCGACGACGATCGTGCCGTCGTCCATCACGGGGTTCGGCGAGAACATGAACCAGCCTTGGAGGAAGCGGAGCTTGTGCGCGAGCAGCTGCATCGCCTCGGGCTGCGGGCTGATGACGATGTTGTGAGACTTGAGGAACTCGGACTTGTTGATGTCGGCGATGAGCTCGCCCCAGCGCTTCTTCGTGCACCAGAGCTCGGTGAGCGCCTGGTTCACCGCGCCCGCGAACATGCCGACCACGAGGACCTCGCGCACCGCGCCGCGCAAGCCCACGAGCCGCTTCTTCAGCGAGAGATCCTTCTTGAAGAGCCAGCGCATCACCCACAGGGTCCCGAGCACGATGCACACGCGCCA
>CAYYKK010000069.1:0-27565 GCA_964467935.1 uncultured Polyangiaceae bacterium
GGGGAGGATGGTCGGAACGCGCTCGGCCGGGTAGAAAGCTCGGAGTGGCTCCTCGGCGCACGCTCCCGCCTACGACGCGCCCGTCCGCGGCGCGCGAGTGGCTCCTGTTCGGCGCCGCCGCCCTGTTGCCGACGCTCGGCCTCGGAGCGCTCGGGCTCCGGGCGCTCCGCAACGAAGAGGCCGCGATCCGGCGCGAAGCCGCGGCCGAGGTGACGTCGTCCGCGGAGCGCGCGGCCGGCGCCGTCAACGAGGAGGTCGCCGCGGCGAAAGACGCGCTCGCGCGAGCGACGTTCGAGGACGTCGCCGGCCGCGACCCCACCCCCAAGGCCTGGCTCGAGGTCGCGAGCACGCTCGCGCCGCGCGCTGGCGCCGCGGTGGTCGTGTCGCCGTCCGGCAGCTTGGCGGAGCCGAGCGAGCGCGCGACGCCGCCGGCTCCGCACGGTGAAGAGCCCTGCAAATCGCTCGTCGAGACGTTGGCGACCGCGAGCGTCGGAGCGCGCTCCGACGCGAAGCAGCGCATCATCGCCTCGTGCCCCGAGGCGAAGAGCGAGCTCGGTCGTTGGCTCTGGCCGACCTTCGTGCTCGAAGCGCTCGCCGCGAAGGGCGACGACGCGCTCGCCGAGCGGCTCGCCGCGTGGCTGCGCGCCCACGCCGGCTCGATGAAGGCGAGCGAGCGCGAGGCGACCGAAGCGGAGATCTCCACCCTTCGGGGGCTCGGTCCGGACGCGTCGCGCGCGCTCACGGAGGCGCTCGCGGGCGCGATGGGCCGCGTCGAGAGCCTGGCGCGCGCCGTCCACGGCGACGCAGCGGTCAAGGCGTCGCGCGGGGCGCACGGGGAGGTCGTCACCTTCCGCGGGTCCGGCGCGCTCGGAGCGCTTCGTCCCCTGAGCAACGGGTGGCTCGTCGGGTTCGTCGTCACCCCCGAGACGCTCGCCGAGACGATCGCCGCGACGCCCGAGCGATATGGAAGGAGCCCCGACGCGACGCTCGAGGTCGTGCGCCGCAGCGACGACGCGGCGCGCGGAGAGGACGCTCGCCCGACGAGCGCGGCCGACGCGATCGTGGCGTTCGCGTGGCTCACCGACGGACTCGGGCTCCGCGCGAGCCTGACGCGACCGGAGGCGCTCCTCGCGCGCACCTCCCGCAGCGAGGCCTGGCTCTCCGCGATCGCCGTGCTCGGAGGCTTGTGCGCCATCGCCCTCGCGGCGTCCTCGTTCCTCCGCCTGCGCGCCGCGCGCCGCACGAGCGAGCTCCGCACGAGCTTCGTCGCGGCCGTGTCGCACGAGCTGCGCACCCCCATCGCGAGCGTCCGCATGCTCGCGGAGCTGCTCGACGAGGGGCGCGTCGACGAGGACGAACGAGGCGAGGTGTACGAGGCGTTGGCGAAGGAGGCGCGGCGGCTCGGCGAGACGGTGGATCGTCTCCTCGGCTTCAGCCGGATGGCGGCCGACAAAGTGGTGCTGGAGCGCGCGGTGACACGGCTCGCCGATCCCGTCTCGCGCGCCGTCGATCGGTTCCGCGAGAGGAGCCCGGGGCTCGACGTCGCGGTCAAGCTCGACGCCGCGGTGCGCGCGGACGTCGACGTCGCTCAGGTCGAGCTCATCGTCGACAACCTCCTCGGCAACGCGAAGAAGTACGCGCCGAAAGGCACGCCCTACGAGGTCGTCGTGGAGCGCGTCGGCGACGAGGCGCGACTCTCGATCTCCGATCACGGCCCCGGGATCGCGCGCCGCGATCACCGCCGCATCTTCGAGGCGTTCGAGCGCGTCGACGATCGGCTGTCGAAGGCGACCGAGGGGAGCGGCATCGGGCTGTCGCTCGTGGCGCACGCCGCGCGGGCGCACGGCGGAGCGGCGTGGGTCGAGAGCGAGCTCGGCGCGGGCGCGCGGTTCGTCGTGAGCTTCCCGCTCGTCACGACGACGCGTGGAGACGGCGGCGACGACGACGTGGACGCGGCAGCGCGCGGGGCGGGCGAGCGCGATCGACGCAGCGGGGACGACGAAGGGGAGCGAGGTGACGCATGAGCGAGAAGGGAGTCGCGGGGAGGCAAGAGCTCGTGCTCGTCGTGGAGGACGATCCGACGTTGCGGCTCGGCCTCACGAAGACGCTGCGCTCGGAGGGATTTCGCGTGGAGGTCGCGAAGACCGGCACCGAAGGCCTCGAGAAGGCGCTCGCGACGCGGCCGGATCTCGTCCTCCTCGACGTGATGCTCCCCGAGAAGAACGGCTACGAGGTCTGCGAGGATCTGCGGCGCGAGGACGAGGATCTGCCGATCATCATGCTCACCGCGAAGGGCGAGGAGGAGGACAAGGTCCGCGGCCTCGCGCTGGGCGCCGACGACTACGTCGTGAAGCCGTTCGGCGTCGCGGAGCTCCTCGCGCGGGTGCACGCCGCGCTCCGACGGCGTCGCAAGGTCGAGCGCGACGTCGCGAGCGTCGACCTCGGCGACGTCCACGTCGACTTCCGCTCGCACAAGCTCACGCGCGGCGGCGAGGAGATCGAGGTCACCGCCCTGGAGATGAAGCTCCTCCGGTTCCTCCTCCAACGCGAGGGCGAGCTCGTGCCGCGCCAGCGCATCCTCGATGCCGTCTGGGGCTCGGACTACTTCGGAACCGACCGCACGGTCGACAACTTCATCAACCGGCTGCGGACCAAGATCGAAGACGATCCGAAGGAGCCGCGCTTCATCACGACCGTTCGCGGCGTGGGCTACCGATTCTCACGCGGGCGATGAGCTTTGACACAACGGTGACAGGGCGGAGAATCTCCGGTGAGGTCGGGCGCGCATGCTGATCTTCACCGGGGCACGAACCCGGACGCGAGGGCGAGGAAGCCCACGCGAGGAGGGTAAGGCGATGCGACAGGTCCACGACAAGCTCGGTCTCGTTCTCGGTCTCTCGTTGGGAGCGCTCGCGTGCGGCGCCGCGGCATGCCACGGGCAAGAGGGGACGGGCACCGCGAGCGCGACCAGCGCCCCCGCGGCCACGGCCCGCCCGGCGGCTCGCGAGACGAAGGGGGTCGCCACGACAGGCGTGCGGCTCGAGCGCGCGATCCGAACCCTCGATCGGGGAGGCGACGCCGCGGAGGCGAAGGCCGAGCTCGAGGGCGTGCTCGCGGACACGCGCGCCACGACCGAAGAGCAGGACGACGCGCGCCTCGGCCTCAGCCGCGCTCGCGAAGCGCTCGGGGACAAGGAGGGCGCGATCGGCGCGGTGGAGGAGCTGCTCTCCTCACACGCCCAGGATGGCCGTTTCGCGGCGCGCGAGCCCGCCGAGAAGCGCCTCCGCTTCCTGCTCACCGGCAGCGAGAGCGAGGGGCCGAGCTTCTCGACGACCGAGAAGTACGCGCCGGTGGCGCGCGCGCTCACGACCTACTTCCAACCCGACGAGCACGGCGAAATCCTGGTCGACGTCCTCGCGTTCGGTCGCAACGGCGAGCACCTCGAGGATCTCGGCGGCTTCGCGATCGCCGCGGCGAAGCGCGACTCGCTCCGGCAGACGTGGAAGGCCTCCGACGACGTGAAGGTGTTCCAGTCGATCTCGCGCACCGGCTCGTGGGTCGATCTGCCGCGCATGTTCGGCGAGACCGATCGCACCATGCCGCAGCTCGACCGCTCGCTCCTCGTCTTCTTCTTCGACCTCGACGCCGATCGCGTGCCGTCGCGCTACGACGAGTACCTCCCGATGCCGAGCGCGGACATCGTGGCCCGGCTCGAGAAGGGCGACGGTCTCATCGCGATGCGCGAGCGGAAGGGCGCGAAGCCGACGATCGTCATCGCGGCGCCGCGCGTCGGCCAGCTCGTCGCCGTGGAGGAGGCCTTCGCGAAGCTCTCGACGCTCCCGAAGGAGCCGCTCTCGGTGACGCTG
Organism: uncultured Polyangiaceae bacterium; assembly: GCA_964467935.1. Lineage (GTDB taxonomy): Bacteria > Myxococcota_A > Polyangia > Polyangiales > Polyangiaceae > CAYYKK01. The sequence continues at coordinate 3,867 of CAYYKK010000069.1, forward strand.
GACGCGCACCTCACCGCGGACGAGATCCAAAACGTCGTGCGGGGCAGCTTCAGCGACGCGAAGCACTGCTACGAGTCGCTGCTCGAGCGCGATCCCAAGGCGGCGGGCACGGTGGTGATGAAGTTCGAAGTGACGCCGGAGGGCGCGGCGAAGAGCGCGAGCGAGGACGACTGGAAGTCCGCGACGAAGACGACGCTCACCGATCCCACGCTGCTCGAGTGCCTGGCCGACGTGGTCTCGAAGCTCAAGTTCCCCGCGTCGGGTCGCACGTCGACGGTGGCCTACCCGATCGCCTTCTCGCCGTGAGGCGCCGCAGGCGACGCCGCGCTCAGGCGCTGTCCGCGGCCGTCGGCAGCGCCGGCCGCGCGGTCAGCGCGCGGACGACGTCCTCGAGCTCGAAGGGCTTCTGCACCCACGTGATGAAGATCTCCGGCGCGAGCGTCGGCAGACCCTCGACGCTGCCCGAGATGAGCAGGAGGCGCGCGCTCGGGTTCTTCGCGTGCACCGCCGACAGCACGCCGACGACGTCGTCGGCGATCGGCGACAGGTCGAGGAGGATCCCCTGGTAGGTCGACTCGTCGAGCGCGGGCTCGAGATCGCGCCTGCGCGCGACGACCCGCACCGTCGCGCCGCGCGCGGTGAAGGCGGCCTTGAGCATCTCCGCGATCGCCGGATCGTCCTCGACGAGGAGCAAGCGCATCGCGTTGAGCGTGCCCGAGGCGGGCGGGTGAAGGGTCGAGCCGACGGGCGGCGGCGTCGGCGGCGAGCTCGCCGCGATCGAGACCACGTCCGCCAGCGGGACCTCCAGCGAGACGCCTGCCGCGCCGCTCGTCGAGAAGGGCCACGTCACGGCGAAGTGCGCGCCGCGCTGCGAGGGAACGAGACGCAGACCGCCGCCGGTGGCGCGCGCGAGCTCTGCGGCGGTGCGCAGACCCACCCCACCACCGTCCTCACGCGTCGTGAAGCGCTCCTTGAAGACCTTCGCACGGAGCTCGGGCGCGATGCCCGGCCCCTGATCGGTGATCGAGAGCAGCGCCTGCTCCGGCCGTCCGACGTCACCGACGAGTCGCACGAGCCCTCCGCTCGGCGAATGTTGGAGCGCGTTCAGGAGCAGGTTCGTCAGGACCCGCGAGAGCGCGTCCGGATCGGCGACCGGCGCCGATCGCAGCTCGGGAAAGAGCTGGTGCTCGAGGGTGACCTCGCGCTCGGCGGCTTCGGCCGCGAGACCCGCCACGATCTCGCCGACGACGTCGCCGAACGATCGAGGGGCCGGCGCCGGCGCAGGTGTCCCCATCGCCGCGCGCGCGACGCGGTGCGCTTGTCGCGTACGCTCGATCGCGTGAGACAAGGCGCCACGGGCCTCCCCTTCGACGGCGGGCAACGCCTGCTGCAAGAGCCCGAGCACCACGGTCAGCGAGTTCGAGATGTCGTGCAGCGCTCCGGCGATCCGTTCGGACGCGGCGCCCTCTTCACGTGCGAGCGACGCCGTGCCGGGCGTGCATTCGCCCGCTCGGGTTCCGTCGCTCGCTGAAGGGTCTTTTTCCGCCACTCTGCTGGGTGAGACTACCATTTTCCCGACGCCCGACGCGCCCAAAGCTGTCGACAGCCGACCTTTCCAGATAGAGCGGACAGGTCAGGGGGGGCTTTAGGGGCTCGGGGCGGTGAACGAAATGGACGGCGGCAGGGGGAGCACGAAATGGCCGGAATCGTCGGTGACGGCCTCGCCGATTTGGAGGAGCGGGGTCGGCTGGGTGCCGGTCTGGCTCGCGTCCGCGATCGGCAGCCACGCGCGGACGACGGCGGAGGGCACGACGCCGCCCTTCAGTGAGCTCACGGATCCGGACACGAACACCGGCGCCGCCATCGTCAGCGCGCCAAGCTGCGCCTGAGGCTTCTGGGCCGCAGGCGTGACCAAGAGGCGCGGGACGACCAACCAGGAGAAGCCTGTATCGGCCGTGGGCTGCACCGCGAAATCGACGGTCCCGGGATCGACGAGCATCTGGAACGCACCGCCCGCGTCGGTTTGGCTCGCCGACTGGCGCGGCAATGCGTCGGCGGGGTTGAAGACGGTGGTGATGTAGCTCGGCGAGCTGACCACGGGGCTCGCGAGGATCGGGACGTCACCGAGCGGCTTCTGACCGTTCGGCGTCACCACGGAGCCGAGCAGGCTCGGTCGCTGAGGCAGGACGAACGCGTGTCCGAAGCCGAGGTTTCCCTTCACCTCCCAGTCTTCGACGAGCGTCGCGGAGCCGTTGCTCTGATCCTTCGGGGAGACGGAGACGCGGTACGTCCCTTCGACGAGGTCGGCGTGGATCTTCCCGCCCGCGTCGGTGTCGGTGTCGACCCGGAACGAGGCGTTCTGGTTCGCGTTGCCGGTGAGCTTCACGCTCTGAATGCGCACCGACGCGAGGACCGGCTGGGTGTTCGCGTCGACGACGCTCGCCTCCACCGTCTGCGTGTTCGCGACCAGATCGGCGAGGTTCAGCTTCACCATCGTCGGATCGAGCGGGTCGAGCGACCAGTGGACCACGAGCTTGCCCGTCGCGTCGCGGAGCCGAATGACCGCCGACTTCTTGTAGAAGTAGCGCACGCCGTTCGGATCGGTCCCGTCGACGCCACCGAGGATTTGGCTGATGCCCCCGACCGGCGGGGAGCTCAGCCTCGCGGTGTCGGACAGGACCAGCCCGTAGTCGGGATCGACGACCTCGAGCCGCCAGCCCGAGACGTCCGTCGCGTCCGGCACGATGATGGATCCCGACAGCTCGAGGGGCGCCATCGCGTCGGGCTTGAACTCCGTCTTGGAGAGCAGAGGTTGACCCGAGATGAGGCGCGGCGGCAGCGTCGACGCAGCGCAGCCCGCGGGCAAATCGGCGGGGGCGAGGTAGACGTCGTAGATGCCCGCTGGAACGTCGACCGAGTAGCGGTGGACGCGGCGTCCGTCGGCGTCCGTGGTCGGCTTCGAGTCACCCTTGTAGGTCGAGCTCAGGTTCGCGAACGGCGAGACCGAGCGCAGCTCGACGTGGACGGGGAGCGATCCGTCGTCGCCCGTGCACGCGGGATCGACCGTCGGCGAGAGGAACTCGCCGGCGAACGTCACGTTCTGCGTGATCTGGAGATCGACAGTCTCGAGCGCGCCTTGCGCGAACGTGCCCGACACGTCGAGCTTGTCGGTGAACACCTGCGAGACCGTGACGCCGGACGAGTCGGAGGCAGGCCGGACCTCGAGGATGACCGGGCCGAGATCGGCCTGCGTCGCCGCGCACACGCGGCCCTGCGAAGGCCCCGCGACGCACGCGCCGTGCGTGCCGCACTCGGCGTCCGACGTGCAGGTGTTGGTCGCCTTCACGTCCTCGCTGGAGAGCGGGAGGGAGCAGGCTGCGCCGAGCACGAGGAGCGACGACGCGGCGAAGAGCGAGGTGAGCTTCGTGAGGTGCCGAACGCTCATGGTCAGCCCCCCGTCCCGGTCGACGACGACGAGGTGGAGACGTTGGTCTGCGGGCAGAACGTCGGCGCATCCTGGAACATGCAGTTGGCCATGTCGTCCAGGTTCGGGTGGCAGCTCTGGTTGGCCTCGCAGAGGTACGCGAACCAGGTCAGCGAGCTCGCGTCATTGCTGTCGGTGGGGCAGTCGTGCTCGTTGAAGTCGTGCGACACCATCAACGTGAAGGTGTGGCATCCGGCGCTCGCCTTGCCGGCGTACCAGGTGGCCTTGGCCGTTCGCGGGCTCGGATCGTCGAGCGTCGAAGGCGCGATCCGGATGCCCGGCACCGAGTCTTGGCAGGGGCAGAGGCCGAACGTCTTGCCGTAGTCGACGAGCAGGCGGACCTCGACGCTCTTGCCGGCGTCTTCGGAGCGCACGAGCGCCTGAAAGTCGTATTGGCGCACGCTCGCGTCGAGCACGAGGATGCCGGGCAGCTTCGGCACGGCGCTGTCGGCGACGAGGAACGGAGCCGTCTGCGCGGGCGACTGGAAATCCGGGGTCGGCGTGACGAGACAGGCGGTGAACATGACGGTGGGCACGAGCACGAGGGCTTGGAGCACCGCTCGAAGGGCGGGTCCTCTCGCGAGGTGCGCGGGTGAAGAAAGCGACAAGCGTGCCATGCTCGGAGATTCGTCGTCGTCCCGTCGGGAGGTCCCGCGATCTGGATTTCTCGGCGCGGGTGAGACCAGTCTCCCCCTTCGGGGGCGAGACCGCAACACGGCGCGGACGGAGGGGGATGACACCGCTGTCGCGCTCCGTCGATCCGCCGTCGGTCAGGTCCGCGACGTGACGCGCGCGCTGCGAGGTGCCGTCGCGGCAGACGGCGTCGCGAAGAAGCGCGCCTCCGCGTACTCCATGCGGGTCGCGAGCCGAACGAGATCGGCCACCTCGGGGAACCGGCACGCAGCCTCGAGCCCGCCAGGCTCGTCGAGGAGAGCGCCCTCCTCGCCCAGCTCCTCGAGCGTGATGCGCAGCGCGACGCCGAGGTCGCCTGCGGCGAAGAGGCCCGCGCGACGCATCGCGGTCTGCGTCCGCTCGCGCGCCTCTTCGAGGAGCAGCGGTCCCCCTTCTGCGATCTCGCGCAGGCGTCGCTCGGTGCGGGGCTGCACGCGCTGCCAGAGGTCCGCGCCGATGCGCGCGATCGCGGCGCCGCGCGCGCGTGACGCCGCCGACGGCGGCGCAGCTTGGCCGACGGGTCCGAAGGCGGCGACGATCGCCTCGAGCAGCGTGCGCACCGAGTCGTCGGGCTCCGCTGCGATGATGGCGTACTCGGGCAACGTCGCGGCGAGCCGGCTCGCGAGGAGATAGTGCAGCTCCGTCCCCGCGGTCTTCACGAGGCCCTCGACGACGAGCGCCGGCTGCGTGAGGAGCGCGACGGATACGCGCAGCGGACCGTCGCTGCTCACCTGGAACACGGTCCGCTGACCGAAGAGCGGCGCGACGGCGGCGTACGCCGAGGCGAGCGGGCTCGCCGTTCCACCCTGGAGCCGCGGCGCTTTGTCGAGGCCGTAGGCGTTCAGGTCGCGTCGGTAGAGGCCCGACTCCCACACGAGGCCGAGCGCCTCCATGACGGGCGAAGCCAAGTCGCGGAAGAGCAGGCGCTGCACGAGCCCTGGCTCGACGAGCTGGGCCGAGAGGGGCGGCGGCGGCGCGGGATCGTTCGTCCCGACGGAGAGGACGTGCTCGACCGCGCGCGCATAGACGAGGCTCTTGTCCTCGATGGAGGCGGCGAGCAATCGCTCGAGGGAGGCGCGCTCCCCGGGCCGGAGCGCGGCTTGGTGGCGGCGTACGACGAGCACGTCGCGCGTGCGAGACGCGTCGCCGTAGCTCGCGACGAGCGCTTCTCCCGCGTCGAACGATCCCGCCAAGAGCTCCTGGAAGAGCGCCTCTTCGCGCTCGTTCTCGACGGAGGGCCAAAGAACGGCGAGCGCGCGCGACGCCGGCATCCGAGAAGGAGGCGGCGTCGAATCCGGCGCGGAGTCGCCGCTCGACGGCTGCCGGATCGACACGGGGCTGGCCGGCGCCGAAGCGGGCGCGACGGGCGGTGGAGCAGGCGATGTCGCGATCGGCGGGGGCGACTTCGGCTCCTTCTCGGCGCCCGCGCGCGCGTCGGCGCCGGACGACGCGGGCGCCTCCTCGAGCGCACCGAGCAGCGCCTCGACGGACGCCTCCTGGATGGCGCGCGCAGCCGTCGCCTTCGGATCCTCTTCTTCGGCGGTGCGCGGCGCCGGCGAGGCCGCGTCGGGCTCGCGCGGCGGCGGGACGGACGAGAGCGTCACCTCGCCCGGCTGGACCTCGGCGAAGCCCTCGCTCGTGCGGTCGCCGTCACTCGGCTCCGCCGCGTTCGCTTCGACGTCGGCCGGCGCAGGGGCCGCCGTCGCTTCTTCCGCGACCGCCGCGTCCGGCTCCCGCTCCGACGGCGCGTCGATCGTCGACGCTTCCGACGGGGGCGCTTCGTCCGCGGCGGGGGCCGGCGGCGTCGCCTCGCGCTCGGGCTCCTCGGCCTCCTGCTCGGCGCGGAGCAGCGCGATGGCGCGACGGACTCGCTCGGTGAGCGCGCGATCGTGACGGCCGACCGAGAGCGCCTCCTCGTAGCGCGCGAGCGCAGCCGCGCGATCGGCCGCGACCGTGAGCGCCGCGAGCCGCTCGAGGAAGCGCGCGCGCGCGAGGCCCGTGCTCGACTGCACGAGGTCGACGAGCGCCGCGCGCGCGACCTCGGGATCGGGGTGCGCCGCGAGCAGCTCTCGACGCCGACGCTCGACGAGCGATCGCGTCTCGGGCAGGTCCTGCGCCTCGTCGAGGAGCTTCTGCGCGAGCTCGAGCGAGCCGACCTGGATGGCGGAATCGGCGGCCGCCAAGGCGACGCGCCCGCGAGAGCGGAGCCCCTGAAAATCGCCTTCGAGCGCCTTCTGATAGAGCGGCAGCGCCTGCTCGTGGGTTCGGTTGCGCGCGAGGCGCTCCGCCATGCCGAGCGCGATGAGCGGGAGCGGCCCGATCTCGGCGTGTCGGTGCGTGAGCTCGCGCATGCCCGCCCCGCCGCCCTGGATGACGTCGAGCTCTTCGGCCAGGAGGAACGTGTGGAGCTCGACGAGGTCGTCGGCGAGCCCCTCCGTGATCGCGGCGAGCTGATCGACGGCCGCTTGCGCCTCGCGCGGTGTCCCCGTGCCGCGGTGGCGGTACTCGAGCCGCAGCGCTTCGAGCGCGGCGCGCCCGTTCTTGGGATCGAGCCTCGCAGCGCGCCTGAGGCGCAGCAACGCGCCGGACTCGTCGCCGCTCGCGAGCGCCGCTTGCGCAGCCTCGTGGAGCACGGAGGCCTGATCCTCCGCCGACTCGAAGCGCTTCACGCTCGAGAGCTCGTCGAGCGCGAGCGCCAAGCCGAGCTGGTCGCCGCTCGCGCGCGCCGCCGAGACACGCAGCTCCGCGACGACCTCGGTCGGGACGTGCTTCTTGACCTTCTCGAGCCGAGAGAGCGCGCGCTCGGGCTCTCCGGCGACGGTGAACCCGTAGACGGCCTTCAGGGCGAACTCGACGCGCTCCTCCTCGGGCCGCTCGGGCTGCTCGCGCAGCCGCTCCCACAGCGGCGCGGCCTTGTCCGCGTGCTCGGTGCGGCCATAGAGATCGGCGAGGTAGGAGAGCGCGCTCTTGTCGTCCGGGGAGGTCGTGAGGATCGCCTCGAGCTCCGCGCACGCCTCCTCCACGCGACCGAGGCGCTGCTCCAGGAGCGCGGCGCGTCGCAGGCGGAGGACGCGGCGCACCTCGTCGGTCGGCGCGATGCCGATTCGTTGCTGTAGTATCTGTGCTACTTCTTCATGATCCCCGCGCTCGTGCGCGTCGCGCTGGCGAGCCTCGAGCGCCGCGCCCGGCCCGGCCAGGCTAGGCGGGGGCTCCGACGGGATCGGTGGCTGGGAGGCGCGTCGCGACCCGTCGTCCGCAGGCTCGGGAGGAGCCGCGTCCGAGCGACCCGCGGCCGAGGGAGGCCCTTCCGAGGAACGCGCGTCCGACCAAGGGACCTCCGACGGCGTCCCGTCCGGAGAGGTCGCGTCCGACGAAGTCGCGTCCGAGGCTGCGTGCTCGACCGACGCGTCGAGATCGTCGGCCGCCGCCTCCACCACTTCGACCGAGGGCGCCGAGGCGCGCGGTGACGCCGCGTGCTCGTCGGACCCCAGAGGCTCCGACGTCGAGGCTTCACCGCTGCGATCGGTGTCCGCGGCCTCCGACGCGGGCGCGGCGTCCTGGTCCGAGCGAGGCGTCGACGAGCCGGTCGAGGCCCCGGCCGGCATCGCGGGGGGCGGCTCGCTGCCGAGATCGAGCTCGCTGCCGAGATCGAACGTCTCCGCGCGCTGCGCTCGTTCTTCGGCGTCGCGTCGCGAGAGCTCCGCGCGGATCCGCGCGGTCGTGTCGAGCTCACCGAGCGCCTCCGCGACGCGCGCGGCGAGATCGAGGGCCTCCTTTCCGCTCGTGCGGCTCGCCTCCACCGACGCGACGAAGCTCTGCGCGCCGGCGGGCTCGCGGGCCAGGGCGTCGACCACCGTGACGAGATCCGCGAAGCTGCCGTGCCCCGCGTCGCAGACCACCGCCTTCGCGAGCGACGCGAACGCGGCAGCGGAGAGGCCGACGTGAAGCGCCGCGCGCGCGAGTCGGATGCCCACGAAGGCGCCGTCGGGACCCTCGAGCTTCGGCAGCGTCGCGTAGAGGGCGCGCTCGAACCTCGCCGAGCTGAGCTCGGGGCTCTCACCGCCTTCGTTCAGCGCGAGCACCGTCTCTTCGATGCTCGCGACCAGGCTCGAGTCGGGTTGGCCGAGGAGCGCACGCAGCAGGATGTCGAGGCGGATGCCGAGGCCCTCCTGCGTGGGTCTCGTGAGGAGCGCCGCGCGCTTCAGCCACGACGAGCGCTCCTCGGGGCGCGCCGCCTGCCCGATCCGTTCGAGCACGCGGATCGCCTCGCTCGCGTCGCCCGTGCTCTCGACGAGCCGCGTGACGAGCTGCCAGCTGGTGCCCTCGGTGGGAACGGCCTCGAACGACGCGATCGCGTGCTTGAGCGCGAGCTCGCTGGCGCCGCGGCGCTCGAGCTGCCGCGCGGCGCGATAGTGCGCGGCGCGCTGACCGTAGACGCCCATCGCGGCGCTCGCCAAACCGTCGTAGATGCGCGAGAGGACCTCGGCGCCGTGTTGGCCTCGCGCGCTCGCCTCGGCCACGGCCACGGCCTCCGGCTGCGAAGCGTCGAGCTCCAGCGCGGCCGCGGCGGTCTCGAGCGCGGACTCGAGCAGGCCGTGCTCCGCGGCGGCGCGCGCCGCGGCGGTCAGGAGGCGCGCCTTGCGCTTCGGCTCGCCATCGAGCACGAGCGCGCGCTCGCGGATCGCGAGCACCGCCTGCTCGGGGCCCGCGAGCTCGACGAGATCTTGGACGTAGAGATCGAAGCGATCGACGGGATCGCTGGCCGCGAACAGCGCCTGCTCGCTGCCCCGGTAGTCCTCGGCGAGATCCCAGCGCAGCGCCCCGAGGATGCGCCACGCGCCCAGCGTCGCCTCGGAGTGACGACCTTCCCCGTCGATGTCGCTGAGCGAGCGCGCGATCGCCTCCGCCAGCCAGACGCGACCGTCCGGGCTGAGCTTCTTCGACGACGACTGGACCAGCGCCTCGAGATCGCGCGCAGCGTCGAGCGTCGCCTCGGCGCCACCTCCGGCCGCCGCGGCGCGCGAAAGCTCGCGGGCCGCGCCGTCGAAGTCCGCCGCGTCGGAGCGCCGGAGCGCGAGATCGATGAACGTCGCGACCGTCGGCTCCGGCTGCGTCGCCACCCATCGCTCGATCGCCGCGATCGCGAGGCCCTTGTCGCCGTGATCGTCGCCGAGACGCACGAGCGCGCGGCGCAGGACCGAGTCCTTCGGACCGAACACGTCGAGCGCCTTGCGCGCGACGGACCGGGCCTTCGCCACGTCGATCGCGAAGAGCGCCTCGAGCCCCTCGAGCAACGGAGCGGCGAGCTCGGCGAACGGCTCGGGCTGAGCGAGCACCCACGCGAGGGCCTCGGCGAGCCGCGCCGCGTCGCCGAGGTTGATCGCTCGCTTCACGAGGTCGCGGATCGCGCGCGGGCTCGACGGCGTGAGCGCCAACCAGCGCTGCGTCCAGGCGAAGGAGAGCGACGGCTCGTCGGCGACGTCGAGCGCCTCGGCCAGCTCGGCGCAGAGCTCGACCGTGGGAGCGAGGACGCCCATCGCGCGCTCGAGGGCGCTCGCGCTCTCTCGATCCCCGCGCGCCGCCGCTGCGCGAGCCAGCGCGCGGGCGGCCCGTGCGGAGGCGGGCGCCGCCGAGATGGCCGACTCCGCGGCACGCAAGGCCGTGGAGCTGTCGCCCGAGGCGAGCAGGATCTCCGACGCGACGGCCATCACGACGGCCTGAAGCGGCGGGCCGAGGGGCTCGGCGAGGTCGAGCAGCGCGTGGGCGCGATCGGGATCCGATCGTTCGAGGGTCGCGAGGACGTAGAGATCCGCCGCCGCGGCCGGATCGCCGGCGAGCAACGGGGCGACGTCCTCGATGGGGCGCCCCTCCGCGCTCGTCGCGGTGAAGAGGCGAGCGAGCTCCCTCCGGACGCGCGATCTCTCGCGCGCAGGCAGCGCGGCGTCGAGACGCGAGCGCAGAACGCTCTCGTAGAGCTCGCGCTCTTCGCGGCTCGCGGGCGCCGCGCCTCGCGCCATCACGCGCTCGAGGGCCCGCGCAGGCTCGACCTGCAGCGGCTCCGCCCTCACGAGCGAGGCGAGCACCTCGATCCAACGCGAGCGTCGATCCGGGCGCGAGCGGTAGAGCTTCGAGAGCTTCACGAGCGCCGCGACGCGCGCGTCGCGTGCGTCATCGGCGCCGTCCGCCTTGCGCGCGAGGCTCGCCTCGAGCCGCGCGATCTCCTCGTCCGCCTGGCGCACCTCGCCCTCGAGGCGCGCGCGCGCGAGCTGCGCCGTCTCTCGGTCGCCCTCCGAGGTCTTGGCGAGCTCGTCGTAGGCCCACAGCGCGAGCACCGGGTCGGCCAATCGCTCCTGCGCGAGCTCCGCGAGCTCCCGCAGCGCGCGCGCGCGGCTCGCCTGTCGCTCGACCGAGCCGGGGGAGGTGGCGACGCGCACGAGCGCCTCGACGAGCGGCTCGAGGTCCCCCGTCACCTCCGCGTGGTCACGCAGCGCGCGCCGCGACTCGGTCGACTCGGGGTCGAGCGACGCCGCCGCGAGGTGCGCGTCGATCGCGCGATCCGGTCGCGCCAGAGGCCCACCGGCGAGCCTCGCGAGCGAAGCGTAGGTCTCCGCGGCCGCCGCCGAGCTCTGCGCGCCGGCGCGGTGGCCGAGCCGCGCGGCGAGCAGATCGTACATGCCGACGCGAGAGAGCAGCTCGTCGACCTTGGCGCGCACGTCGTCCCCCGCGCTCGCGTCGCCCTCCACGTCGATGCCGGCGTCGAAGACGCTGAGCAGCGCCCTCGGCAGATCGCCCGCTGCGAGCGCGTCCGCGAACCTCCGCTTGTGGAGCTCGACGCGCGCCACCGTGCTCAGCGTGTCGGCGTGGAGGCAGAGCACCTCGTCGGCGGCCTGCCCGCGCCCCCGCGTGCGCAGCGCTTCGACGAGCGCCTGCGTCGCCGCGACCGAGCCCCGCGCGGTCTCGAACGCGCGGAGCGTGTCCTCGAACGCAGCCTCGGAGTCGCCTGCGGCGTCACGGAGCTTCGCCGCGCGGAGGTAGGCCTCGGCGGCGCTCACGGCGCCTTGCGCGTCAGGGCTCCACGCCGCGAGCGTGCCGTTCAGCTCGTGCGGAATCGCGTCACGGGGATCGACCTCGCTCGCCTTGCCGAGCGCGGCGCGCGCCTTCGTCGCGTTCCCCGCCCGCGCGTAGAGCACCGCGGCGCGCATCCACGACTTGCTCGACGCGCGCGGCGTCTCGCTCGTCGCCGCGACCTCCGCGACCTCGTCGGCGGCGAGGCTCGGCTCGCCGATCCCCGAGAGCCACCCCGAGAGCTCGGTCCTCAGCGCCGCGTCGTCCCCGAGCGCGATCGCGCGTCGCAGGAGGCGAACCGCCTCGTCGAGGTCGGTGCCACGAGACGCGTAGAGGCGCGCGAGCTCCACGCTGAGCGCGCGCTCGGTCTCCGCGTCCTCCGCGTCCGCGGCGTCGACGAGGCGCGCCGCGAGCTGCGTGAGCTCCGCCCGCTCGCCCTCGTGACGAGGTAACGGCTCGTTCGCGGACGATCGCAGGGCGACCTCGTCGGGCGAGGCCGGTTCGTCGGGGTGATCGGGCGGAACGTCCATGGTCGCTCGCGGGGAGGCGCGGACACCGCACCTCCGAGCCGCAAAATCGCTCCCTTAGCCTACCACCAGGGACCCCGAGAACGCCCAAAAGCTGGCGGTCTGCGCCGTCCGTTCAGCGCAACACGATCGCGAAAGGAAGCGCGGCGAGGGCGCCCTCCCCCTCGGCCATCGGCCACGCGCTCCTCAGCCACTCGAGCGCTTCGGGGGGGAGCGAGCGCTCGACCTCTCCGATGGGCGAGAGCGCCCGCAGCGCCGCTTGCGCTCGCGCCTCCGCCTCCCGCGCCTTCGACTCGCTCTCCTCTTCACCTCCACCGCCGCCGAGCAGCTCGGTCAGCGTCGAGCGCTCGCCCGCGATGGTGACGGCGCCGTCGGCGCCGAGACCGGACTCCTTGAGCGCGAACGCGACCGCGTCGGTGAGGCCCCCCATCTCGTCGACCAAGTGCTTGTCCTTCGCCGTCGCCCCGCCGAAGATCCGCCCCTCTGCCGCCGCAGCGACGATCTTCGGATCGAGCCCGCGCCCCTCGGCGACGCGCGCGACGAATCCGTCGTAGATCGACTGCATCGAGGCGAGCACCTTCGCCCGCGTCGCGTCGTCCCACCGATCGAACACCGACATGTACGAGGCGCGCGCGGCCTTCTTCGGATCGGTCGCCGCAGGCACGGTCACCGCATGAACGCCGATGGCGCCGAGCGGCTCGCTCACGGAGAACTTTCCGCCGACCACCCCGATGGACCCGACGATGCTCGTCGGCTCGGCGAAGATGCGCGTCCCGGCGCACGAGAGGTAATAGCCGCCGCTGGCGGCCATCCCGCCGACGCTGACCACGAGCGGCTTCTTCGCGCGCAGGAGCATGAGCTTGTGCCAGAGCAGATCCGAGGCGAGCGCGGAGCCGCCGGGCGAGTCGATGCGCAGCACGACGGCCTTCACGGAGTCGTCGTTGGTGAGCGCGGAGATCGTCCGACCGAGGCCGGATTCGGTGATGCCCGCGGCGCCGCCGAAGAGCCCGCCCCCGCCTCCGCCCATGGTGATGGCGCCCACCGCGCGCACGACGACGACGCGCGGCTCGGTGCTGACGTCGCCGCCAGCGAGCGAGCGAAGGACGTCGCCCACGCTGCCCGAGCCTCCCGACGTCCCGCCGCCGAACGCGACGAGCGTTCGCTCGGCCGCGGCCGCCTTCTTCGCCGCCTCCCGCGCCTCGTCGACGTACCCGATGTCGTCGACGAGCCCGAGCGCCTTGGCGGCCTCGGCGGTGTGCGGGCCGTCTTCGATGGCGTCCGAGAGATCCTTCTTGCGCCCCTCGTCGATGTCGCTGATCCACGCCGCGCGGATGTCGCGGAGGGTCCCCTCGAGCGACTCGCGCGCCTCCGGGCTCGGCTCGTCGCGCGTGTAGGGCTCCTGCGCCCCCTTGTATTTGCCGACCTGGAGGAAGTCGACGCCGACGCCGAGCTTCTCGAGCAGGCTCTTCCCGAAGACGAGCTGCGCCGCGATGCCGACGCTCTCGACCTGTCCTGCGGGGCTCAACCAGATCTGGGAGCAACCACGACTCACCAGCAACATGGTTCCATTTTGAAGCTCGTCCGCGTGGCACACGACCGGTAGCCCGCGCTGCTTCACCTCGGCGAGCAGCCCGCCCAGCTCTCGCGCGATCGAGAAGCTCATCGGCGTCGTTCCGATGCGGACGAACACGCCCTTCGCGTCGGGATCGAGGTGCGCGAGCACGCGGACCAGATCGGCGTGACTGCTCCCTGCCGAGGATCCGAACAAGCTCGACGAGCCGAGCTCGGGGACGCCGCGCGAGAGGTTCAGCTCGACGAGCGCCGGTCCGCTCGTGGGCTCGTGGTCCGTGGACTTCGAGCGCCCCGAGGACCGCCTCCCCTCGCACCCGGGCGCGAAGGCGCCGGCGACCAGGCAGAGCATCGCGACCCCGAAGGCGCGCCGATGCGCGCGCCTCACGGGGTCGCTTCCTCGGGCGGGTTGACGGTCGGCGTCGCCGGCGGCGTCGGCGGCGGCGTGGCGCTGCCACCCGTCGAGCCTTCGCCAGGATCGGGGGTCGGCGTAGGCGTGGGCGTCGCCCCGCCGGTGGAGCTCGACGAGCTGCCCTCCTGCGGTGGCGGCGTCGCGTTGCCTCCACCTTGCGATCGCTCCTTGGCGCGCGCGTCTCCGCCGCCGAGCTCGACGGCGCGGGCATAGAGCGCTGCGGCCGCCCCGCGATCCCCGCCGTCCCACTTCATGTCGGCGAGCGCCATGATCGCGGGGACGAAGTTCGGGTTGTGATCGATCACCCGCTGGTAGAGGCCCATCGCTCGGCCCGTCGCGCCCTGCGCGCGCGCGATCGAGGCGAGGCCGGCGAGCGCTTCGCTGTTGTTCGGGTCCTTGTCGATGACGGATTGGTAGAGGTTCTCCGCGCGCCTCATGTCGCCGTGCGAGCGCGCATCGAGCGCCTGCCGCAGCGCGGCGGACGTGCTCCCCGGGATGTCGCCGCCGCCCGCCGTCCCCGCGTCGGTGGCGCCGGCGAGGCTCGGCAGGTCGTCGACGCGCAGCGGAGGCGTCTCGCCCTTGTCGATGCGGTCGAGGAACTTGCGCAGCGCGCCGGTGAGCGGGTGCGGGCGGGGGAGCGCAGCGAGGCGATCGAGCTCCGTCCTCGCCCGCTTCGGATCCCCCGACATGGCCAAGGAATAGACGAGCAGCGCGCGAGCGCGCCCGATCGATCCCTCGTCGGCAGCCGCCTTGGAGAGGCGATCGATCACGCTCGGCCACGGCGGGCTCTCTTCGGCGAGATCGAGCGCACCCAACACGAGCGCCGTCTCGGGCTGGCTCGAGACCGGGGACATCTTGTCGACGAGCTTGCGCGCCCCGGCGACGTCTCCCGCGAGGCGCTTCTGGTCCACCACCGCGCGGATCACCTCCGGATCCTGCGCGGCGAGCCCTTGCGCCCTCTCCACCGCCTTGCGCGCGCGATCGGTCGCGTCCGCATATTCTCGCTTCGCCGCGTCGCGATCGGGATCGTCGGCGGCGAGCAGGCGGAGCTTCAGCCACGGCACCTCCGCGCGCGTGTTCGCGAGCCGCGCCAGCGACTTGGCCACGCGCGGATCGGAGTCGCCGAGCGCGCTCGCCTTGTCGAGCTGCTCCTTGGCCGCGTCGAGATCGCCATCGGCGAGCGCCTTGTCGCCCTCGGAGAGGAATGCGGCGAGGCGCTGGTCACTCGCGAGCTCCGTCTTGGTGGTCGGCTTCAGCACGAAGCGTTGGACCGCGAGCACGAGCGCGAACGCGAGGGCGCCCGCGACGAGCACGCCGACGATGAGGCGCGTCGCCCCGCTCGAGCTGCGCGAAGCGACGCCGCTCGAGAGCCGCGGATCGCTGACGATGTTCGAGTCCTCCCCGGACATCGAGTAGCGCACCTCGCTCGGCGTGGGCGTCTGCGAGCCGCGGCGCATCCCGAGATCGGGGATCGACTCGAGCGACTCGCGGCCAGGCCGGGCCTCGGGCGGCGGCTCGCTCGGCGGGCGCGGCGTCGGGTCGCCCGCGCGAGCACCTTCGGCCGGACCGGATGCGCCCATCGCGTCGCGCGTCTTCGGCAGCGGGGGCGGAGGCTCCGGCGTGGTCTTGGCGGCGACGGAGGGCGCTTGCTTTCGCTGCGTCGAAGGCTCGCTCTCGCTCGCTTCGGGCACCATCGCTTGACGCTGGCTCGCCGGCTCGACGGAGCCGACGCTCGCAGGCGCGCCTTCTTCGCGCGCCCCCGACGCTCCGGCGAGGGGAGCCGGCGCAGCGCCGGGAACGGGAGACGCCGCTGGAGAGGACGCTGCCGCAGGAGACGCTGCCAGCGAAGACGCTGCCGCCGAAGACGCTGCCGCAGGAGACGCTGCCGCCGAAGACGCCGCCGCAGGAGACGCTGCCGCGGGCGACGACGCGATCTCCGGCGGAGCGGGCGTCGAGACGATCTTGGCGGGCGCGGGCGTCGCGCCCTTCGGCGCGGGTTCCCGACGCGCGGTCTCGGGCTCGATGCTGACCGGATCGCGCTCGGTGGACGGCGATACCTCGAGCGGACCTGGCGTGGACGGCGATCGGAAACCCGACGACTTCGAGAGCGCCGGCGTCCCGTGTGCGGGCGTCGGTTGATCGTCGCTCGGGCGGGACCGACTGAGCGGCGATGGCGTTCCGAACGTCTGCGTCGTCGCGACGTTGCGCAAGACCCCGTCCTCGAGCTTCGACAGATCGTTGGCGAGCTCCCGCGGATACTGGCGCGTGACCTCGCTCTGCGACGCGGCAGGCAGGGGGATCGCGACGCTCCCGTCACGACCGGGAGACGAGTCCTCCGTGAGCGGCGGCCCCAGCCCCTGCGGCGTTCGCGAGCGCGGACGCGGCTCGTCGCCGAGGCCGATCGACGTCGCGGATCGGAGCTGCGCGTGCCCCGTGAAGAAGGGCTCGAGCTCCGCGATCGACGCGAGCCGCCGCGGCCGACCGACGCCGCGCGAGAGCACGTCGTCACGAGAGATGCGACCGGCGGAGATCGCCGTCTTCAAATCCCGGATCGCGCGGAACTCGAGCTCCCGACCGTCCACCGTCCGAACGACCCAGATCTCGGGCGCCGTCCCGCCCCCCTGCTTCCTGACCCGAAACTTGAACCCGCACTGGGTGCAGCGGACGCTGGTCCCCTGTTCCGACACGAGCGCGTCGTCGAACTCGTACTCCGTGTGGCAGCGGTCGCAGGTGACGTCCATGGATCGAGCTGGAGGGCCCGCCGGCCGCGTCGGCGGCGGTCGGCGCTCCGGGCCATCGTTTTCGCCCAGAGCCGCTACGAGGGGCGAGCTACCGTAGCACCTCTCTCGCACGCACCGCAGGAGAAAGGCCCACGCTGCGTCGCACGTGCCTCGCGGTCACGCGCGGCCGAGCGACGACCGTGACCCGGCTACCACGTGGCGCCGTGAACGGCGCTTCACAGCCCGACCCGCTCGCCCAGGATCGCCGCCGGCTCGCTCACGTGGTCGGAGGGCACATCGCTTGCTACGCTCGACGTCGCTTGGGAGACCCTATGAATCAGATCCCCAAAATCGGTCTTTGGATGTCGTTGATGGCCGGCCTCGCGGGCTGTCCGATCTACAGCGGTGGCTCGAGCGACGGCGGCGTCTGCGACGCCAGCAACAACTACTGCAACCCGAGCCCGGGGACGTGCCAGCGGGACTCCGACTGCGCGACGAACCAATACTGCAGCGCCTACGGCAGCTGCGTGAGCTACCCCGCGGGCGCGGGAGGATCGGGCAGCACCGGCACGGGGACCGGCTCGACGAGCACGGGGACCGGCACGGGCACGGGCACGGGGGGTGCCGGGCCGACCTATTGCGGCAACCCGAACGACTGCACCGCGGGCGAGACGTGCGCGCCCGACGGTACCTGCCATCCGGGCGACTGCACGACGAACAGCTGCATCTTCGGCTACGTCTGCGACGCCACGGCGACCCCGGCGGTCTGCAAGCCGGAGAACCCGGCGGCGTGCGGCTCCGACAGCGACTGCGCGGCGTCGGGCAAGGCCTGCGTGAGCGGGGTCTGCACCGCTCCTTCCGACCAGTGCTTCGATCAGACCCAGTGCCCGAGCGGAGACGTGTGCGCGAACGGCAAGTGCGAGCCGTCGTGCTCCGGCGCGAGCATGTGCCCGAGCTCGTACACGTGCAGCAACGTCGGGACGTGCACCGTGCCCGCGAAGGCGTGCACCATCACGAACGATTGCGGCGGCCCGAGCGAGGTCTGCGTCGACGGTGCCTGCGTGCCGCGCTCGACGAACGGCACGTGCGACCCGGGGCTCGTCTGGGTGGAGAACGGCTGCATCCCGGACCAGAAGGCGTCGTTCACCTGCGTCGTCGATGGTCAGCAAGACGTCTGCGCCACGGGCTCGCTGTGCCTCCACCACTCTTGCTACATCTCGTGCGCGTCCAGCTCGAGCGTGTGCAACGGCCTGCCGACGTTCAACCAGTGCAAGTCGGTGACGACCACCTCGGGGGCGCACCAGGTGTGCGGCTCGTCGACGAACCTCGGAGGTCAGTGCGATCCGACGGCCGGCCTGAACTGCACGCCGGGGCTCATCTGCATCGACGGGTTCTGCAAATGAGGGCGTGACGCGATCCGTCGACGCGCCCCGCGTCGAGCTCACCCTCGAGCCGTGAAGAGAGCCCCTGCGCACGCTGCGCGGGGGCTCTCCGCATTGGCGCGCCAAGCGCTCCCCGCCCCCCTTTCTTGGCCGGCCCTGCAGGCGACGGGTACGAAGCCCACGGTAAGGGGGCCCGTCCTCCAAGCGCCCTCGCGAGAGGCCGCCGGAAAGGGAGCATCGTGAACAAGCGAATCACTTCAGCACTTCTCTTCGCAAGCGCGGGGCTCGTCACGACCCACGCGTTCGCCGACGACGCGGCGGCTCCGCCCGCGCCCCCCGCACCCACGAAAGACGCAGGCGGCCCGACCGAAAAGGGGAAGCTCGTCCAAGCCGAGGCTGGCAAGCGCGTGCCCGGCTGGGCGCCCGGCATCGCCGTGGGCGGTACGTTCAACCTGAACGACTCGCGCAACGTGGTCGGTCAGCAGGACGGAACCGCCTTCACCCTCGGCGCCGCGCTCGACGCTTCGCTCGAGTTCAACCAAGGCATCCACGAGTGGCGCAACAACCTCAGGGCCGGCGCAGGCGCGACCCGCGCGCCCGCGATCGGTGAGTTCGTCAAGACGGCCGACGGCCTCAAGTTCGAGTCCATCTACCTCTTGCACGCGATCGAGCAGTTCGGTCCGTTCGCGCGCTTCGGCCTCGACACGAACATGTTCCCGAGCCTCGACATCCGGCCCGCCGCGGTGAACTACGAGGTCGCCAACCGCGACGGCACGACGACGTCCTACACCGGCCGCCGCCTCGCGCTCACCGACGCGTTCAAGCCGCTCACGCTCAAAGAGTCGATCGGCGCGTTCTACCAGCCGATCCACACCGATCGCATCGCGCTCGAGGGTCGCGCAGGCATCGGCGGTCAGGAGACGTTCGCGAAGGGCCAGCTCGCGATCGCCGACGACCCGAAGACCACCGACAAGATCGAGGTGAAGGAGCTCAGCGACTTCGCCGAAATCGGCGCCGAGGGCGTCGCCAACGCGTGGGGCTTCATCGACGAGACGAAGCGCGTCTCGTACACCGTCGGCGTCGGCGTGCTCGTCCCGTTCGCGCACACCGATCTCGCGAAGGGCGACAACCGAGGGCTCGGCGACCTCATCAACGTCGACATCAACGGAGGCCTCCACGTGAAGGTCTTCGACTGGGCTTCGCTCGACTACAAGCTCGCGGTCATCCGTCAGCCGCTCCTCGTCGACGCCTGGCAGGTCGCCAACACGCTGCTCGTGACGGTCGGCGGCGCTTGGGGAACGAAGGCGCCGGCGCCGCCCGAGCCGCCGAAGTGTGATTGCGACAAGCCGGTCGAGGAGCCCGCGGCGACGTCCGAGAACGCCCCGCCCGCGCAAGCGCCGAGCGCAGCCCCCGCGGCGGCGCCGGCCCCGGCAGCATCGGCTCCGGCGGCATCGGCCCCGGCCGGAAACCCCACCCCGGCCGCGCCCCCGGCAGCTCCGGCGGCCGCGCCGGCCCACCCCTGACGCGACGACGAACGGACGAAAGGATCTCTATGAAACCCACCCTCATGTTCCTCGCGCTCGTCGTCGCCGGATCGCTCGTGTTCGGCTGCTCGAACCGCTCGTCGACCCAGGAAGCGACCGCCACCTGTCAGAGCCTGGCGAAGGTCGATCCGACGATCGCGGGCGACAGCTTCAACGCCTGCGTCGCCTGCTTCGAGAACTGCTCGGACTGCGAGAAGAAGGGCACCTCCCCGCCGACCTTCCAGTGCCCTGGCGACAACGCCGGGGGCGCCGGCGGCTCGAGCTCGACCAGCGCGACGAGCTCGACCAGCACCGGCAAGTGATCGCTATTGAGACTCAGATACGACTGAATCCAAATCTGCGCGAATGAGGAGAGGGCCGCCGCTCGGCGAGGAGCGAGCGGCCCTCCGCGTCGTCACTTGAAGCCGTGCAGGTGCACGACGAACCACTCGCCTCGCCACGAGATGAGGCTCGTCAGCTCAAGCGTCTTCTCGGCGCCGGCGGGATCGGCGTAGCGGATCTTGGACCGCGTCACGCGGAAGTATCCCAGCTTGTTGCCCTCCTTGCCGCGATCCATCCACTTGACCCGCGGCTCGTCGACCTCCACGCCCACGAAGCGGAGCGCCTCGGGCTCCGCGCCGAGCTTCTTGTGGTACTCGGCGATGTCGCGGTGGAAGTTCTTGAGGAGGCGCGCCTTCCAATCGGCGCCGGGCTTCTTGATGTCCTTCACCTGCTCGTAGGCGACGACCGGGAAGAACGCGGGCTCCGCCGTCGACGGATCGCCCGTCGCGATCGCCTTCCACAGGAGCTCCATGCGGCGCTTGAACGCGGGCGACGTGGGCGACGGCTTGTCCTCGGTCTGACCGAGCGGCGCGCCGTCTGGCCCCGCCAGCGAGGGCGCGTCTTTCAGCGGATCCGACGTGGCGGCGTCCGGCGCGCTCGCGCTCGACGAAGGAGTGGCGCTCGCGGACGGGCCGCCGCTCGCCGAAGAGGCACCGCTCGCCGAAGAGGCACCCGCGGCCGACGCGGGGGCGGTCGTCGCCGGCGCCGAGCCACTCGAGGTGGCGCTCGCGCCCGCGGGGGCGAGCGTCTTCGTCGCCGCGTGCTCGCAGCCGAGCAGCGCGAGCGCGGAGGCGACGAAGATCGGTGGGCCGAAGGCGGGACGTCGAAGGAGCATCGACCGACGCTATAGGCCTCCGGCGCGCCGCGCGGAAGGAGGTGCGGCGTGCCGCGGTCGCGGGGCTTGGTCCCGGGCGACGCCTTCGCCTAAGGTAGCGGTCTCATGTCGCGTCTCGTCCTCGCCCTCGCGCCGCTCGCGTGCGTCTTCGCCCTCGGCTGCTCCGCCGCCACCTTGCCGCCCTCCGAGCATCCGCTCATGAGCAAGCCGACGCCCGCCCGCAAGGAGGCGACGCTCGACGGCTCGCTCGTCAGCCTGCCCACGCCAGGGAAGATCACGGTGATCGACTTCTGGGCGACGACCTGCAAGCCGTGCGCAGAGCTGATGCCCGCCATCGAGAAGCTCTACGAGGACAAGCGCGGCTCGGGGGTCGAGGTGGTGGGCGTGGCGATCGACGACAACCCCGGCAAGGTGCAGAACCGCGTGAGCGAGCGCGGCGTCACCTACCCGACGGTGATGGACCCGAGCTCGCAGATCCAAGGCGCCTTCCAGGTGTCGGAGCTGCCCCAGACGTTCGTGTTCGACAAAGACGGCAAGCTCCGCTTCTTCACGAAGGGCGGGACGCTCGACGACGTGGCGAAGATCCAGCAAGCCGTCGAGGCGCTGCAGCACGAGTGAGACGGCGGCCCGCGCGGGGGAGCTTTCGGGGCGACCTCGGCGTAGAAGCGCGGCGCCGCTGGCCTCGAGGCGCGACCGAGAGGCGAACAGGCCGTCCGAACGGTTCGCACTCTCTCTCGACGGTCGATCTGGGCTAATAAAGGTGGCTTCGTAGGAGCACGCGTGAAAAGCCAAACGCTTCGTCGCCACCCCGCCGTCGTCCTTCCCTTTCTGCTGGCCCTGGTGTCCGCGCTCGGGGCGGGCTGCGGTCCGGGGAACGTGATCGCCAAGAACAAGACGATCTCCGAGGTCGACGATCAACAGGCGACGTGCAAGGTCGCGAAGGACCCCCTGAACCCGCTCATCGTCGAGTGGCCGGCGACGAGCAAGGTGGCGCTCGACTCGGCGTCGAAGCGGGGCATCGTCGTCGTGAGCTACGCGGGCTGCACGCTCAAGGTGCTGAACGAGTGCCACGCGAAGGGCGACTACGAGTACACCGGCGTGACCCCGGCGCGCGACAAGATCGACATCTCGAGCCAGGACGATCTCTACGCTCGCTTGCCGCTCGGCGCCGTGAACCTGAAGGGCGAGCTCGACTCGGGCTCGAGCCTCAAGCTCGACTACATCGCCGTCGGCCAGCGCGTCTCGAAGGAGGCACCCACCGAGCTCGAGGGCGAGGGCTGCGAGGGCGCCACGCACTACATCCGGACGATCACGCTCGGCGCCTACGCGCTCGACGCGTCGGCGAAGGCCGAGGCGGGCGCGTCGGTGGACGTGGGCAACGCGGGCGCGGGAGGGCGTCGCAAGGAGGGCGATCGGCGGCTGCGCGGCTCGGGCGACGTCGACAAGTGCGCGGGGGAGAGCCCGAAGAGCGAAGGCGCCGCCACCGACGCGGGCTGCGGCGCCCCGCTGCAGCTCGATCTCGCGCCGCTACGCAACCAAGGCGGCGGCCACGTGGTCGCGTCGAGCTTCGGTGAGGGCCTCCACACCCTGAACCTCGCCCCGACCGAGCTGTCGAAGGGCGAGACGAACATCGCCGGCGTCGCGTCGCTGAAGGACATCGATCCCGACTACCTGAAGCTCTTCCAGGACGCGCTCCACGCCGATCGCGGCGAGACGGTTCGCCCGCAGGACAAGGCGAACGCGTGGGCCGCGCTGGCCTCGTACCCCGGCCAGAACCCGAAGAAAAAGCTCGCCGAGCAGCGCCGGGACGAGTGGCAGAAGACCGCCGACGATCTCGAGAAGCTGAAGACGCAATACCTTCAAGACAAGTCGAAGCTCGACAAGATCCTCGCGCTCGACGACGAGGTCGTCCCGAAGGCCGACAAGGCCGCGTACTCGACGCAGTTCAAGCAGACCTACGAGCCGCACGAGAAGCTCCTCTCGGTCGCGCTGGGGACGAACATCAGCGCCAGCGGCAGCGGCACGAGCTCCGACAAGCCGGGCACCACGACGATCTCGAGCTCGAGCAGCGACGACGAGAAGTTCCGCCTCGACGCCGAGGGCGGCTACGACCTGCAGCAGCTGAGCTACGATTTTGCGGGCACCACGACGGTCGCGTCCGGCGGCTCGACCGGCAAGGGCGACGCGGGCGGGAGCGGCGGCTTCGTCGGCGCGCTCCTCACGCTGCCGTCGATCCCGGTGCCCGGCGTGGGGTTCTCGACGATCGTCCGCTACAACATGGGATCGGACGTCTCGCGCATCCTGGCGGGCGGCGGCATCCGCATCGGCAAGAAGTCCGAGAGCTCGGCGTTCGGGATGGGGCTCTACATCTCGTACGTGAAGCTCCTGTCGAGCCGAAAGCCGGACGCCCTCGCCACGAGCGAGGACCAGCAGCGCTTCGCCGACTACAACGCGCTCATCGCGGGCAGCAAGGGCGGCGTCGATTTCAAGCTGAACCTGGCCTACGAGTACTACTTCGCGTCGGTCATCTCGATCACGGCGGGCGGAGGCATCGGCTACGCGATCATCCCCTCGTCGATCACGTTGAACGTCCTCGATCCCGTGACGAACCAGCCGAAGAGCGTGACGCAATCAGGGACGATCAAGGGCTTCGGCGCGAACCTCAACGGCGGGCTCGCGCTCCACTTCTGATCGACGGCGCTCGCCGACCAGGTCGACGTCCCCGAGCGACCGAGAGGGCCCGACGTCGCCGAGCGATCGAGCTCGGAGCGATCGAGCTTGGCGCGATCCGGGCTCGAAGCGATCCTCCGCCGAGCGATCCTCTCGACGTGGGCCCGAGCGACGCGGATCAGAGGCGGAAGGTGAGGATCGACGTCTCGCCGGCCTTGACGTTCACGCTGCCGGACTTGCTCGCGCCGCCGCCCACCGGCTTGCAGGTGACGCTGTGCTTGCCGGCCGGCAGCTGCACGCTGACCGAGCCGCCGCTGCCCTTGCCGCCCCCGTCGACGCTGAAGGCGCAGCTGCCGCCCGACGCGATGGCCAAGAGCTTTCCGGTGCCGCCGCCGCTCGCCGCGGGCTCTTCCTTCGCGGGCTTCGGCTCCTCCTTCGCGGGCTTCGGCTCCTCCTTCACGGGCTTCGGCTCGGGCCGCGTCGGCGCCGCGACGGCCG
>CAYYKK010000070.1:0-27397 GCA_964467935.1 uncultured Polyangiaceae bacterium
GAGCAGACGATCCTCGATCCGCGCACTAGCACGAGCCAGGGCACCGCGGCCGAGCTCGTTACGGCGCTCGACGCGCGGCTCGCCGAGGCCGGCGACAAGCCCCTGTTCCTCTTCACGCACTTCATGGACGCCCACTACCCCTACGACCGCGGGAGGAAGGACGGCACACCGAAGGAGCGCTTCGTCAGCGAGCTCGCGATCGTGGATCAGCAGATCGGCCGCCTGCGTCGTGAGATCGATCGGCTCGGGCTCGCGGGCCGCACGACGCTCATCGTCACCGCCGACCACGGCGAGGCCTTCGGCGAGCACGACACGACCCAGCACGGCACGACGCTCTACGAGGAGCTTCTGCGGGTGCCGCTCCTCGTCTACACGCCCACCGCGAAGGCGCGGCGCGTCGACACGCCGGTGTCGCTCATCGATCTCGGGCCGACGATCTTGGATCTCTTCGGCGCGCCGACGCCGGGCACGTACATGGGCCAGAGCCTCGTCCCGTTCCTGCGCGGCGAGTCGCCGAGGCTCTCTCGGCCGATCCTCGCCGAGGGGCGGTTGAAGCGCGCGCTCTACTTCCCGGACGGGCTGAAGGTGATCACCGACGAGCGGCGTGGAACGGTCGAGCTCTACGATCTGAAGCGCGATCCGGAGGAGCTCCGCAACCTCGCCACCGAGGGATCGACCGAGACGGAGCCGCGGGTCGGCGCCATCGACGCGTTCTTCCTGGCGCACACGCTGAAGAAGAGCGGCTACGCGCCGCCGTATCGGCCGTGAGGCGCGCGCCGAGATGCCATCGAGCGGCGGCTCGGCGCGCGGGTTCTGTAGGGGGCCAGCCTCAGCGCGCGGGCGGCGCGGGCGGCGTCGGCAGCTCGCTGCCCTCGAGCAGGCCGTTGCCATCGGCGTCGAGCGCGTCGAATCGATCGGCGAAGACGGCCTCGAGCTCGCTCGCGGTGACCTGACCGTCGCCGTCGGTGTCGAGATCGGCGAACGTCGGCGGGGCGCTGTCGCCAGGCAAGGGCGGCGTGCACTTGCCCGGGCCGGCCACTCCGCCGTCCGGAGGAGGCGGAGGCGGAGCGGATCCGCTCGACGCGGGAGGAGCGCCGCTCGGGGGCGGCGGCGGCGCCGAGCCGCTCGGGGGCGGAGGCGGCGCCGAGCCGCTCGGAGGCGGAGGGGGGCTCTTGATCTCGTCGCCGGAGAGCACGCCGTCGCCGTTGGTGTCGTCGGCGGCGAAGCGCGCGTCCGCGCCCGCCAGGAGCTCGGCGAGCGTGATCTGGCCGTCCCCGTCGGTGTCGAGGCTGCTCGCGGACGCTCCGCCCGGGGCGGGGGGGAGCGACGCGACGGCGATGCTCCCGGTCCCGTTCGGATCGAGGTGCGCGAACATCTCGCGCGCCGCGTTCTCCGCCTCCGCGAGGGTGATCTGCCCGTCGCCGTTCGCGTCGGGGTTCGGCGGCGGCGGCGGGCAGCTCGCGCTCGCGACCTCCGACGCAACGAGGACGCCGTCGCCGTTCGTGTCGAGATGCGAGAGCATCAGCGATGCACCTGCGACGAGCTCGGTCTTCGAGAGCGCCCCGTCGCCGTTGGTGTCGAGCGGTCCGGCGCTCGTCGAGCCGGTCGACGACGACGCCGTCGTCGAGCTCGTCGTGTCGGAGCTCACGCCGTCTTGCGATAGGGAGACGCTCTCGCTCGTCCCGGAGCACGCGACGAGGACGAACGTGGCGGCCAAGGTCGAGAGCGAACCGACGAAACGCATGGGAACCTCCTCGGGATGGTGGTCGTGGCGCGGCGCGGGGCGCGATCGCCCCGGCCGCAGTCGGTCCCTCGAGCAACCGTCGCGCCAAGCCTCTCCGCGGCGAATCCGGCGCGCGGAGGGCGAACGAACGAGGGCGACGCGCCTCTCTCGATGCGGCTCTCGCACGACCCCGATGCCGAAAGCGCACGGCATCTCGCGCGCGCCGACGCAGTCGCGCCCCGAAGGGCTCGGCCTCGCTCTTGCTGTGTGCCTCGCCGTCGGCCCCGAGCGGCCACGAAGGAGCGCGGGCGAAACGTGTATGGTGCGGCCATGGTCGACGCGAAACCACAGCGACGCGTGAGGGGAGGTCGCTGGGGTCTGCTCGCGACCGCGCTCGCGGCGTCCGCTGCGCTCGTGTTGGCCGCGTGGTCGAGCCGCGCGCGGGTGGTCGAGGCCACGCGCACGCTCGAACGCGGTCAAGCGCAGGCGTTCGTGACGCGGGCACGCGCGCGATTGTTCGAGGGCGACGCCGCGCCCGAGGCGGCGGATCTCGAGACGCTCCTCGGCGAGGAGAAGGCGTCCGGCCTCCGCTACCTCGCGGTCGTCCGGCTCGACGGTGAGGTCGTCGCGGCAGCCGGGGACGCCGCGGCGCCGATCGTGCTCGACCGCCCCGTCGAGGACGTGTCGCTCGTCGAGGTGCCGGGCGCGGTGCGCGCGATCGTCATGCCGCATCGGCCCCCGCCCGGGCACGATCCTGGTCCGCCTGGCGCGCGGCCGCCTCCACCCGGCGAAGGTCCGCCGCTCGGTCCGCCACCCGAAGAGCGCGGCCCTCCGGGCGATCCTCCTCCATTCGGTCCGCCGCCTCACGACGGGCGACCACCGCCGAGCGAGGGACGCCCGCCGCCTCCGCCCTTCGAGACGGCGCTGGTGCTCGACTTCGAGCCGATCGTGGCGGACGCGCTCGAGGTCGGCGCGACGCGCACCCTCCTCGCGAGCACGGCCGCGGCCGCCGCGCTGATGGCGGCAGCGCTCGTCTTCTGGTGGCAGCTCGGCGAGCGGGACAAGGCGCGCGAGCGGCAGGAGCGGGAGCGTCGGCTCGCGGCGCTCGGCGAAATGAGCGCCGTGCTCGCGCACGAGATCAAGAACCCGCTGACCGCGTTGAAGGGTCACGCGCAGCTGCTCGTCGAGCAGCTCGAGTCGGGGTCGCGCGAGCACAAGAAGGCCGAGCGCATCGTGGCCTCGGCCCGTCGGCTCGAGGATCTCTCGTCCACGCTGCTCGATTTCGTGCGCTCCGCCGAGCTCGCGCGCGAGCGCGTCGACGTGGCTGCGCTGCTCGGTCGCGTCGCCGAGGAGATCGCGCCGGGCAAGGTCGACCTCGCGATCGACGCCGCTCCGGCCGAGTGGCGGCTCGATCCGCTCCGCATCGAGCAGGTGCTCGGCAACTTGATCCGGAACGCGCTCGAGGTGTCACCTGCCGACGCGACGATCACGGTCGGCGCGAGCGTCGCCGATCGCAGGCTGGTGCTCTCGGTGCGCGATCGGGGCCCCGGCGTCCCGCCTTCGGAGCTCGAGACGATCTTCGAGCCGTTCCACACCACGCGGACGCGGGGCACCGGGCTCGGGCTCGCCGTCGCGCGACGCATCGTCGAGATGCACGGGGGCGTCCTCACCGCCGAGAACCACGCCGAGGGCGGCGCCCTCTTTCGCGCCGTGATTCCGGGGTAGAGTCGAGCCATGGCGAACATTCTGGTCGTCGACGACGAAGAAGACGTCCGCTCGTTCGTGGCCGAGGCGCTCGAAGGCGACGGGCACGCGTGCACCGAGGCGGCGAGCGGTCGCGAGGCGCTCGCCGAGCTGGCGCGCCGCGGATACGACCTCTTGTTCACCGATCTCAAGATGCCCGGCATGGACGGCATCGAGCTCGTGAAGCAAGCGCGCGCCGTCGCGCCCGAGCTCGAGATCGTCGTGCTCACCGCGCACGGGACCGTCGACGCCGCCGTTCTCGCGATGAAGCTCGGCGCCTTCGATTTCCTGAAGAAGCCCATCTCGAGCCCCGGCGAGCTCCGGCTCGTCGCTGCCCGCGCCCTCGAGCGCCGCTCGCTGCTCGCGCTCAAGGACGGCGCTACGCGCGACGACGCGGCCTTGCCGCTCACGTACGGCGATCCGGCGATGAAGCCGGTCGTGGACGCGCTCCGCAAGGTCGCGCCGACCGAGGCGACGGTGCTGCTCGTCGGCGAGAGCGGGACCGGCAAGGAGGTCGCGGCGCGGTTCATCCACCGCTCGAGCAAGCGCGCCGACGGACCGTTCGTCGCGATCAACTGCGCCGCGCTCTCCGAGAGCCTCCTCGAGAGCGAGCTCTTCGGGCACGAGAAGGGCGCGTTCACCGGGGCCTCCGCGTCGAGGCGAGGGCGCATCGAGCTCGCCGCGGGCGGCACCTTCTTCCTCGACGAGGTGGGCGAGCTCAAGCCCGAGCTCCAAGCGAAGCTCCTTCGCGTGCTGCAGGAGCGGACGTTCGAGCGCGTCGGCAGCTCGCGCAGCCTCAGCGCCGACGTGCGCCTCGTCGCGGCGACGAACCGCGACCTCGAAGGCATGTCGCTCGATGGTCGGTTCCGCGAGGATCTCTATCACCGCCTCGCGGTGTTCCCCGTCGAGCTCCCGCCGCTCCGCGAGCGACGCGCGGACATCGTCCGATCGCCGAGGCGCTGCTCGGGCGCGTCGGCAAGAGCCTCGGCCGGCCGTCGCTCCGCCTGACCGACGAGGCGAAGCGCGTCATCGAGAAGGGCGATTGGCGCGGGAACGTGCGCGAGCTCGCGAACGCGCTCGAGCGCGCGGCGATCCTCGCCGATGAGGACACGCTCGGCGAAGACGCGTTCACGCACCCGAAGAGGTCGCGCGCGCGCACCGACGCCGCGCCTGCGCCGCCCGTCATGACGCTCGAGGAGCTCGAGCGCGCGGCGATCGAGCGGGCGCTCGTGGAGCTCGGAGGCAACCGTCGCAAGGTCGCCGAGCGCCTCGGCATCGGCCTGCGAACGCTCTACGAGAAGCTGAAGCGCTTCGGTCTCGGCGCGCCCGGCGATCCGGAGTGAGGCGCGCGCGAGGGGGCCGAGAGCGAGGTCGACTGGACGCTCGGTGGTTCGTCCCATAGAACGGAGGCATGTCCGTCGACTCCCTCCCGACCTCCGTCGCGCCGACCGACGTCACCGCGATCGTTCGCTGGGCGCTCGAGCGCTTCGGCGATCGTCTCGCCGTCGCGACGAGCCTCGGCGTCGAGGACACGGCCCTCCTGCACGCCGTGAGCGAGGTCGCCGTCGACCTCGGACGCGCGCCGTTCGTCTTCTTCCTCGACACGGGGCGCATGCACGAGGCGACCTACATGCACCTCGACCGCGTCCGAGAGCGGTACGCCCTCCCCATCGAGGTCGTCTTCCCCGATCGCGCTCGCGTCGAGGCGCTCGTGCGCGAGCAAGGGCTCTACGGGCTGCGGGCGTCGCTCGAGGCGCGCAAGGCCTGCTGCGCCGCGCGCAAGCTCGAGCCGCTCTCGCGCGCGCTCGAGGGGCGCACCGCGTGGATGACGGGCCTCCGACGCGCGCAGGCCGAGACGCGCGCGTCGGTCGAGATCGTCGAGCGCGACGACGCGCACGGCGGCATCACGAAGGTGAACCCGCTCGCGCACTGGGACGACGCGCGCCTCGCCGACTACGTCGCGACGAAGGGGGTGTCGGTGCACCCGCTGCATCGCGAGGGATATCCCTCGATCGGCTGTGAGCCGTGCACCCGCGCCGTCGCGCCCGGCGAGCACCCGCGCGCCGGCCGGTGGTGGTGGGAGTCGGCCGAGCACAAGGAGTGCGGTCTGCACCCAGGCCGCGCGCTCCCGATCGCGCGCTAGCGCTCACCCGGCTCGCGCTGCTCGCACGCCGCCGCTCAGGCGCCGCGGATCGCGCGCCGTCAAGCGACCGACGCGCGCGTCGAGAGGCCGGCGTGGAACGCCTTGAGCCGCGTGAGCAGCTTGCCGACGTGGAGCGGGAACGTCATGTGGCCGCCCGGGATCCACTCGATCGGCGGCTCTCCCCACTCGTGCCACTGCCGCTCGACCAGATCGGCCTTGATGTACTGGTCGTCACGCGCCGCGATCCAGATCTGCCGATCGGGCGGCAGCACGGGCTTGAACGAGCCCAGCCCGAGGCGCTTGAAGAGGTCGGCGCGCGCCGACTTGTCGATGCCGAAGCGCTCGAGGTCCTCCTTCATGCGCCAGAGGATCGGCGCGTCCTCGACGGCCTCGGCGAGCTGCAGGTGCGCGATGACGGGCGCGATGTAGTCGGGCGTCGGCGTGACGCACGCGGTGAGCATCGTGATCGATCCGCCGAGCGAGAGCCCGGTCACGCCGACCTCGACGTAGCCGCGCGATCGGAGCCAGGCCATGAGCGTGCGCACGTCGAGCAGCGACTGGCGCACCGCCTCGAGGGAGCGGACGAGATCCGCGCTCCAGAAGAACTCGCCGTGGAAGAGGGCGCTGCGCGGGTTGCGGCTGCCGTGAAAGGGCAGCTGGATGTGGAGCACGTCCACGCCGAGCTCGTCGTGCAAGAGGGGCAGGAGCGACGCCTCCTCCACCCAAGGGCCGGGCTCGAGCCAGCCGTGCACGTAGATGAGGGCGCGCTTGCGCTCGCCGCTCTTCGGGTGGATGAAGCGCGCGACCACGCGCTGGTTGCGCTCGTACTCGCCGGCGTGACGCGCGCGGTAGTGAGGACAGAGGACGACGTGTTGGCTGTGCCAGCGGAGCGTCTCGACGACGCGCGGTCCGAGCTGCAGCCGCGACTTCGTTCGCTTCACGTCGCGGGGCACGACTGGGGCAGGGAAGAGCTCGTCCGGCCTCGCGCCGAGGTAGGGCCCCAGATCGGGCGCGGTGTTCTCGTGAGCGCCGCGGATGCCGTGCAAGACGCGGGACAGCGCGCCGGCCACGAGGTCGACCGGTTTTCCGAGCCTGTTCAAGGAGAGCCTCCTCTTTCGATGGCGGGGGTGTCCCTCTTCGTGCGCATGGATGGCGATCGACTTCGAGAGGGAGGCGGTGCGGCGCGAGACCGACGGATGCTACACGAACTCAGGGATCGAAGGTCGCGAGGCGACACTCGAGATCGCCGTTCCAGACCTCGAACGTCTTCGCGGGACGGAGAGGGATCGCCTCGAGGATCTCTCGCGCGCCGCAGAGGACCGCGACGCGCGATCCGCGGAGCCGCGTGAGCGCCTTGCCCATCGCCCGCGCGCCCTCGAGGTCGCTGCCGAGCCGCTCGCCGTAGGGCGGGTTGGTGAGCACGAACGGCGGCGGCGTCCGCGCGTCGAGCGTCGAGACGTCCGCGAGCTCGGTGCGCACCGGGACCCCCGCGCGCTTCGCGTTCTCGCGTGTGATGCGCAGCGCCTCGGGATCGACGTCGCGGGCGAGCACGTCCGGCCCCTCTCTCCGAGCGCGCGCGCGTGCGCGCGAGAGCAGCGCGCGGAGCGTCTCGCGCGCCGTCGCGTCGTACGATCGCCAGCGCTCGAACCCGAAGCCGGGGCCCAGCGATCCCGGCGCGACGTCGTAAGCCATCATCGCGGCCTCGATGGCGATCGTGCCCGAGCCGCACATCGGATCGAGAAAATCGCGGTCGCCCTCGTAGCCCGCGAGCCCGAGCAGGCTCGCCGCCAGCGTCTCCTTGAGCGGCGCCGCGAGCTGGAGCTTCCGATAGCCACGCGCGTGGAGCGAACGACCCGAGAGGTCCGCGTACACCGTGGCCTCGTCCTTCGCGATGCGGACGAACACGCCGAGGTCGGGATCGTCGCGGTCGACGTCGGGCCGGAGGCCGCTCTCGTCGCGGATGCGATCGACGATCGCGTCCTTGGTCCGCTGCGCGACGAACTGCGTGTGCGTGAGCTGGCTCGACTTGGAGACGGCGCGGACGGCGAGCGTGTTTCGGGCGTCGACGAAGCGCGACCAGTCGATCGCGCGGACGCCCTCGTAGAGCGCGTCCCCGGTCGGCGCCGCGAACGCGGCGAGGTGCTCGAGCACGCGCACGGCGGTGCGGAGCTCGACACACGCGCGGAACCCCTCGCTCGGGGCGCCGTCGAAGTGGACCCCGCCGCGATCCGCGCGCACGCCGCGAAAGCGCAGCCGCCGCAGCTCGTCGCGCAGCGCGACCTCGGTCCCCTTCGCCGCCGTCGCGAAGAAGCGCACGCGCGACGCGCCGCCGCTCGGCTCGTGGGCGCGCTCGTTCATGGCGTGGATCGCTCGGACATGTTCGCTCGCTCGGGGCGCTCACGCTCGAGGCCCGGGCGCCGCGAGGCTAGCACGCTCATCCCGGCGCACCGGCCGCGTCGCGGCAACAGCGGAAGCCCACCTCGTAGCCGTAGTCGCTCTCGCCGTGGAACGTCGTGATCGGGCGGCACCGGTTGCGCACCGGTCCCCACCAGCCTCCCTTGAGGCCCGCGCGCTTCGAGAGCCCGTGGCCCGGCAAGGTGACCCACTCGTTCACGTTGCCGTTGAGGTCGTGGATCCCCTCCGGGCTGACGCACGCCTCCATCGCGCCGGCCGGCACGCGCTGATCGATCGCCTCGAGCGCATCGCGGCACGCTTCGTCCGCCATGCAGGCGTCGTGGTGCGAGAAGGCGAACGTCCGCGGTCGATAGGGGCGATCGATCGAGCACTTCGTATCGTCGCGCTTGAAGCCGTAGACGTGGGGGCGCATGGCCTCGCCCTCGCAGGCGAAGGTGAACTCCACGTCCGTGCAGAGGCGCTTGCCGTCGCTCTCGCAGAGCTGTCGCGCCTCCTCCCACGAGACGAGGTCCCTCGGGATCTCCCCCTTTCGGTTCGGCCACTCGAAGGTGTCCATGCAGAACCGCATCGGCTCGCGGCGCTTCGAGAGGCAGCGGCTCGGCTCGCGGTAGGCTTTGCATTGATTGCGCTCGACGACCCCGCGGACGTTCACCTCCTGCCACGCGAGGCACACCTCCTCGACGGCGGGGCAGTAGCCGCCTTCGACGAGGCGCATGTCGGCGGGGCACGCGCTCGTCCCCGGCGAGGAGGGCGCGGGGGAGGCTGCGCTCGCAGACGATCCTGCGGCGGACGTCGCGGGCGCCGCGGGGATCGCGGCCGCCGCGCCCACGGTCGACGCGGGCTCGCTCGTGGCGCTCGCGCGCCCGCACGCGGCGAGCGCGAGGAGAAAGGGGAGCGCCGCGCAGCGTGCCACGGTGCGGGGAGGAACCACGGCGCGAGCATGCCACGTCGGTCCACCGCGCCGGAAATCGCCGGCGTTCGCGGCGCACCGTTTGGCGCCTTCCTTTGCCGCGCGAGCGCGTTTCTCTACCCTTGGCTCCCTCGACCGAGCCGAGGAGTGCCCATGGACCCGACCAAGTTTCCCGCCTTCGCCACCTACGCGCTCTTCGCGACGGGGCTCTGTCTCTTCATGATGGCGCTCGACGGCGCCTCCGCGACGGTGCGCGCCAAGACGAAGACCACGCTGAACCCCGAGGACGCCTCGACGACGTCGAAGGGCGCCCAGGTCGTGGAGGAGGAGCGCCCCGGCGTCGCGCGCGCGAATCGCGCGTGGCGCAACGCCTTCGCGAACATCGTCCCCTTCCTCTTCGTCGCGTTCCTCTACGTGTTGACGGGCGCGCCGGCGAAGTCGGCGACCATCTACTTCGGCGTCTTCTCCGGGGCGCGCGTGCTCCACGCGATCGTCTATCTCGCCGGCAAGCAGCCGTGGCGCACGCTCCTCTTCGTCGTGGGTCAGCTCTGCACGCTCGGCATGGCGGTGCAGGTCATCCGCGTCGCGCTCGGCTCCTGAGCGCGCCTCGGCGCCGACCTCAGAGCACCATCGTCCGGCGTCCCTCGACGATCACCCGTCGCTCGAGGTGCGCCCGGACGGCGCGCGCGAGCACCACGCGCTCCACGTCGCGGCCGACGCGCACGAGCTCGTCCGGCCCCATCGAGTGCGAGACGCGCGCGACGTCCTGCTCGATGATCGGTCCCTGATCGAGATCCTTCGTCGCGTAGTGCGCCGTCGCGCCGATCAGCTTCACGCCGCGCGCGTGCGCCTGGTGGTAGGGCTTCGCGCCCTGGAACGCCGGCAAGAAGCCATGGTGGATGTTGATGACGACCGGCGCGCGCTTTAGGAAGTCGTCACTCAAGACCTGCATGTAGCGCGCGAGCACGACGAGATCGACGTGGTGCCGCTTCAGGTGCTCGAGGACCTGACCCTCTTGCTCGCGCTTCGTCTCGGGCGTCACCGGGAGCGCGACGAACGGGATGCGGAAGCCCTCGGCGACGGCCTCGAGCGTGGGGTGGTTCGACAAGACGAGCGGGATCTCGCACGCGAGCTCGCCGCTCCGCTGACGCAAGACCAGGTCGTAGAGGCACGTCGGATCCTTCGTCACGAGGATCGCGACGCGCGGCAGGACGTCCGAGTAGCCGACGCTCCACGTGGCGCCGAGGCGCTCCGCGAGGGCGCCGAAGCTCGCCTCGAGCGCCTTGCGACCCGCCGAGCCCCCCAGCATCTTCGCCGCTTGTGGCGTCGCGAGCCCCGCGAGATCGACGACGAGCCGCATGAAGAAGCGCGCCCCTCCCTCGGCGTGGACGTCGGTGTGGTTGGAGGCGTCGAGGATGTTGAGCCCGTGCTCGTAGAAGAAGCCGGAGAGCCGGGCGACGAGCCCCGGCTGATCGGACGCGGAGACGAGCAGGGTCGCGGTGATGGAGGTGGCCACGGTCGGCCTTCTCGTCGCGTCGGCGCGAGGACGCAAGCGCGACGCGCGTTCATGCGCGCCCGCCCGCGTCGAGTCGCTTTCTCGGCCGCACACTTCGTACTAGGGTCCGCGCCCGATGAAGGAGAGCGCTCCCCAGGGCCCCGTCGATCTCGAGGCCTTCGCCCGCGACGTGCAAGCCCTGAAGCGCGAGATCCAAGCGTCGCTGGGCGCCGAGGATCTCGCTCACCTGCGCAAGATCGAGAGCTGGGGACGCGCCGCGAGCGCGCTCGGGCTCGCGACCGCGTGGCTCGGACCGAACCCCGTCTCGGTCGCCGGTCTCGCGCTCGGGCGATCGACGAACTGGCTCTTGATGCACCACATCGGCCATCGGGGCTACGACAAGGTGCCGGGCGTCCCTCCGCGCTACACGAGCTCGGTCTTCGCGCGCGGTCGGCGGCGCTTCCTCGACTGGCCGGATTGGATCGTCCCGGACCCCTGGATCTACGAGCACAACGTCCTGCACCACGCGAACACGGGCGAGGAGACGGATCCCGATCTGGTCGAGCGGAACACCGAGTGGCTGCGCGAGCTGCCTCGCCCCGTTCGCCACGTGGTGCTCGCCTTGCTCGCGGGGACCTGGCGCGCGAGCTACTACGCGCCGGGGACGCTCTTCGCCTGGCTCACGAAGGAGGGCGACGGGAAGGAGCCCGATCGACGCACGGCGTGGAAGGAGATCTTCCTTCGGTCCTACCTCCCGTACGCCGCGTACGCCTTCGGGGCGCTGCCGCTCCTCTTCGCGCCGCTCGGCCCGCTCGCGGTCGGCAGCGCGCTCGCCAACTCGATCCTGGCGGACGTCGTCACCAACGTGCACACGTTCTTGGTCGTCGGCCCGAACCACTCGGGCGACGATCTCTACCGCTTCGGCTCGAAGCCCGCCTCGCGCGGCGAGCGGCTCGCCCGCCAGGTGCTCGGATCGACGAACTACCCGACGGGCGGCGATCTCCTCGATTTCGCGCACCTCTGGCTCAACTACCAGATCGAGCATCACCTCTTCCCCGACGTGCCGATGCTCCAGTACCAACGCATCCAGCCGAAGGTCCGCGCGCTGTGCGAGAAGCACGGCTTGCCCTACGTGCAAGAGAGCGTGTTCACGCGCTTCCGGAAGATGGCGCGGATCATCGTGGGCGACGCCGAGATGCGCCGCGACGCGGAGTCGCATCTCGGCCGCCGCGTCGAGGTGTCGGCCGACGCGTCGCTCGGCTCTTGAGCGATCCGACTAGACGCCGCCGGCGGCGGCCTGCGTGAGGACCGGAACGCTCCCGCCAGCGCTCGTGACGGCGGGGAAGGCCCCTCCGCCGCCGCCCGCGCCGGAGGCGGGGTTGTTGCCGCACGTGTCGTCGCAGTCCTTCTGACTCGGAGGTGACTGCTCGCCTTGCACGCAGTCCCACGCCTCCGTGTACGACGTCTTCGTCGAGGAGCACGAGCACTCGGTCGCGAGGTACGCGTCGCACGTGGCCGGGGGCTTCGCGCACTTCGAGCCCTTCTTGGCGCACAACGAGGCGCAGTCGCTGACGGTGAAGCACGTGCCGTCGGTGCGGCACGTCGCGGGGAACTCGAGCGGCCCGCCGTCGCAGATGCACCGCATGAGCGGACACTTCGACGCGTCCGAGCAGCTGTCGAAGCCGGGGCACGAGCCGGGGCGCCCTCCGCAGCCGGGACCAGCGGTCGTCGTCACGAGGGCCGAGAGCGCCAGGGAGGCGAGCAGCATGCGGGCACGGGCGCCGATCACGGTCGGCACTCTACCAGCCCGCACAGGCGCCGTGGCGTGAGGATCTCCTCATGGATTGCAACTTCCGAGGCGGACGACTAGCGTCGCCGCAGCGGTCCAGTCGTGTCGGACCAGCGCCCGAGAGCGAGAAGGGGAGCCGAGCGATGGCCGAGTACAAGAACCTCGTCGAGATGTTCGAGAGCGCCGTGAAGAAGTTCGGGCCGAACGACCTGTTCGGGACGAAGCGGAGCGGCGTGTGGACCTGGACGACCTACGCCGAGTTCGGCAAGAAGGTCGACCAGCTGCGAGGCGGGCTCGCCTCGCTCGGCATC
Organism: uncultured Polyangiaceae bacterium; assembly: GCA_964467935.1. Taxonomy (GTDB): domain Bacteria; phylum Myxococcota_A; class Polyangia; order Polyangiales; family Polyangiaceae; genus CAYYKK01. The sequence goes on from CAYYKK010000070.1 coordinate 12,530, forward strand.
CAGCGGGGCGACAAGGTCGTCATCATCTGCGACAACCGCGAGGAGTGGGCCGTGACCGCCTACGCCTGCTACGGCCTCGGCGCCGCGCTCGTGCCCATGTACGAGGCGCAGTCGCCGAAGGAGTGGGAGTTCATCGCGAACGACTGCGGCGCGCGGCTCGTCATCGCAGGCTCGAAGAAGGTCTTCGACATCGCCAAAGAGCTGCCGAAGAAGGTCACGTCGATCACCCACGTGCTCTCGATCCCCGCGCCGAAGGACGATCCGGCGAGCTTCGAGGCCCTCCTCGCGAAGGGCGCGGAGAGCCCCGTCCCGAGCATCCAGCCGGAGTCGAAGGACACGGCGTGCCTCATCTACACCTCCGGAACGACGGGCAACCCGAAGGGCGTCATCCTCTCGCACGGCAACTTCTGCTCGAACGTGAACGCCGTGCAGGAGCTCCTGCCCATCGGCCGCGACGACCGCAGCCTCTCGTTCCTCCCGTGGGCGCACTCGTTCGGTCACACGTGCGAGATGCTCGTGATGGTGTCGATGGGCGCGAGCGTCGCGTTCGCCGAGGCGATCGACAAGATCATCCCGAACCTCGCGGAGGTGCGGCCGACGATGCTGTTCAGCGTGCCGCGCATCTGGAATCGCATCTACGACGGCGTGAACAAGCAGATCGCCGAGCGCCCGCCGATCGTGCAGAAGCTGGTCTTCACCGGGATCAAGGCGGCGAACAAGAAGCACCGCGGCGAGCCCGTGTCGCTCCTCGAGTCGGCCGCCCTGGCGATCTCGTCGCGCCTCGTCTTCGACAAGATCCGCGGCCGCCTCGGCGGGCGCATGAAGTACGCGTTCTCGGGCGGCGCCGCGCTCTCGCGCGAGGTGGCGGAGTTCATCGACGGGATCGGCGTCACGGTCTACGAGGGATATGGCCTCACCGAGACGAGCCCCATTGCCACCGCGAATCGCCCGGGCGCGCAGCGCATCGGCACCGTCGGAAAACCGATCAAGGACGTGAAGATCGTGATCGACAAGACGGCGACCGGCGAGGAGAAGCAGGGCGAAATCGTCGTCTACGGGCCGAACGTGATGATGGGGTATCACAATCGCCCCGAGGAGAACGAGGCGGTCTTCACCGAGGACAAGGGCTTTCGTACGGGTGATTTGGGCTACCTCGACGACGAGGGATACCTGCACATCACCGGCCGCCTGAAGGAGCTCTACAAGCTCCAGAATGGCAAATACGTCGCGCCCTCGCCGCTCGAGGAGAAGCTCAAGCTCTCTCCCGTCGTCGCGAACGTGATGGTCTACGGCGACAACCAGCTCTACAACGTGGCGCTCATCGTGCCGAAGATGGATGAGCTCAAGGCGTGGGCCTCCGCGAACGGCGTGAGCGGGAGCGACCAGGCGCTCTGCGACGACCCGAAGGTCATCGCGCACATGACGGACGAGGTGAAGAAGGCCGGCGAGGCGTTCAAGGGCTTCGAAGAGGTCAAGAAGATCCTGCTCGTGCCCGAGGACTTCACCGTCGAAAACGGCCTCCTCACGCCCAGCCTCAAGCTGAAGCGCCGCGTCGCGATGCAGAAGTACGGCGAGAAGCTGCTCGGCCTCTACAAGTGATTGGACGTGCCGCCCGAGCGGCGGGGGCGATCGGGCCGAGCGCCCGTTTCGCCCGGCGTCGTCGGGGCGCGGAATACCTCGTAGCGCGGCGACCCTCCCTCGGTCGTGCCGCCGCGGTCCGATGAGCCTCGGTCGCCGCTTTCGCAGGGCGAGCGCGGCGGCGGCGGGGCTCGTCGCGGTGGCGGCGCTGGTCGGCGGTGCGACGGCGAGCTTTCGTCGACACCAGCGGGCCGACGTCTGGGTCGCGAACGAGCTCGACGTCCCCGTCGTCGTCACCGTCGGCCGCGCGACGGGCGTCGTCGGGCCTCACGCCGTCCTCGAGCTCGGGGCGATCCCGAAGGGCGCTCAGCACGCGGTGGTGAAGCGCGAGGACGGCCGCGTGGTCGAAGAGGAGGACGTCGTGGTGCTGGGCGGAGCCGACGCCACCGTGCTCAACGTGCTCGGCGCCTCGCCGGTCTTCGTGGAGAAGGTGTTCTACGCGGCGCGCGGCAAGCCGCCCGACTCGGAGATCGAGGTCTTCGCGGGCCAGCGCTTCATCGTGCGCGACGCGGTCGACGACGTCTTCGTGGACCCGCCGAAGACGATGCCGGTGCGCTCGCTGGTCGGCACGGCCTCGAGGACGCACGTGGGGCGCGCGCCCGAGGGGCTCGACGTCACGCTCGGCTACCTCGCGAAGGAGAGGCCCGCGGAGGTCGGCGCGTTCGTCGCGAGGCTCGCGCTGGCCGAGCCGGAGTCCGCAGCGATGACGAGCCGCGCCCTCGACTGGCTCGACCGGCCCGAGGATCAGCTCGCGTTCCTGGATCGCATGGTCGCGCTCCGGGCCGACGACGTGGAGCTGCACCGAAGGCGGCAGAGCGTGCTCATGACCCTCGGGCGGGCTGCGGACGCCGTGCGCGAGTACGAGGCGCGGTTCGAGGCCGACCGATCGTCCGTCGCGAACGCTTACCTCTACGCGGCGATCCTCCCGCGGACGCCCGCGCGCGCGCTGCTCGAGAACCTTCGGCGCGACGTGCCTGCGGCCGCGGAGGATCTCTACGTCGCGCGGCTGCTCGGCGCGATCGCCTTCCAGGAGGGCCGCTTCGACGACGCGAAGACGCTCTTCGCTCCCGTCGCGCGTTCGCCTCTTCACCATCGGGCGGTGATCTCGGAGCACGCGGGCGCGTTGCTCGTGACCGACGGCCCCGCCGGCGCCCTCGCGATGCTCCACGGCCTCGCGCCGGAGGAGCGCCGCGCCCCGGCGTTCTGGGTGGTGTTCGGTCAGGTCGTCGCGCGGGCGCGCGCCGCGGGCGTCACCGGCGCGCTCGGAGAGGAGCCGGCGAGCGTCGTCTCGGCCGCGACGAGCGCCGAGGAGTGGGCGACGCTCTACGCGGATTGGGGCCTCGAGCCGCCGAAGGCGATGGCGTTCGACGTGCCGTCGAGCCAGGCGCTGCGGATCGCGCTCGCGGCGCGCAAGGATCCGTCGGTCGCCATCGACCTCTTCCGCGAGGCTGCTCCGCAGGCGCGCGCGAAGGTGATCCCGCCCGTGGCGCTCCTCGTCGCGATCGAGGCCGGGCGGCGCGGCGACGCCTCCCTCGCGCGCGAGGCGTACGCGGTCGCCGAAGGGGGCTTCGGTCCGGACCCTCCGCTCGAGGCCTTCGCCCTCGCGGGCCGCGACGATCCGCCGCTCGACGGAGAGCAGATGACCGTGCGCGCGCTCGTGGAGCTCGGCCGCTCGAGGAGAGAGAGCGATCCGAAGAAGCGCGCGGCGCTGCAGGCTTCCGCTCGACGTGACGATCCGCTCCTCGGCCTCGCGACCGACGCCCTCGCGAGCTGGCCGCCGCCCTGAGCGTTTCGTTCGAGATCCGACGCCCGCTCAGCCGACGACGCCGATGCGTCGCAGCTCGTCGAGCATGTCGGGCAGCGCGTGCAGGGTGAGGGTCTTCTCTCCCTCCGCGTCACGGTAGCGGAGCGACACCACGGCGACGTCGACGCCGAGGCCGCGCGCCTCCTTCGTGTCGAGCACGCGATCGATGCGCCAGTCCACGCCGGTGAGCACGGCGCCGTGGCCGCCGATCGCCCGGCGCGCCGCCTCGCGACGAAGGGACATCACCGCGCGGGGGAAGCCGGCGACGAGCAGCTCGATCGTCGGCCCGTCGAGCGAGAGCTGCGCGAGATCCGCGGCGAACCCCGCCGCGTCGACGCCGTGCTTCGCCGCGGAGCGCACGATCGATCGGCACGCCTTGATGGCGCGCGCGAGGGACTTGGGATCGGCGCGGTGCTCGGCGCAGAAGACGTCGAGCTTGCGCTCGAGCTCCGGGGGCATCGGCTCGGCGAGGCTCGGACCGAGCGCCTCCCAGAAGTGCGCGCGCGCCGCCGGCGCGAGCTCGACGAGTCGTCCGAGATCGGAGAGCAGCTCCGCGGGGGCCGCGGCGCCGCCGAGGCAACGCAGCCCCGCGGAGGTCGGCTGGCTCATCGCGCTCGCTCCGCGGCTCGCGTGGGCGCGTCGGGATCGAGGCCGCAGCCTTGGATGGGCCGCCCGTCCGCGAGGCGCGCCTCGCCGACCGAGCAGAGCTGGCCCGCGCGCATCGCCTCGAGCCGCCCCTTGCCGTACGTCCTCTCGCCGAAGAGGCGCGCGCCCGCGCCGGAGCGCAGCGCGCCCGCGAGCGCCTCCGCGGCCGAGGCGGTCGCGCCGTCGACGAGGACGTCGACGGGCACGCCCTCCCAGGGGCCACCTCGCGACCGACGCTCGTCGCGATCGCCGTCCTCGTCGAGGACGACCAGGAGGAGCGAGCCCTTCGGCGTGAATCGCGACGCGAGATCGAGCGCGCCTTCGAGATCGCCGCCGGGGCAGCCGCGCAGATCGAGCACGAGGCGCTGGGGGCGCTGGAGGCCCACGCGATCGAGCGCCGCCGTGAGCTCACGCGCGATGTCGGTCGTCACGATCGCGATCTCGACCACGACCACGCCGTCGTGCGAGCGGAGGCGGAGGGCGCGATCGGCGCGCCCGTCCCGCGGGGGCGCCGCCCGATCCTCCTCGCGCAGCGGGGCCTCGGCGAGGCGCGCGATCGCGCGTGGATCGTCCGAGGCGCGGCCCGCGCGCGAGTAGGTGACGACGCTCGCTGCCGGGACGACGACCGCGGCGAGCGAGCAGTTGTAGTTGTTGCCCGTCGTGGGGCACGCGAGCGAGATCGCGGGGACCTTCTCGACGTTCACGATCGGGTTACCGGTCGTGTACGCCGCCGAGCCCATGTTCGGGCCGGCCGAGCCGCCCTCGTCGCCGCTCGTGTTCGGGATCTTCGAGTTGAGGTTCAGCGCGTTGACCATGCCCACGTAGACGATCGACGAGAACGTCGACGCGGAAGAGGCGCTCGCCGTGTTCGGGTAGGAAATCGGCACCGTCGCCGTGCCGACCGGCGTGTTGCAGACGTCGGGGAAGCCAGCGTTGGTGCCGGTGCCGCGGTTGGAAGCAGGGAGCATCGGTTCGCCTCAGCCCAGGTGGATCTCGCGACCGTTGATGAGCATCGTCTCCTCGGTGAGGATCGTCGCCTCTTTGGCGCGATCGACGCGGCTCCGGTCGACGGTGTCGAGCTTGTCGCCGGTCTGTGAGGAGAAGAGGCCGCGCACGCGGCGCGTGAGCGACTCGAAGCTCGACACGGCGTGCTCGGCCGCGACGCGGAGCTTGCGCTTCGCGGAGATCCGCACGTCCTCGCCGTCCACGTCGACGCCCTCGTCCCCGCGCAGCCGGAGCCTCCCGCCGACGGCGTGGATCTCGACGTCGCCGGGGATGGCGAGGCGCGCGGTGCCGTGACCCGAGAGGATGCCGATCACGTACGCCTTGCCGTGCTTCGCGACGACGAGCGCGAGATCGCCGACCGCGGGCTCGTACGCGAACGCGAGGGCGAGCTGGGCCTCGGTCGTGATCCCGGCGGCGCGCACGCGCACGACGCTCGGTCCCGTCTCGAGCACCTCGGCGGGCCCGAGGAAGTCGGTGAGCGGGTCGATACGGTGCGGCGTGCGGACGGCTGAGTCGATCATGGGTGTCTCCGCGGAGGGGTCTTGGGTTCGAGCGGCGGCTCAGCTCGAGGGAGGCATGAAGCCCTCCGCGGCGAGCAGCGCGTCGTCGGTGCGCTGGACGCCGAGGAGGTTCGACAAGGTGTACACGGCGCCGCCGTCGACGACGGCGTGCAGGGTCGCGCGCGAGAGGTTCGCGCGCGAGAAGTCGCAGATGGAGAGATCGGCGTGCGGCAGGCACGCGTACGTCAGATCCGCGCCGGCGAAGCTCGCACCGCGCGCCTTGACGTGATCGAAGCGCGCCCTCCGCAGCGAAGCGCCTTCGAGGTGCGCGCTCGACAGATCCGCGCGGGCGAACGACGCGCCGTCGAACGTGCCCTTCTCCAGCTTGGCGAGGCGAAGATCGCACTCTCCGAAGTAGCAGCCCTTCGCGCGCACACCCGCGAAGCTCGCCTTGTCGGCGCGCGCCTTCTTGAAGTTCGCGGCGCGTAGGCGCGCCCCGTCGAAGCGCGTACCGGAGAGGACCGCCTCCTCGAAGCCCGCCTCCGAGAGATCGCAGCCCGAAAAATCGCGGCCCGAGAGATCGAGGTGCCGGAACCGACAGCGCACGAGCGAGAGCCCCGAGAGCGACAGCGAGCCCAGCTTCACGGAGGAGAAGTCGACCCGCTCGAAGCGCGTTCGCACGACGGTGGCGCCCGCGAGCGCCGCGCGACGCATCGTCCCGCTCACGAAGGAGGCGTCGGTGAGATCGACGCCATCGAGGATGGCGTCGTCGAGCACGCACAGCTCGAGCTTGGCGCCCACGAGCCGGGCGCCCGTGAGATCCGCGCCCTTCAAGATGCAGAGCTGCAGGAGCCTCCCCGAGAGATCGACGCCGCGGAGCTTGGCATCGAGGAACACGCTCGAGTCGAACGTGGCGCCTTCGAGCTTCGCGCCCTGGAGATCGCACTCGATGAAGACCGAGTGTCGCAGCGTCGTGCGCCGCAGATCCGCGCCCCGAAGCGAGACGCCTCGAAAGGAGCAGCCCTCGAGCGTCATGCCGGAGAGATCGATCCCGCGGAGATCCGCGCCCTCGATCGAGCTCTCGGCGAGGGTCCCGCCTTCGCCGTTCGCGGGCGCCAGCGCGCCGAGCTTCGCCAGATCGAGGACGACCTTCGAGAGCGAGCGCGGCAGCGTCGCGCCGCGGAGATCGGCGCCTTGGAGGGCGACGCTGTCGAGCGTCGCGCCCTCGAGATCGGCGGAGGTCAGGTTCGCCTCGACGAGCAGCACGCGATCGAGCTTCACGCCGCGGAGGCTCGCGCGGCGGAGATCGGCGCGCGTCGCGCTCGACTCGGAGATCGCGGCGCCCTCGAGGTCGGCGCCCTCGAGCTTGGCGAGATCGATCGACGTCTTCACGAGCCGCGCGCCGCGCAGGTTGGCGCCGGAGAGATCGCTCTGGGGCAGCGCCGCGCCCTCGAGGTCGGCGGAGGAGAGATCGGCCTTTCGCAGATCGCACTGCGCGAAGCGCGCGCGCACGAGGCTCGCACCGGCGAGCTTCGCGCCGCGCCACGACCCCATCGCCGCGCGAACGGCGAGGAGCTTCGCGCCCGTGAGATCGGCGCCCGAGAGATCGCAGTCGATGACGTCGGCGCCGGTGAGATCGGCCCCCGCGAGCGAGGCGCCCCCGAGCCGCACCTTCGAGAGGCGCGCGCCGCGCAGGTTCGCGTTGGGGAACGCGCGCCCCGCGAGGTCGAGGTCGTGCAGGATCTCGCCCTCGAGCGACGTCCCGAGGGACAGCGCCGCGAGGACCGCGTCGAGCTGGAGCGGGAGGCTCATGCGCCCTCCAGCGTCGATCGCGTCAGGTTCGCGCCGAGGAAGTTGCAGCCCTCGCCGGCGGTGCGGATGAGCTTGGCGTCGAAGAGGCTCGCGCCCTCGAAGGAGGTCCCCGGAATGCGCGCGAGACCGAAGTCGGCGCGGATGAGGTTCGCGCGCACGAACGTCGCGCGCTCGAGCTTCGCGCGATAGAAGCGCGCGTCGGGCAGGTTCGCGGCGTCGAAGCGCGTGGCGGTCCCCTGCGCCTCCGAGAAATGCGCCTCGGTGAGGACGGTGTGCGTGAGGTCGGTCTTGTCGAGCAGCGCGCGCATGAACGACGCGAAGGGTCCCGTCGCGCGCGTGAAGCGTGCCTCGGTCAGGTCGGCGCTCTCGAACGACGCGTGACCGAGCCGCGCTCCCTCGAAGATCGCCCCATGCGCCTTCGCGCCGCGCAAGAGGCACCGGAGGAGGGACGCGCCGGACAAGTCTGCGCCCGTGAGATCGGCGTCGCCGAGGGCGCTCTGGCAGAGATCGAGGCCGCGCGCCTTCACGCGGCGCATCGAGGCCTTGTTGAGGAGCACCAGCACGCCCGTCGCGCGCTCGAGGTTCGCGTCGTCGAGCTTCGCGTGCGCCAGGATGGCCTGGCTCAGCGTGGCGCCCGTGAGGTTCGCGCCCGAGAGATCGGCGTCGAAGAAGATCCCGCCGTCGAGCTTCGCGCCCGAGAGATCCGCGCCGCGGAGATCGACCCGGTCGAGCTGGGCGTGCTCTAAGAGCGCTCCCGCGAGCTTCGCGCCGGCGAGCTTCGCCTTCGAGAGCATCGCCCCGCGGAGATCGCACCCGGACAGATCGGCGCCCGCGAGATCGTAGCTCCGGAGATCGCGGCGGCGGAGATCTCGGCTCGGCCCGGGCTCGCACAGCGGCGCGCCGCCGCGCAGCGTCGGATCGAGGTCGGCGAGCCGCGCGTCGTCGAGCTTCGCGCCGGCCTCGTCCAGCTTCGCGCGTGCCTCGGGCGGAAGATCGCTCTGTGATCGGATCTTCTCGAGCAGCTCCTTCTGCGCGCTCACCGTGGCGCCGAGCGAGATGCGCGGCTTGCCCTCGGGATCGAAGTCGACGGGGCTCTTCTGCGGCGCGCGCGCGGCAGCGACGGCCTTCGCGATCGCCTCGTCGAGCGGTGGAGGGGGCTCCTTGCCGGCCTCTTTGGCGCGTGCGGCGGCGTCCTCGTGGAGCTTCTGCGCGGCCTCGCGCATCTTCGCGACCGCCTCGCGGAGCGCGGCCGCCTGCTCCGGCTCGAGGAGCCCCGCGGCGCGCTCGATCTCGGCCGTGAGCGGATCGCTCGCGTCACCCTTCGGAGCCGCCTCGAGCTCGCTGCGCTGCTCCGCGAGCTTCTGCGCGCGCTCGTACGTCGGGCGCAGCGCGTCGGGGATGGCCTCGCGGATGCCGAGCGGATCGTCGACGAAGTCCTTCATCTGCGCCTCGTAATGGGACGCGGGCTTCGGGCGCTCGGCGAGCGGCTCGCTCGTGATGATCGCGAAGGCGAGGTCCGACAGATCGGCCTCGCCGACCGGATCGACGCCGCGCCAAGCGAGATCGACGAAGCCCTCGGCCGAGTCGACGTGCAGCGTGTCGAGCGCCAGCGAGACCTCCCGGAACTTGCCGGCGACGTCACGCAAAAACACGCGGACCCTGAGGCCCGGCAGCTTGCACTCGAGCGACGGGAGCGACGGGTGGAGGTTCACGAGCTCGAGCGTCTCGTCGCCGCGAAGGTAGCCCTCGATCTGCTGCTCGCGCGCGACGGCTTGGAAATGGGCCCAGTCGAAGTCGGCAGCGAAATAGGGCGCGCGGGTCTTCGCGTAGTCGCCGTCGTAGGCCTTGCCGACCTTCTCGCGCCGCGACGGCCACACGGGGTTGATGGGGCCGGGGCACGCGGGCTTCGGCCGATCGCCCTTGGCGCTGATCGATTGGGCCCACTCCACGTTCGGCAGCTCGTGCGTCCCGATGCCCTTGCCGACGGGGTTCTCGGCGTAGCCGTCACCGCCGAACGACTCCGCCCAGCCGAGCGGCATCGTGGTGAAGGGCAGCGGATCGGTGAACGCCTTCCCGAGCAGCTTCTCGGTCCACACACGCGCGCCGAAGACGCGTCGATCGATCGACACGAGCGACTTCCCGTCGGCGCTCTTCACCGCGAGGCGGACGAAGCTCTCGCCGGTCGGCTTGCCGCCGGGCGCGTGGCACACGCCGGTGAGGACGACGTCCGCGCGGAGCTTGAAATGGGCGAGGTCGCTCGGCTTGGTGCAGCCGCCCGCGCAGTCCGCGTCGTCCTCGTCGAAGAGCTCCGCGGAGAGGCGGCCCTGCTCGGCGTGCGGCGCGAGGACGCCGGCCGCGAGCGCGAAGCGACCGCGGACGACCACGGAGGCCTCGGGCTGCGGGGGCTTGCGCGAGGTCGCGATCGCTGCGAAGCGGAACGGCGTCGTGTTGCGCTTGCGCACCGTCAGCCTTCGTCGATCTTGAAGCCGAGCTTTTCGAACGCGGAGCCGAGCTTCGTCTCCGACGCCTTGATCTTGAAGTCCTCGAGCTTGAGATCCATGTACGGCCCGAGCAGGATGCTCGTCTTCACGCCGATGAAGATCTCGATGAGGTTCGCGATGTCGAGCGTGTTCTTCACGCCCATGTAGATCTCGTTGTACTGCCCCGTCGACAAGTCGATCTTGTTGCCGACCGCGAGGCCGATGGAGTCGCCGATGGCGATCTCGGTCGTGTTGCCGATCGCGATCTCGTTCGACAGCGGGCAGATCGACAGCTCGTCCGACTGCACGCCCACGATGCTGAGCTCGGCGGTGCCGACGCCCACGATCGAGAGCTCCGCGGTCCCGAGCCCGACGATCGAGAGGCCCACCGTGCCGCCTCCGATGATGGTCGACTCGAGCGTTCCGAGGCCGATGACCGTGTTCTCGACCGTGCCACCGCCGATCGTCGTCGTCGCGACCGTACCCGCCCCGATGGTCGTCGCCTCGACGGTCCCGGCGCCGATGATCGTGTTGCTCACGACGCCGTGGAGGATGTCGTCGTGCTCCTCGACCTTCTCGGCGTACGTCACGCTCTTGATGCTCGGGATGCGCCGCTTCGCCGATCCCGTGTACTCCTCGATGCTCTCGGCCCACGTCTTCGACACGATCTTCGGGTTGACGTGGCTCGGCGGCGTCGTACCGGGGACGACGTGCGGGTAGCTCGACGGATCCTCGCTGCCGGTGATCTCGACGTTCCACTCGCCGAAGAACTCCTCGTGCTGATCGCCCCAGTAGATGCTGTAGGTGTCGCCCTTCTGGTTCTTCTCGACGAAGCGGTAGCGGCCGTTGTCGTCCTGCACCCACTCGACGCTCGTCGTCTCGAACTCGCCGAGGTTCATGCCCATGCCGCGCACCTCGCCGCCGGACATGTCGAAGCCCGAGGCGATGTCCTGGAGCGAGTCGTCGTCGTCGGCGACCGACTGGTTCTGTCGACCGATGACGACCAGCTTGTAGTTGCCGCGAATGACCTCGACCTTGTCGCCGCGGGTCGTCGTGATCCGGTTGCCGTCGGAGTGATCGCGCCAGCCGCCCTTCGTGTGGAGGCGCGCCGTCTCCTTGGCGCGCTCGCCGAGCGACATCGAGTGGTCGCCGGGATCGCGCGCGCGGACGTCGTCTTCGAAGACGAGCTCCGCGTCGCGGTAGGGGAGGCTCCGCGTCGCGTTGTCCGGCGCGGCGCCGTCGACGCCGTCGAGGCGCGTGTGCTTCTTCCCCTTGACCGCGAGGTCCTCGCCCCAGTCCGAGCGAGCCTTGACACCCGCGACCGCGGGATCGACCGCGCCGAGGCGCAGGTAGCTGCGCATCGGCTGGCCGCCCGTGCCCGCCAAGTTGAAGTTCGGCACGTCGAGCAAGAGGTACTTGCCGTGCACCGCAGCGTGTGGCGGAACGTCTGGGTCGACGGGTGAAGGCGCAGGGTTCGGGTGCGGCGATGGATGAGGCGTCTTCGACGGATCGGCCTTCACGGGCACGGACGGATCGGCTTTCACCGGCGTCTTCGTCGGATCGGCCTTCGGACCCGGCGCGGCGGCGGCGGGCGGGGGCTGCACGGGCACCGGGTCGCTCGAGCCGGGGTTCGGGCCCGCGCTCTTCTTGGGATCGTCGGTCATGGGCTTCCTCGCCGTCGATGGTCGAATCGTTCCACCGGCGATCGGCTGACAGGAAACCAAGCGGGGTGACGTGGGTCAAGCGTCGTAGCGGGAGCCGACGCCTCGCGACGGTCGAACCGACCGACACGCGCCCACGCCTGGCCGTAGTTGGTTTCGCGCGTCGCGGAGCGTAGCATCCCGCCTCTGGAGGCCTTTAGGTGAAGAGCTTCGAGATCGAGATTGAGATCCACGCCGAGGGCGGCGTCATCGACGACCTCGTCGTCACCGAGCTCCGAGGCGAAGAGCGCGTCGGGGCGCCCTACCGCTTCGACGTCGAGGTGATGCGAAAGGAAGGGCGCGACCCGCTCGAGCTCGACGACCTCGTGTCGACGCGCGCCACGCTGCGCTTCGTTCATCGCGAGGATCACGAGTCGCGCGTCCTGCGCTGGGTGCACGGCCGCATCTCGCGGGTCGACGGCGCCCTCGATCTGCCGGCGGGCACCGAGCCGCGCTACGAGCTCACCATCGAGCCCGAGCTCGCCACGCTGGGCAGGTTCGCCTCGCAGGAGATCTTCGTCGGGCAGAGCGTCCCGTCCGTCATCGAGAGCAAGCTCATGGCGGCGCACTTCTCGACGGACGACTTCTCGATGCGGCTCCTCGCGAAGTACCTCGACGGCGATGGCGCGCCCGGAGCGGAGCGCGAGGGGCGCCTCGTGATGCAGTATCGGGAGTCGGATCTCGCCTTCCTCTCCCGGCTCGCGGAGCACTCGGGCATCTCGTTCTTCTTCATGGCCGACGAGAAGCGCGAGACGCTCGTGTTCACGGACGACACGAGCGGCTTCGCCGAGCTCGACGGCCCCGTGCCGTTCCACACCGCGAGCTACGACCCCGGCGTGCGCGGGCTGCGACGCCGACTCTCGAGCGTGCGGAGCGACTTCTACGTCTACGACTACAACTACAGGACACCGACGCTCTCCTATCAGAGCGGCGGGGCGCAGCTCTTCGACGTCATCGGGGGCGAGTCGCACCTCGACGTGCCCTCGGCGGGCGCGGCGGTCGAGTACGCGCCGAACGCGAAGACGCCCGAGGAGGCCGCGCACCTCGCGCGCGTCCGCGCGGAGGAGGAGGAGGGGAGGCGCGAGCGCATCGTCGGGCACGGGGTCGACGCGCGTCTCTACCCCGGGCTCCGCTTCGCCATCGCGAACGCGCCGCAGTGGACCGAGGAGGATCCGCTGCTCGTCGTCACGATGACGCACCAGTACACGGCCGGCGCGTTTCGCGAAGGTCAGAAGCCCTCGACCTATCGCAACGACTTCGAGGCGGTCAGGGCGACGAAGCTCGGGCCCAGCGGGGCGCCGCTCGTCTATCGACCCGAGCGTCGCACGCCGAAGCCGCGCATCCACGGCATCGTGACCGGGGTCGTTCAATCGCCGATGTCGGGTCAATCCGCGGTGCTCCAGCACCTCGACGGCCAAGGCCGCTACGTGGTGAAGCTCCACCTCGATCCTTCGACGAAGACGATGCCTCGCACGCGCATGGCGCAGCCGCACTCGGGCGAGGCCTACGGACACCACTTCCCGCTGCGACCTGGCGCCGAGGTGCTCGTCGCGTTCCTGGACGGCGATCCGGATCGGCCCGTCATCGTCGGCACGGTGCCGAACCCCGTCGAGGTCTCTCCGGTCGTGCGCCCGCTCGACGGCCAGCCCGTCGAGCTCAGCCGCATCCGGACGCGCTCGGGCGTGCTCATCGAGATCAGCGACGGACCGCTCGATGGATAGCTTCGCCGTCGGAAACGTCGCCGTCGCCGCGCGGGCGTATCGGCGCAGGGGTCAGCCCTTCGTCGCCGCGATCGTGAAGGCGACGTGCGCGCTCATCCCGGAGAAGAGCATGGCGCTCCTCGATCCGGAGCCCTGCGTGCGCGAGGAGCGGCGCGTGTCGAAGAGCCCGGTCGCGAGCCTCGCCCACGCGAGCGATCTCGCGCTCGGCGTCCCTCGCCCCGAGGTGGTCGTGGTGGGCGACGCGTGCGCGCCGCGCGGCGAGGCCGTCGCGCGCCTCGAGGTCGGTCTCGAGGTGGTGCGCGGCGATCGCACGCTGCTGCAGAAGACCCTCGAGGCGATCGGCGAGCGCCGAGGTCGCAGGGACGCGCCGCCTCCCGATCCGCAGCCGTTCACGCGCATGCCCATCGTCTACGAGCGCGCCTACGGCGGGCTGAGTCACCGGGCGAACCCCGTGGGCGTCGGGATCGAGGAGCACTCCGACGGCACCGTGAGCTGGCCGAGCTTCATCGTCCTGCCCGGGGGGATCTCGGCGCTCTCGATCGCGGATCCGTCGCTCATCGCCGCGGGGCTCGGGCCCATCTCGTCGATTTGGCCGCTCCGAAAGCAGTCGCGTGGCAGCGCGTCGCAGCGCGACGCGGACCACGCGGAGGTCTTCGACTGGCCCGCCGACTGCGACGACAGCTACTTCCAGGCCGCGCAGATCGATCAGCAGGTGACCGATCTCTTGCCCGGCGACTGGATCGTCGTCACGGGCATGCACCCCCACTACGCGCGCTTCCGCTCTGCGCTGCCCGAGCTCGTCGGGCACGCGCTGGCCGAGACCGCGAGCGGCAAGCAGCTGCCGATCACGCTCCGCATCGAGACCGTGCACGTCGACGTGAACGCGCAGCGCGCCGAGATCGTCTTTCGCGGATCGGCGCCGATCGACGAGCGCGATCTCGCGGGGCTCCGCGTGGCGGGCACCGTCGCCAAGGTCGGCGAGCCGCCGGCGTTCGGAGATCTCGGCGCGGTCGTGAGCCGCGACGCCGAGGGAGAGGCGCCGCCCGCGACCCTTCCGTTGCGCCCGAACGCGACGACGCAGGTGCTCGAGGCGCCCCAAGATCGCCCCTCGGATCGCGGACACTCGTCGACGTTGGTCATGGAGCCCGATCCTGCGCCGCGGCGCTCGACGCTCGAGATCGAGACCGAGTCGGCGCCGCGCTCGCTCCCGTTTCGAGGGGCCCAGAAGCCTCCGAGCGACGCGAAGGCGGCGCCGCCGCCAGGCTCGCCTTGGGCAGCGCCAGCGTCCGTGGCGGCGCGCCCTGCGCGCGCCGATCTCACCTCGACGCTGGTCACCGAGGTGGACGACGCCGACACCGTCGACCTCTCCGCCCCGCCGCCTCCCGCGGGGACGCCCCCCGTCCCGCCTGCCGCGGTGCCGCCTGCCGCCGTGCCGCCTGCCGCGGTGCCGTCCGCCGCCGTGCCGCCTGCCGCCGTGCCGCCGCCCACAGCGCGTCCCGTCGTCGCACCGCCTGCCGCTTCGGAGGGCCCGCCCGCCGCGGCTGCGGGCGAGGCGCCCGCACC
>CAYYKK010000071.1:0-27254 GCA_964467935.1 uncultured Polyangiaceae bacterium
CGGATCGCCATGGTGCACTGGCGAATGCGCGACAAGCCCGAGGCCGCGGAGCCGTACTTCGAGCGCCTCCGGCGCATCGATCCGACCCACGGCGGCATGCTCGGATTCTTCCGCGAGGTGTGCCAGAAGCGCGGCGACAGCGCGCGCCTCGTCGCGATCCTCACCGACGCGCAGCGCGCCACGAACGACGCGACGATGAAGCGCGACCTCGCGAAGGAGATCGCCGGCCTCGCGGAGAGCACCGACAACGCGCAGAAGGCCATCGAGCAGTACAAGAACCTGCTCCGCGCCGACCCCGACAACGACGAGGCGAAGGTCGCGCTGCGCCGGCTCTACACGCAGACGAGCAACTACGCCGCGATCGTCGAGCTCTTGCGTCACGATCTCGAGAAGACCCCGGTCGAGGACGCCGCGGGCCGCAGCGCCGTGCTCCGCGAGATCGCCGCGATCCACCGCGACAAACAGCGCAACGATCAGGCCCTCGTCGCGACGCTCGTCCAGATCACGCACGTCGACGAGCGCGACACCGAGTCGCTCCGCGAGCTCGTCGCGATGTACGAGCAGCTCGGGCGATTCCGCGACCTCTTGCTCTGCCAGCAGAAGCTCGCCGAGCTCACGAGCGACGACGACGAGAAGGCCGAGCTCTACCGCTCGGCGGCGCGCCGATGGGGCGAGCAGTTCTCGAACGTCCAGAACGCGATCACGGCCTACGAGGGGCTGCTCGCGGTGCGTCCGCGCGACGAAGAGGCGCGGACGAAGCTGCGCGAGCTCTACAACAAGCGGCGCAGCTGGGCTCAGCTCTACTCTCTCTACGAGATCGAGGCGAAGGACGCCGAGGGCGAGGCGCTCACGGAGCTCCTCGGGGAGATGGCGAAGCTCGCCTCGGAGCGGCTCGATCGCGGCGCGGACGCCATCGCGCTGCAGAAGCGCATCCTCGAGGTCGATCCGTCGAACGCGGCGGTGTTCGACGCGATCGAGAAGCAGGCCGAGCGCGAGAAGGACTTCGCGACGCTCGCCGAGATCCTCGAGAAGCGGATCGACGCGACGACCGACGACGCGCAGAAGCTCGTCCTCCTGCAGAAGCTCGGCGTCGTCTACGAGACGCGCCTCAAGGATCCGTCGGCGACGGCGCGCACCTGGAAGCGCGTCCTCGACCTGCAGCCCGGCCACTCGAAGGCGCTCCGCGTCCTGCGCGAGAGCTACCTCGCGGCCGGCGAGCTCGACTCGCTCGAGTCGCTCTACGAGGCGCAGGGCGACTGGGAGAACCTCGCCGACTTCCTCTCCTCCGCCGCCGACAAGGCCGCGCCAGCGCAGAAGATCACGATCTCGTTCCGCGCGGCGCGCGTCTACGAGGAGCGCCTCAAGGCGAAGGAGCGCGCGGCGCGATCGTACGAGCGGGTGCTCTCCGTCGACGCGTCGAACGAGCAGGCGGCGAGGGCGCTCGTCCCGCTCTACGAGAAGGAGGAGCGCTGGGCGCGCCTGCCGGCGCTCTACGAGGTGATCCTCGCGGCCGCCGACGACAAGGTCGAGCGCGTCGAGACGCTGATGAAGCTCGCCGCCGTCATGGGCGGTCCGCTCACCGACAAGAACGCGGCGCTCGGCTACGCGCGTCGCGCCTACGAGCTCGCGCCCGAGAGCGAGACGCTCGAGCTGCTCGAGTCGTGGTCGCGCGCGGCGTCGTCGTGGGGCCCGTTCGTCGAGGCCGTCCAGGCTCGCCTCAAGAACAAGGAGGGCCTCGACCCCGCGCTCGAGCGGCAGCTCAAGGTGAAGCTCGCCGACGCCTACGCGCGCGAGCTCGGCAAGATCGACGAGGCGGCGCTCGTCTACAAGGATCTCGTCGCGACCGATCCGTCGGACGCGGAGACGGTCAGGACGTTCGACGCCCTCCTCCGCGGCGCGGAGCGGCGCGAGGATCTGCGTTGGCTCTTCGACATGCGCGTGAACCACGCCGAGCGGCACGAGCGCGCCGAGATCTACGAGGAGTGGGCGACCCTCGAAGAGGACGTCTTCGGCAACGCGAAGGACGCGATCGGCCTCTACCGCAAGGCGATCGAGATCGAGCCCGAGCGCAGCGACGCGCTCCGCGCGCTCTCGAGGTTGCTGCTCGCGGCGGGCGACTACGCGGGCGCGGCCGAGATCATCGCGCGTCACCGCGACGTGTCGCAGGGCGAGGCGCGCGCGCAGCGTGAGATCGAGCTCGCGGACCTCTACCTCTCGCAGCTCGGCAAGAACGAGGAAGCGTTCGAGGCCTCCGTGCGCGCGCTCGAGCTGAAGCCTCACGACCCGGACGCGATCACGATCCTCGCGAAGCTCCTCGACGTCGGCGCGCCCCCCGCCGGCTCGCCGCCCGTGTCGGGCGCGCCGAAGTCGAGCGTGCGCGCGCGCGCCGCTGGCGTGCTCGAGAGCGAGTACCGGGAGCTCGGGGACGCGCGCCGCGAGGCGCAGGTCCTCGCGATCCTCATGGAGTCGGAGGACGACGCGGCCCGCCGCCTCGATCTCCACACGAAGCTCGCCGAGGTCGAGGAGAGGCAGCTCAGCGCGCCGGGCACCGCGTTCGGCACGATCCTGCGCGCCCTGAACGAGTTCCCCGACGAGATCGGGCTCTGGGATCGCGCCTCCGAGCTCGGCATGAAGGCGGGCCGCCCCACCGACCTCGCGGAGGCCTACCGCGCGCACATCATCGCCGTCGATCCCGAGGCGGAGCGGCGGATCTCGCGCGACGTGGAGCTCCTCTTGTGCGAGCGCGCGGCGACCTTGCACGACGAGCAGCTCGGGGACGCCGATGGCGCGATGCCCTATCTGAAGCGCATCCTCGTCATGGACCCGACGAGCGATCGCGCGTTCGAGCGCCTGAAGCAGATCCTCACCGCCAGCGAGCGGTGGAGCGAGCTCGAGGAGCTCTTCGAGCAGGCTGCCCAGACGGCGACCGACCGAGCGCAGAAGATCTCCCTCCTCGGCGAGGTCGCGCTCGTCGCCGAGGAGATCATGGGCGATCCGACGAAGGCGATCCGCTACCACGAGCGGATCCTCGCGATCGATCCGCTGCACGTCGCTTCGCTGGACACCCTCGAGAAGCTCTACGAGGACGAGGAGCGCTTCGTCGAGCTCGGCGAGCTGCTCGAGCGGCGCCTCGAGAGCGCGATCGACGACGAGGCCGTCGACATCCGCCTCTATCTCGGCCGGTTGTACCTCGAGCGGCTCGACAGCCCGGAGCGCGCGCAGCTCAAGGCGGAGGAGATCCTCACGGCGCGCCCCGAGGATCCCGACGCCCGCGAGCTCGCCGAGCGGCTGCTCGAGATCGAGCCGCTGCGCTTGAAGACCGCGCTCCTCCTCGAGACGGTCTACGAGGTCAAGGACGACATCAAGAACCTCGTGAAGATGCTCGAGATCCGCCTCGGCGCCGCGAAGGACGACGGGGAGAAGCGCGAGCTCCTCCGCCGCATCTCCGAGCTCCGCGACGAGCGGCTCCACGACGACGCGGGCGCGTTCGCGGCGCTCGCGGATCGGCTCCCGCTCGATCCCGAGGACGAAGCGACGCGCGAGCGGTTCATCGACATCGGACGCAAGCTCGGCGAGCACGGGCGGATCGCCGCGGTGCTCTCGAAGACGGCCGACGCGACGACGGCGAAGCCCGTCCGCGCCGAGATCCTCATGGCGGTGGCGGCCCTCTACGAGGGCCCCCTCGGCGACGTCGAGCGCGCCGAGAAGGAGTACCGCAAGGTCATCGAGACGGACGCGGGCGACCCGGGCATCGTCGTGCCCGCCGCGAAGGCCTTGGCGCGCATCTTCGAAGGACGCGGCGACAACGAGGCCCTCGCCGACATCCTCTCCACCGAGGTGAAGCTCGAGGAGTCGATCGACACGCGCAAGGCCCTCTACGAGCGGCTCGGCGAGCTCTACGAGAACACGCTGCACGATCCTTCGAGCGCCATCGACGCCTACAAGCTGAGGCTGGTGGACGATCCGGCGGCCGAGCTCGCGCTGTCGGCGCTCGAGCGCCTCTACGAATCGGCCAAGGACTACCGGGAGCTCGTCCGGATCCTCCGCGCGCGGGAGGAGGCCTCGAACGACGAAGCGGAGCGGCGTCGCGCGATGCGCAAGGCCGCCGAGACGCTCTCGGGGCCGCTCGACGACGCAGCCGAGGCGATCAACGCGTGGCGCGCCGTGCTCGACGCCTTCGGTCCCGAGCGCGCCACCCTCGCGCCGCTCGCCGCGCTCTACGAGAAGGCGAGCCGCTACGCCGATCTCGCCGAGACGCTCGAGGTCGATCTGTCTCTGGCGGACGACGCCAAGGACCGCATCGAGCTCCTCGCCCGTCTGGGCGACACGCGGCGCGTGTTCCTCCACGATTTGCCGGGCGCCATCGACTCGTATCGTCAGGCGCTCGAGCTCGACGCGAGCGATCCGAAGAGCCGCGCGGCGCTCGAGCAGCTGCTCGAAGGGGGCGAAGGAGAGGCTGCGACGGCGGCGCAGCGCAACGCCGCCGAGATCCTCCACCCGCTCTACGAGGCCGAGGGGGAGAACGAGAAGCTCCTCAAGGTGCTCGAGATCGAGGCGAACGCGGCGGACTCGCCGATCGATCGGCTGGAGAAGATCGCGAAGTCGCTCGCGACGGCCGAGGGACCGCTCGGCGATCCCGCGCGGGCCTACGGCTACGCGAAGCGCGCCGTCCGTGAGTCGGTCGGCGAGGACTCGATCAAGGAGCACGTGGCGACGCTCGAACGCCTGACCGAGGCGACCTCGCGCTACGAGGAGACGCGCAAGCTCTTCGAGAGCGTCGTCGGCGACGTGCTCGACGGTGACGCTCAGCAGGACATGCTGCTGCGGATCGGGGAGCTCGCCGCGGACAAGGCGAAGGACACGACCCTCGCGATCGAGTTCTACAAGAGGGCGCTCGAGTCGCGCGCCGACGACAAGCGCGCCCTGGTCGCCCTCGAGCGGCTCTACGCGGAGAAGGAGGGTGACGCCCGCGAGCTGCTCGAGGTGCTCAGGCGGCGCGCCGAGGTCGCCGAGGGCGACGACGAGCGCAAGGAGCTCCTGTTCCGCGAGGCCGAAATCCAGGAGACGCGGCTCGAGGACATCGACGGCGCGATCGCGACGCTCGAGTCCATCCTCGACATCGACCTCGACCCGCGTGCGACCTCGTCGCTCGAGTCGCTGTACACCGCGCGCGGCAAGCACACCGACCTCGTCGCGCTCTACGAGCGGCAGCTCGACGTGACGCCGATGAGCTCGACCGGCCGCGGTACGGCCGCGTCCGCGCTGCGGGTGAAGATCGCGCGCATCGCGCGGACTCACCTCGAGGACACGACGCGCGCCTTCGACGAGCTCTCCGCAGCGCTCGACTCCGATCCGACGCACGCCGAGGCGATCGCCGAGCTCGAGTCGGTGCTCCGAGGCCCGGAGAAGAAGGACGCCGACGCGGAGCCCACGCACGCCGAGCTCGAGGAGCGCGCGCGCGCCGCCGAGATGCTCGAGCCCGTGTATCTGCGGCAAGCGGACTGGGGCAAGGTGAAGGGCGCGCTCGAGGCGCGCATCGCTGCGAGCCCCGATCCGGGCGACAAGATCGATCTGCTCCGGCGTCTCGCGACGCTCTACGAAGAGCAGCTCGAGGACTACGCGGCGGCGCTCGCCACGATGGCGAAGATCCTCCACGAGGACGTCTCGGACGAGGCGGTCTGGTCGGAGCTCGAGCGGCTCGCGCGCGTCGCTTCGGCGTCGAAGCAGCTCGCCGAGATCTACGCGAGCGAGCTCGAAGCGATCAGCGACGACGACGAGAAGACGGCCAAGCTCGCGCGCCGAACGGGCGAGATCTACGCGGACCTCGGCGACGTCGCGCAGGCGCTCAAGTGGTACCGGCGCGTCCACTCGTTCGAGCCGGAGTCGGAGGAGCTGTTCGACGCCATCGACGGTCTCCTGGTGAAGGAGAACCGTCACGAGGAGCGCGTCGCGCTCTACCGGGCGGCGCTCGACTATCGCGACGGCGAGCGCCGCCTCGCGCTGCTCCACACCATCGCCGGGCTCGAGGAGAAGGAGCTCGGGAGGCTCGAAGACGCCGTCGAGACGTACCGCGCGGCGCTCGACGTCGAAGCCGACGACGCGACGAGCCTCGATCGCCTCACCGAGCTCTACAAGAAGCTCGGGCGGCACCGAGATCTCGCCGATCTCTACCTGCGCCGCGCGGAGAGCGCGGCCTCACCCGAGGCTGCGGCGCCCTATCGCCTCTCCTTGGCGCGCCTCTCGAAGGAGACGCTCGGGGAGAAGGGCGCGGCGATCGATCAGCTCGAGGCGATCGTCACCGAGGTGCCCTGGCACACCGACGCGATCAGCGAGCTCGAGGCGCTGAGCAACGACGCGGAGCACAAGGCGCGGGTCGTCGAGATCCTCCGCCCGCTCTACGAGCGCGCCGACGACTGGAAGCTCCTCGTCAAGCTCAACGACGATCGCATCGCGCTCGCCGAGGACCCGCGGGACAAGGCCGCCATCCTCCGCGAGACGGCGCGGCTCTGGGAGACCCGAGGCAGCGACGCGAAGAAGGCCTTCGACGCCACGCGACGTGCGCTCGAGGTCGATCCGGCCGACGGCGACACGCGCGCGGAGGCCGAGCGCCTCGCGAAGGACGTCAAGGCCTTCGCCGAGCTCGCCGAGACCTACGAGGCCGTCGTCCCGCGCGTGTCGGAGGACTTCGAGAAGCGCGAGCTGCTCGTCGCGCTCGCGCGCGTCTACGACCGCGAGCTCGACGATCCGCGGCGCGCGCTCCTCACCGAGGATCGCCTCGTCGCGCTCGACCCGAACGAGCTCGAGCCGCTCGACGCGATCGACGAGCTCGCCGTCCTGCTCGGCGACTGGGCGAAGGTCATCAGCACCCTCGAGAAGAAGGTCGAGCACGCCTCGGACGCGGACGGGGCCTCGCTCCTGCGCCGCATCGCGCAGACCAAGCTCGAGATGCTCGAGGACGAGAGCGGTGCGTCCGACGCGTACGAGCGGGCGCTGTCGCTCGAGCCGGACCACGCGTCCACGATCGATCGCCTCATCGCCATCTACGAGGCGGCGCCGAAGGCCGAAGGCGGCGAGACGAAGCCGGATCGCCTGGTCGAGCTCTACGCGCGGCGCGTCGAGCTCGCAGGCGCAGACGAGGCCGATCTCCGCTACGACCTCAACATGCGCGCCGCGCGGCGCCTCGAGACGAGCGGCGACACGCGCAAAGACGCGATCGCGTCCCTCGCCGCGGCGCTCGAGGCACACCCGGGCGATCGCCCCGCGCTCTCCGCCCTCGAGCGGCTCTACCGCGCCGAGGAAATGTGGCACGAGCTGCTGGAGAACCTGCGTGAGCAGGCCGGGCTCGCCGAGACGATGGACGAGCGGACGCAGATCCGCGTCGCCATCGGCAACCTGCACGTCGACCAGCTCTCGAGCCCGGAGGAGGCGCTCGAGCAGTACCGGTTGGTCCTCGACGAGGACCCTCGCAACGAAGAAGCGGCGCGGCGCGCGAAGAAGATCGCGGACGAGCAGCAGGATCTGCGGCTCGTCGCGGCCGACATCCTGCTCCCCGTCCTCCGAGCCGCCGGCAAGCACGCCGAGCGAGTCGAGGTCCTCGAGCTGAAGCTCACCGCGGAGGACGACCCGACCGAGCGTGCCACCACGCTGAAGGAGATCGCCGCGATCCTCGACGCGGAGCTCGGCGACCCCTCCAAGGCCGAGTCCGCCCTGCTCCGTGCGCTCGGCGAGACGCCCGAAGACGAGCCGCTCCACGAAGAGATCGAGCGGCTCGCGGCCCGCGTGGAGCCGAGCGCCGACGACCCGAAGAGCGGCGGCTTCGCGCGCTACGCGGACGCCCTCGAAGAGCGAGCCTCGGGGCTCTCGGACGCGATCGCGGCCAAGGGCCTGTTCGTTCGGCTCGGCCGCATCACCGAGGAGAAGCTCGACGATGCGCAGCGCGCCGTGACGGCGTACGCGAAGGCCGTCGAGCACGCGGGGGACGAGCCCGAGCTGCTCGCCGCCCTCGATCGCCTGCACGGCAAGCTCGGCAACACCAAGGAGCTCGCCGACGTCCTCGAGCGACGCATCGCGGTCTCGACGGAGGCCGACCAGGCCGAGCTCTATTACCGCCTGGCCCGTCTCCAGATCGACAAGCAGCGCGAGCCGGTTCTGGGGCTCGGATCGTTGCGGAGCGCCATCGATCGCGACGGCGCCCACGCCGGCGCGCGCGCCGCCCTCGAGGAGCTGACCGACAACCCCGCGCTGTTCGAAGAGGTCGCCGAGACCCTCGAGAACGTCTATCGCCAGGCGGGCGACAACGCCGCGCTCGCGAAGCTCTACGAGAAGCGAATCCGCTTCGCGCCCACGAAGGCCGATCGCGTCCGCATGCGCCTCGATCTGTCGCGCGTGCTCGAGGATCGGTCGAGCGACGCGCACGCCGCGCTCGGGGTGCTCCAAGGGGCGCTCGAGGACGATCCGGGGGACTCCGACGTCCTCGCGGAGATCGAGCGACTCGCCGCCATCACCGACGGGTGGAAGTCGTCGGCGGAGGCGCTGGAGAAGGCGATCGCCGCGCACGACGACGTGCAGGGCGAGCAGGCGAGCGATCTCTGGATGCGCGCCGCGCAGTGGCGCAAGGACAAGGTCAGGGATCTCGAGACCGCGGAGGCGGACTTCTCCGAGGCGCTCAAGCACGATCCTCAGAACGTGGTCATCCTGCGGGCGATCGAGGAGCTGCAGCGCTCGGCCGGTCGGGAGAAGGACCTCGTCGAGACGCTCCGTCGCATCGCCAAGCTCGAGAGCTCGGAGACGGCCGCGGGGCTTCGCCGCGAGGCGAAGGGCTTGGCGGTCACGGCGGGCGACGACGCGCTCGCGGAGTCCATCCTCCGCGAGATGATCGCCGCCGACGAAGCCGACGCTTGGGCGCTCGCGGAGCTCACCGCGACGCGCGAGAAGGCGGAGGACTGGAAAGAGGTCTACACGCTGCTCGTGCGCCGCGCGGAGCTCGCGGCCGATGGCGACACCATCCGCGATCTGCGGCGCGAGGCGGGGACCGTCGCGCGCGACAGGCTCGGCGACGATCAGGGCGCGATCGACTTGTTCGAGCAGATCTTCGAGGATCTTCCGACCGACGATCGCGCGCCCTCGGCGCTCCGCGGCCTCTACGCGAAGACCGGCCGCAAGAAGGACCTCCTGAAGCTCCTCGCGCGGCTCGTCGACGTCGCGGAGACCGCCGCCGCGCGTTCGGCGCTGCGCATCGAAGCGGCGACGGTCTGCGACGAGCTCGAGTCGCACAGCGAGGCGATCGATCACCTCCGCGCCGCCCTCGACGAGGAGCCGAGCCACCGTGACGCCACGCTCATGCTCTCTCGCCTGCTCGAGAAGACCGGCCGCGACGAGGAGCTCGCCGAGCTGCTGACCTCGCAGATCGCCCTCGCCGCCGAGCGGGGCGATCGCGACGCCGAGCTCTCGTACCGAGTTCGGCTCGGCGAGGTCTACGAGTCGCGCCTCGGGAACGTCGAGAAGGCCATCGAGACCTACGCCGGCGTGCTCGAGCGTGACGAGAGGAACCTCGGCGCGCTGCTGTCGCTCGCGCGCCTCCACGAGAAGCGCGGCGAGAAGTCCGAGGCGGCCAAGGTGCTCGAGCGCACGCTCGACGTCGCCGAGGCGGCCGACGCGCTCGGGCACGCGAAGCGCCTCGCGCAGATCTTCGCCGACCTGGGCGACGACGCGGGGACGCGGCGAGCGCTCGAGCGTGGCCTCGGCTTCAAGCGCGACGATGCGGAGCTGCGGGAGAAGCTCCGCTCGACCTACGAGAAGCAGAAGGCGCACAAGGAGCTCGCCGAGCTCATCACCGAGGACGCGCGCGCCGCGACCGAGACGGGCGAGAAGGTTCGCCTGCTGCGCGCCGCCGCGGACATCCACACGAAGCAGCTCGACGACGCCGGCGCCGCGGCGACGCTCCTCGCGGAGGCGTCGGAGCTCGTCCCGAACGATCGCGAGCTCTTGCTCACGCTCTGCGACGCCTACAGCGCCTCGGGGCGCGCGAAGCAGGCGCTCGAGGCGCTTCAGAAGATCGTCGAGTCGTTCGGCGGTCGCCGCGCGAAGGAGCTCGCGCCGATCCATCATCGGCTCGCCAAGGCGTACCTCGCCGATGGCGATCGGCAGAAGGCGCTCGCCGAGCTCGACTCCGCGTTCAAGCTCGACCCGGGCAGCGTGGCGGTGCTTCGCGATCTCGGCGTGCTCTCGCTCGAGCTCGCCGACGCGGAGCCGGCGCAGAAGGACGCGTACCTCGATCGCGCGGGCAAGACGTTCAAGGCCCTCTTGATGCAGAAGCTCGACGGAAGCTCGGCCATCACGAAGGCCGAGGTCTTCTTCTTCCTCGGTCAGACGCACCACAAGAAGGGCGACGACAAGATGGCGGTGCAGATGCTGGAGCGCGCGCTCGACACCGACAAGAACCTCGAGAAGGCGAAGACGCTGCTCGCCGAGCTGAAGAAATAGCGGCGTGAGCTGGGTCGCGGTCGACGGCGTCCTCGTCCCGCGGGAGAGGGCCACGGTCAGCGTCTACGACCGTGGCTTCCTCTATGGCGACAGCATCTTCGAGACGCTGCGCACCTACGACGGGAAGCTCTTTCGGCTCGAGGCGCACCTGTCGCGTCTCGCTCGCTCGAGCGAGGTGACGCGGATCGCGCTGCCCCTGTCGGTCGAGGCGCTGGGGCGCGAGCTCGTCGCGCTCACCTCCTCCGTGCGCGAGATGGCGCCCGGCGGCGTCGATGCACCCGCCTCGGAGCTCGTGCTCCGCGTGCTCGTCACCCGCGGCGGCGGGCGCTTGGGCCTCCTCCCCGAGGAGGGCATGTCAGCTCGGCGCGTCACCTTCGTCGAACCCTTCGTCCCCCCCGCGGCGCGTCTCTACGACGAGGGAGCCAAGGTTTTGTGCGTTCCCACGCATCGACCGAGCGACGCGGCGCGCGGCGCGAAGGTCGGCAACTACCTCGAGAGCTTGCTCTGCCTCTTCCGCGCGCGTGAGGTGGGCTGCGACGAGGCGCTCGTGTGCGACGCGTCCGGTCACGTCGTCGAGGGGACGACGACGAACGTCTTCGTCGTCCGCGGAGGGCGTCTCGTCACGCCACCGCTCGGCGCGGGCGCGCTGCCTGGCATCACCCGCGCCGTGACGCTCGAGGTCGCCGCCCACCTCGGCGTCGCCGTCGAGGAGGCGCCGCTCACGCCCGCCGACGTGCTCTCGAGCGACGAAGCCTTCCTGACGTCGACCTTGCGCGAGATCATGCCCATCGCGTCGATCGACGCGGCCGAGGGGCGCCGTGCCTTCGCGAAGGGCCCGGTCACCGCGGCGCTCGCCCGAGGTTTTCGGCGCGTCGTCGCGGCGCCTTGAGCTCGTCGCGAAAGTTGGCCGTCCCTCCCGAAGTCCGATAGCGGCTAGGCATGAAGCCGATCACCCCGATCCTCGCCGCGCTCTCTCTGTCCGCCTTCGGTTGCGCCGCCCACGTCGCGCCGCACCCCGCGACGACCGACGTCGCGAAGATCGAGACGACGCGCGCGAGCGCCGACCGAGACGGTGCCGCCGAGGCCACGCCGGCGCCTGCACCGCAGAGCGTCTCGGTCGATCCGCGGAGGGTCGGCGACTTCGTCGTGTTCGCGTTCGACGGCAGCTTCCACGACGCGCCTCTCACGCTGACGGAGCGCGTCGTCGAGCGGGACGACGCGTCGATCACGATCGACATGACGCTCGCCGAGAAGGGTCGCAAGACCGAGACCCTGCGCGTGAAGACGGACGCGACGGCGGCGCACCACGGCGACGTCCTCTCCGTCGAGAAGGGCACCCCGGCCGGGACGTTCGTCGCCGGCAAGACGAGCGACTACGAGTCGCTCATCGCGAAGACGGTCGCCACCGCGGACGCGAACGAGGCGGTGCTCGACTCGGTCGACGACGTCGTCACCGTGAAGACGACCAAGATCCCCGTCACCAAGACGCGCTACCGCGTGAAGATCGGCAAGTCGGCCGCGACCATGTCCACGCTCGCGAGCGAGAGCTTCTCGTGGGGCGATCTCGGCGGCGAGATCAAGACCGACGCGGGCGCGCTCGTCTACCGCGCGAGCCTCGTCGACATGGGCGAAGGTCCTGGTGGCGTCGCGTCCCTCGACGCGCCGATCACCGCGAACTAGCTCACGCTCGGCCGGGCTTCACGAGCCTCTCGTACGCCTCTCGCACCGTGCGGACGGCCTCATCCGGCGTCGCGCCCGTCGCCGAGAGGTGACCCATCTTGCGACCCGGCCGCGCCCCTCGCTTGCCGTAGAGGTGCAAGCGCACGCCGGGCAGCGCGAGCGCCTCGTCGAACGGCGGCGCGTGACCCTCCCAGAGATCGCCGAGCAGGTTGGCGATGGCCGCCGGCTTGAGCACGCTGGTCGACCCGAGCGGGAGATCGCACACGGCGCGCGCGTGCTGCTCGAACTGGCTCGTGGCGCAGGCGATCTGCGTCCCGTGAAAGCTGTTGTGCGGGCGGGGCGCGAGCTCGTTGACGAGCAGCTCGCCGCCGACGAGGAACAGCTCGACGACGAGCAGGCCCTCGATCTGCATCGCGTCGGCGATGCTGCGCCCGAGGTCGACCGCCCGTGCAGCGAGGGCAGCGTCGATCGGCGCCGGGATCACCGACCACGCGAGGATGCGGTGCTCGTGGTGGTTCAGCGCCGGCGGGTAGACGACGCTGTCACCGCTCGGTCGACGCGCGACCAGCACGCTGAGCTCGGCCTCGATTTCCAGCTCCTTCTCCACCACGACCGTGTCGGAGCCGAGCGTCCGAAACGCCTCGGCGGCCTCGGAGGCGCTCTTCACCTCCACCTGGCCTCGACCGTCGTAGCCGCCGGTCGCCGACTTGACGAAGCAACGGCCACCGAGCTCGCGGATCGCGCGCTCGAGCTCGGGCTCGGTCGCGGCGACGCGGAACGCGCCCATCGGGAAGCCGTTCGTCGCGAGCCAGCGCTTCTGGCGCGCGCGATCCTGGATCACGTGGAGGGCCTCACGCGAAGGCCTCACCGGCACGAGGCGAGCCGCCGCGTCGAGGCTCGCGAGGCTCACCTTCTCGATCTCGAGCGTCACGACGTCGCAGCGATGCGCGAGCCACGCCGCGGCGATGTCGTCGTCGAACGGCGCCGTGATGCACTCTTCGACGACGAAGCGCGCGGCGCACGAGGCGTCGGGATCGAGCACCCGAATGCGGTAGCCGAGCTCGCGCGCAGCCATCGCCGTCATGCGACCGAGCTGGCCCCCGCCGAGGATGCCGATCGTCGCGCCGGGTAGCAGCGGCCCTCTCTCTCGCGTCGCCATCGCGGGTGCTCTAGCCGCGCCGGCGGCCACTGGCAACGCGGGTCACGCCCGGATCAGAGGATCCGCTGCGCGAGCACCTCGTCGCGTCGCTTCTCGCGGTAGGCGCGCAGCCGCTCGCGCACCTCGGGGTGCTTCAGCGCGACGATCGATCCCGCGAGGAGCGCCGCGTTGGCGGCTCCCGGGTGACCGATCGCGAGCGTGCCGACCGGGACGCCCTTCGGCATCTGAACGATCGACAAGAGCGAGTCGATGCCCATGAGACCGGTCGCGGGCACGGGCACGCCGAGCACGGGCACGAGCGTCTTCGCGGCGACCATGCCGGGCAGGTGCGCGGCGCCCCCCGCGCCGGCGATGATGACCTCGAGCCCGCGGGACTCCGCGCTCTCGGCGAACTCGAACATCCAGTCCGGAGTCCGATGGGCGGACACGATCCGCACCTCGTAGGGGATCGACAGCTCCCCCAGGATCTCGACCGCGGGCGACATGTGGTCGAGATCGCTGCGGCTTCCCATGATGACGGAGACCCAGGGCGCTTCGTTCACATGGCTTCCATGGCCCGAGGTCCGCGGCGACGTCAACCCGGGCCCGTCGTCTCCCACCTTTTCCGGGACGGCCCCACTCGGTAGGAGGAGGAGAGACGCGGACGCGACGTCGACGAACGAAGCTGCGGACCTCGCTCGAGCGCGACGCCGAGCCTGGAACTTTTTTCGTGCGCCCGCGGGGGCTCGACGCTCGCCGCGAAAGCGCCGTAAGAGCTAGCATGGCTACGATGACCAAGATCGCTTCCGCCCTCGCCACCTCCGTCGACGACCTCTCGAAGTCCTTGGAGGCAGGGCTCGACGGCAAGGCGCCGGCCCTCGTTCTGGTCTTCTCGTCCCCAGCCCACCCGCTCGAGCAGGTCGCGGCGGCGCTCTCGGCGCGTTTCCCCCAGGCGTCGGTGCTCGGGGCCTCGTCGGCGGGGGAGTTCACCGAGAGCGGCGAGGCGAAGCAGTCGATGACCGCCTTTGCAATTGCAAGTGATATGCAAACGTATCATGGGTTC
The DNA here is from genome assembly GCA_964467935.1 of uncultured Polyangiaceae bacterium. Lineage (GTDB taxonomy): Bacteria > Myxococcota_A > Polyangia > Polyangiales > Polyangiaceae > CAYYKK01. Next base: position 14,364 of record CAYYKK010000071.1, read on the forward strand.
TCGAGCGGCCTGAAGGCCGACCCCGAAGGGGCTGTCTCACGGGCGCTCGAGGGCCTGCCTCGAAACGTCGAGGGGTATCCGCACTGCACGGCGATCCTCCTGCTCGATCCGCTCTCGGGCGTCGGAGAGGAGGCCTCGCTGCTCGTGGCGGCGACGCTCGGTCCGGCGGTGCAGCTCGCCGGCGGCGCCGCGGGCGACGATCTCGCGATGACCCGGACCGTCGTGTCGGCCGGGAGCCGCGCGAGCGACGACGCGCTCGCGGTGGCTCTCGTCTTCTCGAAGAAGCCCCTCGCCATCGGCGTCAGCCACGGGCACCTGCCGATCTCGGAGAAGCTCACGGTGACCCGCGCAGAGGGCAACGTCGTCCACGAGATCGACGGCCGGCCGGCGTGGGACGTGTGGCGGGAGAAGACGCGGGACGTCGCGCGGACCCGCGGCATCGACACCGACGCGCTCACGCCCGGCGAGCTCGGCGGCTACCTCCTGCGCTACGAGGCCGGGCTCGCGCTCGGGGGAGGCGGCGCCGAGGGCAGCTACAAGATCCGCGCGCCCCTCGCCGTCCTGCCCGACGGCTCGCTCTCGTTCGCGTGCGGCATCGCGCAGGGCAGCGTCATCCGCATCACCGAGAGCGTGGCCGAGCGGCAGGTCGACGCGGCCCTGCGAGCGGCGCGCGCCGCGCGTGAGCAGCTCGGCGGCGCCGAGTGCGCCGGCGCCGTCGTCTTCGACTGCATCTGCCGCAAGCTCATCCTCGACCAGCGCTTCGAGGAGGCCGTGCGCGGCATCTCGAAGGAGCTCGGCGACGCCAAGCTCGCGGGCTTCGAGACCTACGGCGAGATCGCGCTCTACGGCGGCGACATGTCGGGGTTCCACAACACGACGAGCGTCGTCCTCGCGTTCCCTCGGTGATCATGGTTCCGAGCGCCAAGCAGTATCGCGGTTCCGATCTGCAGTCGCTCCTCAGCGCGGCGCTGGGGACGCTGAAGGCGCACGAGGTCGTGGTGCGCGCGATGGCGGCGCTCGGCGTCGGCTCCGAGCCGATGGACGGCGCGACGGCGCGCCGGGTGCTCGAGAAGATCGCGCAAGAGGACGGGATCGTCGGCGTCACGGGTCGGGTCGCGCTGACCCGCCTCGACGGCGCTCGCACGCCTTCGGGCTACGTCGCTGCGACGAAGCGGACCCAGTCACTCCACCTGCTCGCGAGCTTGCTCGCGCCCACCATCGGCGACGAGCGGGCCGGGGCCCTCGTGCGCGATCAAGCCAGAGCGATGGGGTTACCAGAGCAAATCGATCTCGATCAGGCGCTCGCGCTGCTCGAAGAGGTCGCCCGCTTGCCCGGCGTGACGGGAATCGCCGCGCGCTTCGCGAAGACGAGGATTCACCTCTCCTGGTGAGGCGCGCTCCGCGCGGGTCGCATTCGTGCTCGTCCCCCACGTCGAGGCCGAGGCTCGACAAGATGCGCGTCGACATGTGGATGACCTCTCCTCGCGCTCGCGCCGTCGCGCTCTCGGTGCTGGTCGGCCTCGCGCTCCTCTCGGGGTGTGGCGAGCCGACCGCCTGCGATCAGGCCCTCGACAAAGTGAAGTCGTGCGGCCTCACCGACGCGCACCTCACCCAGGCCGGCGATCAATGCCAGCTCTACGCGGCGTGCGCGGCGACCTGCGTCGTCAAGGCGGGGTGCAACGACATCCAGGCGAACGTCCAGGGCGACTCGAACAACGCGCTCGGCGCGTGCGTGCTCGCGTGCGGGCAATGAGCGTCACGACGCCGGCGCGAAGCGCTCGCCGTCCGTCCTCACGCGGCCTTCGCGCACGAGCTTCAAGAGGTGCGCCTCGAGGCTGAGCTTCGCGAGGGGCCAGAGGATCGTGGCGGTGTCGGCGTACGCCACGGGCACGAGCTCGTCGAGCGTCCCGCCGCCCGACTTCACGACGGCGTCGACGATCACCCCTTCGCGCATCAAGCGGTGCGCGCCGTAGGCGCGGAAGAGCCGCGCGGGGGTGCCGATCGGATCGCCGTGCGCGGGCAGCGCGACGTCCGCGTCGAGCTCGGCAAGGCGCGCGAGCTGCGCGAGATAAGCCGTCATGTCGCCGTCGCGCGGTTCGATGAGGATCGTCCCCACGCTGGCGACCATGTCGCCCACGACGAGCGTGCGGCGATCGGGCTCGAGGAGGCACAAGTGTCCGGGCGCATGTCCCGGCGTGTGCAGCACGTCCCAGCGCGACGGCGTCGGCCCCTCGAGGGTGAAGGACTCGCCGTCGACGAGCGTGCGGCTCACGGTCGCGCGCGGCATCCGGCGCGCCGTCTCCGCGTGGGCCCAGAGCGGCAGGTCGAGCTCCGCGCTCAGGAAGTCGGCGCCGCCGACGTGATCGGCGTGGTGGTGCGTCACGAAGATCGCGACGAGCTCTCGGCCGCTCGAGGCGAGGCCTCGAGCCCACGCGAGCCACTCGGCGCGCTCGTCGTCGTACGGCGTCGAGGGCTCGACGAGCACGACCTGCCGCTCGCCGAGCGCGTAGCTCTGCGTGTGCGTCGCCGGCGGAAGCGTCGGCGTGAGCGCGGCGAAGCTCTCCACGTGAGGCGCGATGGCGCGCGTCCTGACCTCGGGTGACGCCATCGACGCCTCAGACGCGGAGAGGGAGGTTCATCGCTCGACCACGACGGCGAGCGCTTCGCCGCCGCCGATGCAGAGCGTCGCGAGGCCTCGCTTCTTGTTCTGATCTTTCATCGCGTGGACGAGGGTCGTCAGGATGCGAGCGCCGGAAGCGCCGATCGGGTGGCCGAGCGCGACGGCGCCGCCCCGAACGTTGACCGTCGCCGGATCGAGCTCGCAGAGCTTCGACACCACCATCGTGACGACGGCGAAGGCCTCGTTGATCTCGTAGAGGTCGATGTCCTTCGTCGTGATCTTGAGGCGATCACAGGCGTTCTTGATCGCGGCGGCGGGCGCCGTCGTGAACCACTCGGGCGCTTGCGCGGCGCCCGCGTAGCCGACGATGCGCGCGAGCGGCTCGAGCTTGTGCGCCTTCACGGCCTCCTCGCTCGCGAGGACGAGCGCGCTCGCGCCGTCGTTGATCGAGGACGCGTTCGCGGCGGTGATGGTGCCGTCCTTCGAGAACGCCGGCTTGAGCGACGCGAACTTGTCGGGCTTGCCGTTCGGCGGTCCCTCGTCGTCGCCGACGAGGAGCGCGTCACCCTTCTTCTGAGGCACGGAGACCGCCGTGATCTCGGCCTTGAACGCGCCCTCCTTCTGCGCCGCGAGGGCGCGCCGGAAGCTCTCCTTCGCGAACTCGTCCTGCGCCTCGCGGGTGAACTTGTACTCGCTCGCGCACTTGTCGCCGGCGTTGCCCATGTGGAAGTCGCCGTACGGATCCCACAGGCCGTCGTGGATCATGCCGTCGATGATCTTTCCGTGGCCCATGCGGTAGCCGCCGCGCGCCTGCGGGAGGTAGTAGGGCACGTTCGACATCGACTCCATGCCGCCCGAGAGCACGAGCTCCGCGTCGCCGAGCGCGACGCTCTTCGCGCCGAGCACGACCGCCTGGAGACCCGAGCCGCAGACCTTGCCGACGGTGGTCGCAGGCACTTTGTCGGGGACGCCGGCGTAGATCGCCGCTTGGCGCGCCGGCGCTTGGCCCACGCCCGCCGACAGCACGTTGCCCATGTAGACCTCGCCGATCTGATCCGCGCTCACCTTGGCGCGCTCGACGGCGGCCTTGATGGCGGCGGCGCCGAGGTGCGGGGCGGTGACGCTGGAGAGCGATCCGAGGAAGGCTCCGATCGGGGTGCGGGCGGCGCTGACGATGTAGACGGGACGGGGCAGGGACATGGCTCACCTCTCGGCAGGACGGTCCCTCTCTCGTAGTCCCCCGCCGGGGGCGCGACAAGCCGATCGCGCGCGCGCGCCGTGCCGTTCGCGGTCAGGCAGCGGCGAGGATCTCGCCGGCCGCGTCGCTCTCGCGGAGCGCCGCCGCGAGGAGCTTCCGGCCGCGGTGCAGACGGCTCATCACGGTGCCGACGGGGACGCCCATCTGATCGGCGGCGTCGCGGTAGCTCATCTCGCCGAGATCGACGAGCTCGACCGCGCGGCGGAAGCCCTCCGGGAGCTCGCGCAGCGCGACCTCGAGCGCAGGCGAGAGGCCCTGCATCGGCGCGGTCTTCTGCGGGACGGTCCACGCGTTCGGATCGGTCGAGAGCCAAGCGAGCGCGTTCTTCTCGCGCCGCGAGCGCCGGCAGCGCGTGATGAAGACGCTGAAGAGGATCTGGAAGACCCACGCGCGCACGTTCGTTCCGGGGATGTAGTGCGACTCGAACTTCATCGCTCGCTCGATGGTGTCTTGGACGAGGTCCTCCGCGAGCGCCGTCGATCGCGCCATGCGGAGCGCGCGCGATTGGAGATCCCCCCGCATCGCGACGAGCGCGCGACGCAGCTCGCTGCCGTGGTCTCGGCGGGCCGAGGGCGGGTGGGTCGCCCCGACGGCGCGGCGCGAGTCGGTGACGAGGTGCGAGCGGTTCGAGCTGACGGGGGCGAGAGCGGGCATCGTGTCCTCCGCCCGCCGACCATCGCAAGCGAGGTGCCACGCCAACGATTCGCTCAACTATGCGGAATGACGAGGCATCGCCGGGCGTGTGCGTGTTGCCACGCAGCCGCGGGGGTGTGGCTCGTTGGAGTCACCGCGACCGTCGGCCGTCGGATCCGCTGCTGCGCCAGAGGGCGGCGACGAGGTCCGGCACCGCGTCGCAGAGCTCGCTCGCGAGCAGACCGCGATCGGCGCCGGTGCGCTCTCGCCATCGGTCACCGGCCTTCGCGTGGACGAGGACGCCGGCGCACGCCGCCTCGGTGACGGGCAGGGTGCACGCGAAGGCGGCGATGAGGCCGGTGAGCACGTCGCCCGAGCCGGCGGTCGCGAGCGCGGGGTTGCCCGCCATCGAGATGAAGAGCCGGCCGTCCGGCGTCGCGATGATGGTCCGCGCTCCCTTGAGCACGACGGTCGCGCGCGTGAGGGCGACGGCTTCGCGCACCGCGCCGAAACGATCCTGCTCCACGTCTCGCCCCGATCGACCGAGCAGTCTCCCGAGCTCGCCCGGGTGCGGCGTGAGGACGAGCCGCCCCTTGGCTCCGGCGAGCTCCTTGGCGCGTCCCGTGAAGTGCGTGATCGCGTCGGCGTCGACGATCTTCGTCCCCTCCCAGCCGAGGACGACGTGGTCGACGGCCCTCCTCGCGGCGTCGTCGAGGCCGAGGCCGGGGCCGATCGCGACGACGTGTCGGCCCTCGAGCGCGACGCGGAGCGCGTCGTCGAGGCGGCTCGCGTCGATCGACGTGGTCATCACCTCGGTGGCGAGCGCGGCGAGCGCGCGCGCCGCGTCGGGCCACGTCGCGACCGTCACGAGGCCTGCGCCGCCGCGCATCGCCGCCCGGCCCGTCAGCACCGCCGCGCCGAGCTTTCCCTCGGAGCCCGCGACGACGAGCACGTTGCCGGCCGCGTGCTTGTGGACGTTCGCCTCGCGCGGCAGGAAGTGCGCGCCGATCTCGTCCTCGGCGATCACCTCTGCCACGTGCCCCACTTGCTCGAGGATCTTCGCGTCGGGCACGCCGAGATCGACGACGTGCACGTTGCCCGCGAGGCGCGCGCCCTCCGGCGTCAGGAGCCCGATCTTGAGGTGGCCGAACGTCACCGTGTCGTCGGCGTGAACGGCGATGCCGAGCGGAGAGCCGCTGTCGGCGTCGAGGCCCGACGGGATGTCGAGCGCGATCTTCCTCACCTTGGCTTGATTCACGGCGTGGATCACCTCGACGAGGTGTCCCACGATGGGGCGGTCGAGGCCGGTGCCGAAGATGGCGTCGATCACGTAGTCGGCTTCGGCGATCTCGGCCGTGAGCCGCTCGAGGGGCGCTCCCTCCGGCAGCTCGACGCAGAGGCCGCCGAGGTCGACGTAGGCGTCGTGGTTGATGCGCGCGTCGCCCGTCACCTTCTCGCTGCGGCCGGTGAGCACCACCGTGACGTCGGCGCCGCGCGCGAGCAGGTGTCGCGCGACGACGAAGCCGTCGCCTCCGTTGTTGCCCGTGCCGCACACGACGACGACGCGCGCGTGCAGCGGGTAGCGCGCCGGCTGGCCGGGCGCGCGCACGTGGCGCGTCGGAAACGAGTCGCGGGCCGGTCGCGCTCGCCCGCATCCGTCCGCCTCGATCATGGCCGAGAGCACGTCGGCCGCGCCGCGACCCGCGTTCTCCATGAGAACGACGCCCGGCACCTGGCACATCTCGATCGCGCACTTGTCGAACGCGCGCATCTCGGCCCGGGAGAGGACGGGGATCATCGAGCCCGAAGCTAGCAGACCGCCCGGCGGCGGTGCGACATGACGCGCCTGGCCAGTTCAGCTAAGTCCGCCGTCATGAAGAAGGGGCTCCGTCGCGTCCTCGTCCTTTGCGTGCTCGCCGCGTCGCTCGTCGCGGGGGGGCTCCTGCCGCGCCGCTCGTCCGCGCAACCCGGTGACCCGCTTCGGACGATCGACGGAGCGCCGAGCGTGTCGGGTCGCGCGCCCGCCGAGCCTCCGCCGCCCCCGAGGCCGATGGATCCGATGGGACCGCGGCCCGGCTTCGGTTTCGGCGCCTCGCCCACGCCTCCCGCGGATCTCGGCTCGGCGCTGACGGCGTACGTCCTCATCTTCAGCCCGGGCGATCACCCCTTCTACAAGTTCGGGCACAACGCGATTTGGATCCACGACGTCTCGGGTCGCAACGCGTTCGCGCGCGACCGCGTCTACAACTGGGGAACGTTCAGCTTCGGTGACCCCGCGCTCATCCCGAAGTTCTTCCTCGGCCGCTTCATGTACTGGCTCTCGGCGGCGCCGATCGGCTGGACGAAGGAGGCCTACCGCGCGGAGAACCGCGGCATCGTCGCGCAGGAGCTCGACCTCACCAGCGAGCAGAAGGTGGAGCTGCAGCGCCGCCTCGAGGAGAACCTGCGCCCCGAGAACCGCTACTACAAGTACGACTACTATCGCGACAACTGCTCCACGCGCGTCCGCGACATGGTCGATCTCATCACGGGCGGCCGCGTGAAGGCCGTGTCGAAGGCGCCCGCGCGGATGTCGTACCGCGATCACACGCTGCGGCTCACCGCGGATCTCGCGCCGGAAGAGGTGATCCTGAACCTCGTGATGGGCGACTTCATCGACAAGCCCATCACGGTCTGGGAGGAAGCCTTCATCCCGATGGAGCTCCAGAAGACGCTCCGCGCGGTGACCGTGCCCGGCCCGGATGGAACCGAGCGCCCCCTCGTGAAGCGCGAGTTCATCCTCGTGCCGACCGATCGCCCCGACCCCGCCGCGACGCCGCCCGTGTGGTGGCCCTACGCGCTCGTGACGGGGCTCCTCGCCGGCCTCGTGCTCGCGGGCTTGGGCCGCGCGGCGCGGACGCAGCGGTTCGCGCGCGTCTTGTTCGGCACGAGCCTCGCGTTCTTCGGGCTCGTCTTCGGGTTCCTCGGGACGTTCTTCATCGCGGCGTGGGTCTTCACGGATCACGTCGTCGGGTATCGGAACGAGAACATCTTCTTGTGCGCGCCGTGGGTGATCGTGCTCACCGGCACCGGCGTCCGCGTCGCGTTGAACCGGGTCCGATCGATCGTATTCGCCGAGAAGCTCGTGCGCGCCGCGGCCGCGTTCGCGCTGCTCGGAACCGTGCTCAAGGTGCTGCCCTGGTTCGACCAGAAGAACGGCTTCTTCATCTTGTTCTTCGTGCCGTTCTGGGTGGGCGCGGCGTTCGGGCTGCGGGCGCTGAAGGAGCACGCGGAGGCGGCGGAGAAGGCGGCCGTCGGCAAGAAGGCGGACGTCGATGCGACGGCCGGGCCCGCGAAGAAGAAGCAAAAGAAGAAGAAGGCCGCGACGACGAGCGAAGCCGCGAAGGCCGCTCCGCCGGACCGAGACGCCGAGGGCGGGGACGCGCGCGAGGCCGCGGACGACGAGGAGAAGAACGGAGACGCCGAGAAGAAGGTAGTCGCCGATGCGGCCGCGCCCCCTGCGAAGGACGACGCCAGCGCCGAGACCACGCCGAGCGAGGAGTGACGCGCGAGCTGTCGCGGTCGCGCGGCGCGTGTTAGATGCTGACCGCGTGACGGATCCCGAGAAACAGTTCCGCGAGCTCGTCGCCTCGCTCGCGCGGTCGATGGAGGCGTTCGACACGATCGAGGAGCGCGAGGACGAGCTCGCCCTCGACCTCTCGCGCGCGGACGACGACGGGCCGAAGGTCATCGCCTACCTCTCGAACCTGTTCCGGGAGACGCGCGATCTCGGCCCGGCGGAGCGCGCCGCGCGGATCCGGTTCTTCCTCGAGGGCGTCGCGCAGCCGGAGGACCCCGATCTCTCTCGGGAGGAGGCCCTCTCGCGCGTCTTCGCGGTCGTGCGGTCGCCTTCTCTCTTCGCGTCGATGCCCGCGGGCGGGGCCGTCGTCGCGCGTCGTCCGCTCCCGTGCCTCTTCGAGTGCGTCGCGCTCGATCGAGGTCGAACGTTCTCGTACGTGACCGAGGAGCAACGCGAGGGTTGGGGCTGCTCGATGGACGAGCTCTTCGAGCGCGCGCGGGCGAACGTGGAGGAGACGCTCGAGCACTCGATCGAGCCCTGGGACGTCGCCGCGCCGTATCCGATGTGGCACGTCTCGGCCAACGACGCCTACGAGTCTTCGCGCGTCCTCGCGCCGAGCTTCCTTCGCGCGATGAAGAGCCACGTCACCGGCAGCGTCGTCTGCGCCATCCCGGAGAGGAGCACGCTGCTCGTCGTCGGCGACGCGTCGTTCGACTCGGTGATCCGCCTCGCCGAGACCGCCGAGCGCGAGTTCATGGCGTCGACGCGCGGGGTCTCACCGGCGCTCTATGGCGTCGGCCCCGGAGGCGAGATCGTCCCGTACGTCGTCGCCGACGATCACCCGCTCGCGTCGATCGTCCGCCGCGGGCACGTGCTGCTCGCGAACGCCGAGTACGCCGAGCAGAAGCGCCACCTCGACGCCGCGCACGAACGAGACGACGTGGACCTCTTCGTCGCGTCCTTCATCGCGACGCAGCGAGACGCGGAGATCCGCACCATCGCGACGTGGAGCGAGGACGTCGACACGCTCTTGCCGGTCACCGACCTCGTCGCGTTCGTGAAGGTCGACGACGACGGCGAGCCCTTGGACTCGTTCCTCGTCGCGTGGGAGGACGTCGAGCGCATCGCCGGCGGCTGTCTCGAAGAGGTGCCCGGCCTCTGGCCGGAGCGCCGGCACACGAAGCGCTACCCGAGCGCCGACGAGCTCGCGTCGCTGCGCGACGCCGCCCTCCCGGACTGAGCCCACGACCCCGGGCCGCGCCTCGCGGCGCTCGTCGCTCGATCGCGCGCTCGCGCGCTCGAGGCCGCGCGTGTCGCTCGATCGCGCTCAAGGCCGCGCGTGTCGCTCGATCGCGTGCCGGAGCTCGCGGATGGCCTCTGCCAGGCCCATGAAGACGGCGTCGGCGATCACCGAGTGGCCTATGTTGACCTCGACGATCGGCTCGATCGCGACGATCTCGGCGACGTTGTGGCGCGTGAGGCCGTGACCGGCGGCGACCTCGAGGCCGAGCGATCGTGCGAGCTCGGCGGCGCGCACGATGCGGTCGAGCTGGCGCCGCTTCTCGGCGGCGTGGCCCGGCTCGCACGCGTGGCAGTACTCGCCCGTGTGCAGCTCGATCTGCTCGACGCCGAGGTCGCGCGAGAGTCGCACGGCGCGCTCGTCGGGGGCGATGAAGAGGCTCGTCCGGATCGCCTTCCGCTTGGCCATGGCGACGAAGGCCTCGATCTGCGCGCGCTGTCCCTCGACGTCGAGCCCGCCCTCGGTCGTGCGCTCCTCGCGGCGCTCCGGCACGAGCGTCGCCGTGTCCGGGACGACGCGCTCGGCGATGCCGCGCATCTCGTCCGTGACGGCCATCTCCAGGTTGAAGTGGGACGTGATCGACGCGCGCAGACGCTCGACGTCTTCGTCGCGGATGTGGCGCCTGTCCTCGCGCAGGTGCGCCGTCACGCCGTCGGCGCCCGACGATTCGCACACGTGGGCGGCGAACAGCGGATCGGGGTAGCGCGTGCCGCGCGCGTTTCGGACCGTGGCGACGTGATCGATGTTGACGTGCAGGCGGACGCTCATGACCTGCTCCGCTTACCACGCCCGCGCCGCGAGGCGCACGCCCTCGGCGTCTGTACCGGCCCGGCTACTCGTACCAGACCTTCACGACCGTCACCTCGGTCGGGCCCTTCGGACGCTGGACCGTCGCGCTGTCGCCTTCGGCCTTGCCGAGCAGCGCCTGCGCGACTGGCGAGGCCACGCTGATCTTCCGCGCGGCGAGGTCGATCTCGTCGGTGCCCACGATGCGGTAGGTCATCTCCTTGCCGTCCTCGTCCTCGATCGTGAACCAGGCCCCGAAGAAGACCTTCCCCAGCTGGGACGCCGACGGCGTCACGACGGTCACCGCGTCGAGGCGCTTCGTCAGGAAGCGGATGCGGCGGTCGATCTCGCGGAGCTTCTTCTTGCCGTAGATGTACTCGGCGTTCTCGCTCCGATCTCCCTGCGCCGCCGCGGTGGAGACCTCGTCGGTGATCTTCGGGCGATCGACCTCCCAGAGCCGCTTCAGCTCGACCTGCAGCGCCCGAAAGCCCTCCGCGGTGATGTGCTGCGTCCCCTTCGGGCGCGGCGCCTCGTCGCGGAGGTCCTCGTCGTCCTCGTCGTCGCTCTCCTTCGTGAACGCCTTCGACATCAGGCGCCGGCCGCGGCGGTCGACGCCTGCGTGAGGAGATCCTGGATGCGCTTGACGAGCTTCGCGGGATCTTCGACCACGCCCTCGGCGAGCAGCGCCTGATCGTAGAGGATCTCGCAGAACGAACGGACGCGGTCCTTCTCCTCCGCCTTCACGGCGAGGACGGCGATGTTCTTCACCACGGGGTGCTTGGGGTTCACCTCGAGGATGCGCTTCTTCTCCTGCGCGCGCTCGTCGATCATCCGCATGATGCGCTCCATGTTGGCGCCCGGATCGCCGGCCTCGGAGACGAGGCAGCTCGCGCTGTCGGTCAGGCGCTTCGAGAAGCGCACCTCGCGCACGCGATCGCCGAGCGCCTCTCGGATCGCGTCGAGCGCCGCGGTCGGGTCGCGATCGGAGAACTCCTCGCTCTCGTCGTCCTTGCCGAGATCGAGGTCGCCGTGGGCGACGCTCTGGAGCTTCTTCTTGTCGTACGTGGTGAGCGACTGAACGACCCACTCGTCGATCGGATCGGTGAGGAAGAGGACGTCGTAGCCCTTCTTGCGGAACGCCTCGAGGTGGGGGCTCGTCTCGACCGTGCGACGGCTCGGCCCGGTCACGTAGTAGATGTCGTTCTGCTCGGCCGGCATCTCTTCGACGTAGCGCTTGAGCGAGATGAGCTCGCCCTCCTTCGTCTTCAGCGACTCGAAGCGGCAGAGCTCCGCGATCGCGTCCTTGTTCCGGAAGTCGAGCGTGAGCCCCTCCTTGAAGACCTTGCCGAAGAGGCGCCAGAACTCCTTGTACTTCTCCGGATCGCTCTCGGAGAGATCGCGGAGGCTCTTCAACACCTGCTTCACGATCTGCTGCTCGATCTGCGCGAGCGCGCGGCTCTCCTGCAGCATCTCGCGTGAGACGTTGAGCGAGAGGTCCTCCGAGTCGACGACGCCGCGGAGGAAGCGCAGCCAGATCGGCGTGAGCTTCTCGCAGTTCTCGATGATGAGCACGCGCTTCGCGTAGAGGCGCAGGCTCATCCGCTCCTTCTGGAAGAGGTCGAACGGCTGCGACGACGGGACGTAGAGCAGCGCGTGGAACTGCACGGGCGCGTCGATCGAGAGGTGCACCGTGAGCATCGGCGCCTCGCCGCACGTGCCCTGCGTCAGGTGCTTGAAGAACTGTTGGTGCTGCTCCTCGGTCACGGCGCTCTTCTGCATCGTCCAGAGCGCCTTCGACTGGTTCGCGACCTCCCCGCCCACGTAGATCGGGAAGCTCACGAAGTCGGAGTACTTGGTGATGATGTCCTTGAGCCGCCACGCGCGGACGAAGTCGCGGTGCTCCTCCTTGAGGTGCAGCACGATCTCGGTGCCCGGCTCGTCGCGTTCGCCGTCCGCGACGGTGAACGAGCCGGCGCCCGTCGAGCGCCACACGACCGGCGTCGCGCCCGCCTTCATGCTGCGCGTCCGGACGTCGACACGCGACGCGACCATGAACGCCGAGTAGAACCCGACGCCGAACTGGCCGATGAGGTTCAGCGCCGCGTCCTTCTCCTTCGCCTTCTCGGCGTTCGCCTTCAAGAACTCCATCGAGCCGGAGCGCGCGATCGTGCCGAGGTTCTCGATGACCTCCTCGCGCGTCATGCCGATGCCGTTGTCCGCGATGGTGAGGGTGTTCGCGGTCTCGTCGCACGTGATGGTGATGCGCGGCTCGCCTACCTGCCGGGTCGCGTCCTCGTGCGTGAGCTGGAAGAAGCGCGCCTTGTCGAGCGCGTCGGCGGCGTTCGAGACGAGCTCGCGCAGGAAGACCTCTTTGTGCGCGTAGAGCGAGTCGATGACCAAGGTGAGGACCTTCTGGACCTCGGCCTGAAAGGGCATCTCGACGGCGTGCGCGTCGTGGTTCACGGGCGCGGCGGCGGGCGGGGCGCTCGGCGCGTCGGCGGCGGGGGTGTCGGTCTCGGGGGCGTCGGCTCGGTCGTGGTCGGTCGTCATGGCTCGTCGGCCGCTCGGCAGGTCGCGGCCCTCCGGGCGAGGAATGCGTCGAACGCGGCCGCTTGGCAAGACCCTCGGTCGTGTATGCTCGCCGCGTGAACCCATACGGCGCCCCTCCTCCTGGAAATGCTCCGCCCGGCTACGGTCCCCCGCAGGGCGGCGGGTACGGTCCGCCGCCAGCGGGA
>CAYYKK010000072.1:0-26412 GCA_964467935.1 uncultured Polyangiaceae bacterium
CGTCACCGAGCGCCGCGTAGACCTGCTTCGCGGCCGCGACCTGGGCGTCCCGATCGTTGTCCGGTGGCGGCTGGATCGCCGCCGCGGTCTCGATGGCGTGGAAGCCCTGCTCGCCCTTCGGCGTCGAGACGCCCGCCTCGGCCGGCAGCGACTTGCACGGCGCGAGGGCGACCGCGTGGCCGTGCGACGGCGCGGCGCCGAGCCAGGCGAAGCCCTTGTCCGACGCGTCGACCTTGGGCTTCTTCGGCTCCGGGTGCCTCGGGTCCGGCCGCGGCGGCGGCTTCCTCGGATCTCGCGGCGCCGGGGCGGGCTCGTCCGGTGTGTCCTTCAGCTGTGCTGCTGCAGCGTAGTTGCGAAAGACGCCGAGCTCCTTCACCAACTTGGTCGCGCTCGCGGTGCACGCCGCCACGCTCTTCGAGGCATCGGCCGCCGCGTTCGCCGCGGCGCGCGCTGCCGGATCCGGGACCAACGGCCCCTGCGCGGTCACCAAGGCGAAGAGCGCCCCTCCGACGCACCCGACGAGCGTCACGGCGGAGAAGAGGATCCACCTCACCTCCTCGCGTCGCGTGTACTCGTTCACTCGGCTCTGGCTCCGTGGTGCATCGTCACCGGCGCCTCGCGCGGTGGCGGGTCCGGAGCGCGGAGCGTAGTACGGCTCGCCGCCGAGTGTGTACTCCGCTGCGGCGCGGGGGCGGCGGCCGACGTCACGGGGCGAATCTCCTCGCGACGTCCGTCCGACCGCGCCGGCTCGACCGAGGGCTCAGAAGCGACCATCGATGCCGAGGAACCCGGGGCCGACCGAGGGGAGCACCGCGGGCAGCGCGCGCCCCGTCCGCGTGGGCGCAGCGTCGCCCTTCGGGCCCGAGACGAGGAACAGCACCACCCCTGCAGCGGCCACCGCCGCTCCACCGGCGATCAGGCCGACGCCGGCGTTTCCCATCGCCGTCGCGCTCTTGTCCAGGCTCTTGACGTTGGCCTCCTCCGGACCCTGGCACTGCCGCTTGCCATACTTCACCTCGCACGCGTCGAAGGCGCTGTTGGCGTCGCTCCGCTTCTTCGCGCTGAGCCCGCCCACGACGGCGCCCGCGACGACGGCGACGCCGCCGACCGCGATGGCGCCCAGCGCGACCGGCCGGAGCGGCGACGGGCGAGGGCGCTTCGGCCCCTCGGTCTCCGGTACGGGAGCGGTCGGCACCGGGGAGAGGGCGCCGAGCGCGAGCCGCACGTTCACGGTCGCGCGCTCCTTCGCCTCCACCTTGCTCGACGCGCTCAGCTCTCGGGACCTCGCCTTGAACACGTACGTGCCAGGGTCGACCTCGATCGAGCCGCCGACCGGGGAGGGGAGGGCGACGTCGTTCATCGTCACCGACAGCTCGGGCGCGTCCGCTGGTGTGACCGTCAGGACGACCCGCGGGATGCGATGATCGATCTCGTCGAGCTCCTTCTTCGCGGCGTCGCGCGCCGACACCCACGCCGGGGGTGCGCTCGCGTCGAGGCTCTCGGCCGCGACCTTCGCGTAGAGCGCCTTCGCCGCGACGAGCTTGCCCAGGCCCGCATTCGCGCGCGCCATGAAGAGCCCGTGGACGGGCGCGTGGAACAGCGACTCGGCCTGCGTGAACAGGTCGAGCGCCTGCTGGTGGTTGCCCGCCTCGAACGCCTTGATGCCGTCCTGCGCGAGCGAGCGCGCCTTGTCCTTCGGGGTCTCGCTCGCGGCCGCCGCCTTCGGCGGGCCAGCGAGAACGGGGGTCGCGACGAGGAGCGGCAGCACGACGAGCCCGGTCGTCGCGGCGCGGCGGATCGACGGCCTGAGGAGCATCGTTCCCTTGTACCACGAACCGCGCATCCGCTCGGGGAGAGGCGCCGCTCGCCGGCCGGCGGCTTTCCGCTCACGGGCGCCGCGTGATACGCTTCGGAGCGAGATGACGCTGCGCGAAGGCGAGATCCTGGACGGGAAGTATCGGATCGTCCGTCAGATCGGCGCGGGCGGCATGGGCGCCGTGTTCCTCGGCGAGAACATGCGCGTGCGCAAGACCGTCGCGATCAAGGTGCTCCACGCGGGGGCCGGCGGCGTCGAGGACGCGGTGCAGCGCTTCGAGCGTGAGGCGCAGGCGGCGGGTCAGATCGGCTCCGATCACATCGTGGAGGTCTTCGATCTCGGACGCACCCCGGCGGGCGATCACTTCATGGTGATGGAGTACCTCGATGGAGAGTCGCTCCGCCAACGCATCCAGCGCGGCCGCGCCGTCGAGCCCTCCGTCGTCGCGCCGATCGTCTGCCAGATGCTCGACGGCCTCGGCGCCGCGCACGCCGCGGGCATCATCCATCGCGATCTCAAGCCCGACAACGTCTTCATCCTCCGTGAGAAAGCAGGACGAAGGGACTTCGTGAAGATCCTCGACTTCGGGATCTCGAAGTTCCTTCAGATCGGGGGAGACGGGGCGGTGACCCGCACCGGGATGGTCATGGGCTCGCCGAGCTACATGAGCCCCGAGCAGGTGAAGTCGTCCAACGACGTCGACGCCCGGAGCGATCTCTACACCGTAGGCGTCATCCTCTACGAGGCCGTGACGGGGCACGTCCCGTTCAAGGCGAACACGTTCGCCGAGCTCTTGTTCAAGATCGTCTACGAGCCGCTCCCCGACCCCCGAACGCTGAACCCGAGCGTGGACGACGCGTTCGCCCGCCTGATCGTGAAGGCGTGCGCGGCGAAGCGCGAGGACCGCTTCCAGAGCGCCGCGGAGTTCAAGAGCGCGCTGTTGCCATTCGTAAGCCATGGCAATGTGAATGCGAATGCCATGTCGATGCAACAAGCAGCGGCGGGGACGCCGATGCCCCCGCGGGCTCTACCCCCGATTGGCCCCCCGATTGGCCCCCCGATGGGCCCCCCGATGGGGCCCCCGAGCGCGCTCCCCGTCCGACTCCCTCCTGGGTCGGCGCCGGGTGCGGGGATGGCGTCGCCTTCGGCGGGGCAGGGGATGAGTCCTGCCTTGCCGATGGCGCCCGCTCCGTTCGCCGGTCTCGCCGGATCCCCCGGCGTCGACGACTCGGACGACGGCGCGCGGACGATGGCGCTCGACCCTCGGGCGCTCGACGGCATGGGCGGTTCGCCGGGCGCGCCCTCGCTGGGCGGGACGATGGCGGTGCCACCCGGCTTCGGCGCGCAGGCGAGCCAGAGCGGCGGCGGCTTCGGCGCGCAGGCGAGCCAGAGCGGCGGACGATTCTCGAGCACGCTCGGGCCGGCCATCGGGGCCGTCGCCGTCCCCGCGAAGAAGAGCCCCGTCGGCTTGCTCGTCGCCCTCGCTGCGGCGCTCGTGGTCGGCGGCGGTGTGATCGCTCTGCTCCTCGTGCGCTCGGGATCCACGGTCGCTCCGGCCGGCGTGCCGGGCGTGGCCGTCGTCGTCGAGACGGCGCAGATCGCCTCTGCGGCCACGCCCGTCGTCCCGCCGGTGTCTCCTCCCGCCGCGTCGAGCGCCGCCGCGTCGAGCGCCGTCGCCTCGAGCGCCCCGAAGGACGAGACCGCCCCGCCGGCGACCGCCTCGGTCGCGCAGCCGACCGCCGCCGTGAAGCGCCCGCCCTCCGAGCGACCCGTCGTCCGCGCCCCTTCCACAGGCAAGCCCGAGGGCGCCAAGCCCACCGGCTCCGACGTCCTCGGCTACTGATCGGCGTCGAAGAGGTCGGGCGTTGGGCCCCGCTTGCCTTCTCGGTGTAGTCGTCGTCTCACTGTGACGTCCCTCGTGAGCACCGATCTGCCCCCGCGCCCGCACAGAGGCGCCGAGACGTCGCCGCGCCCCCCGAGCCCCGCCGAAGGCTCTCCCGGGCTCCGCACCGGCGCGACCCTCGGCGCGGCGCCGCTCGGCGAGCCCGTCGACGAAGGCGCCGACGAGCGAACGGACGCGCTGCCCTGGGTCGCGAGCACGTACTTCGCCGAGGGCCTGCCCTACTCGCTCGTCCATCAAGTCTCGGCGCAGCTCTTCACCGCGCTCGGCGCCAGCTTGTCGGCCGTGGGGCTCACTTCGCTCTACGGCCTCGCTTGGAACCTCAAGTTCCTCTGGAGCCCGCTCGTCGATCGCTTCGGCACCGCGCGACGTTGGCTGGTCGCGTGCGAGGCGGCGCTGGCGGTGCTCGTGGCGATCGTCGCGTGGCCAGCCGGGCTCGGGGCGGTTCAGGTCGTCGCGCGCCTCTTCGTCGCCGTGGCCTTGCTCGCTGCCACGCACGACGTCGCGATCGACGCCTACTACCTCGCGGCGCTCGGACCGACCGATCAAGCCAAGCTCTCCGGCTTCCGCGTCGCCGCGTACCGCGCCGCGCTCCTCGCCGGTCAGGGGGGCCTCGTCGCGATCGCGGGCCTCACGTCCTTTCGCGTGTGCTTCCTCGTCGCGGCCGCTCTGCTCGGGGGGCTCTCGCTCGCGCACCACCTGTGGTTGCCGCGCGTCGAGCCGCCGGCGACGTCGCGGACCGGCGGCGGCGCGATCGGCTTCGTCGACGCCGCGCGCGCCTTCTTCGCGAAGGATCGAGCTGCCCTCACCGTCGCGTTCCTCCTCTCGTTCCGCGCCGGCGACGCGCTGATGTTCGCGATGAACGCTCCCTTCCTGAGCTCCCTCGGCCTCGACACGACGCACCGAGGCATCGTGCAAGGCGTGGGCGGCGCGCTCGCGTCGATCCTCGGCGCGCTCGTCGGAGGGCGCGCGATCGCGCGGCGCGGGCTGTCATCGACCCTCGCCCCCATCGCCGTCGCCCAGTCGCTCGCGATCCTCCTCTACGTCGGCCTCGCGGCCGCGCGACCCGCGTGGCCGATCGTGGTCGCCACCGTGCTCGCCGAGCAGCTCGTCGCCGGCGTCGGCACCGCAGCGTTCACGGTGTTCATCCTTCGACGCGCCGCCGGGGCGCACAAGGCCGCGCACTTCGCGTTCTCGACGGGGCTGATGAGCGTCGCGACGACGCTCGCCGGCGCCGCGAGCGGCTACGTCGCGGGCGCCGTCGGGTTCCCGATCTTCTTCGCGTTGGCGTTCGTCGCCTCCCTGCCGGGTGTCTGGCTCGCGCGCCTCGTGCCGACGAGCGCGGACGGGAGCCACGCGGCCTGAGGCCCACGCGGCGCTTGCGATCCGGCCCGCTCGGCGCGACCCTGCCGGGCCATGTTCCACCGACCGATCGCCTTCGCGCTGGCGTCCGCCTTCGCGCTGGCCGCCGCCCCGGCGCTCGCCGACGGCCCGAAGCTCGACATCCCGTTCGAGCGCTACCAGCTCGACAACGGGCTCACGATCATCCTGAGCGAGGACCACACCGTCCCGCTCGTCACCGTGAACGTGATGGTGCGCGTCGGCGCGAGGTTCGAGGCCGTCAAGCGGACCGGCTTCGCGCACCTGTTCGAGCACCTCATGTTCATGGGCACCGATCGCGCGCCCACGGGGAAGTTCGACGAGTGGATGGAGGCGGAGGGCGGCTCGAACAACGCCTGGACGAGCGAGGATCGGACCGACTTCTTCGACGTCGGCCCGGCGCACACGCTGCCGCTGCTCTTGTGGCTCGAGGCCGATCGCCTCGGCTCGCTCGGCGCGACCATGACCCAAGAGAAGCTCGAGGCGCAGCGCAAGGTCGTCCGCAAAGAGCGCCAACAACGCACGGAGAATCAGCCCTATCGCAAAGGCATCGAGCTGCGTCTCCCCGAGCTGCTCTACCCGGAGGGCCACCCGTATCACCACCCCGTCATCGGCTCGCACGAGGATCTCGAAGCGGCGACGGTCGACGACGTGAAGGGGTTCTTCGCCGAGTACTACGTGCCGGCGAACATGTCGGTGGTCGTGGCGGGTGATTTCGACGCGCAGGCGACCAAGCCCCTCATCCAGAAGTACCTCGGCACGATCGCGAAGGCGAAGGCGCCGCCGGAGCCCAAGGCGCCGCCTCCGACGAAGCTCGACCACGTCGTCCGCGAGACGGTCGAGGACGACGTGAAGCTCTCGAAGATCGTGATGGCGTGGCACAGCCCCGCGCGCTTCTCGGCGGGAGACGCCGAGCTCGACCTCCTCTCGGACGTCCTCGACCACGGCAAGGCGAGCCGCCTCTACAAGGCCTTGGTGTTCGACAAGGAGCTCGCGCAGTCCGTCTCGGCGAGCCAGGACTCTCGGGATCTCGGGGGGCAATTCACCGTCGAGATCACCGCCCGACCGAAGGCCGATCTCGACGAGATCGAGCGCGTCGTCGACGCCGAGATCGCGAAGCTCACGAAGGAGCCGGTCTCGCAGGCCGAGCTCGATCGCGCGCGCAACGACTACGAGACGGGCTTCGTGAAGGAGCTCGAGTCGGTGGAGAACCGCGCATCCCAGCTGAACGCCTACCAGACCTACCTCGGCGATCCGGGCTTCATCCAGAAGGATCTCGACCGCTATCGCGGCGTCACCCGCGACTCGCTCTTCGCCACGGCGAAGTCGGTGCTCGATCCGAACGCGCGGGTCGTGCTCCGCATCGTCCCGAAGCCCGACGCCGACGAGGCGTCGCCGAAGGGGAAGGAACCCAAGGCGCCGCACCCCCACGAGGGCGCACCGCCGCCGAAGAAGGCCGGCGCGAAGGATCCGGCTCCGAAGGGCGCGGCTCCGAAGGGCATGGCCCCGAAGGGCGCGGCTCCGAAGGGCGCGGCCGAGGACAAGAAGCCCGGCGCTGGGAACGCGACGCCGAAGAAGGGGGGCACGAAGTGATGCGACGAGGCACCTTCTTCAGCGGTTGTGCAACCGTAGCTGCGATGCTCATGCTGACAGGATGCGATTTTGCCGTGCGCATCCACGACGCCCCGCCCGTCGTCGCGAAGAAGACCCCGGCGCCGAAGCCCGTCGTCACGGCCCCGCCCGCCCCGGTCGATCCGCTCGGCGAGCGCCCGGCCCTCGCCCCCCCGAAGAGCTTCGCGCCACAGGCGCCGGTCGTGTTCGAGGTGGCCGGCGTGAAGGTGTGGCTCGTCGAGCGACCCGAGCTCCCGCTCGTCTCGGCCGCGTTCGTGGTGCCCTCCGGGGCCGCGAGCGACCCTGCCGACAAGCCTGGCCTCGCGCAGCTCACCGCGGACATGATGGATGAGGGCGCGGGCAAGCTCGACGCGGTGCGGCTCTCGACCGCCGTCGCCGATCTCGGCGCGACCCTGTCCGTCAGCGCGAGCGCCGACGCGACCTTCGCGTCCGCTTCGTCGTTGAAGAGCCACTTCGACGACGTGTTCGCGATCCTCTGCGACGTCGTCGCTCGGCCGAAGCTCGAGCAGAAGGACTTCGCTCGCGTCACCGGGCTCTGGAAGAACGCCCTCCGGAAGCGCGGCGACGACCCCTCGAGCGTGGCCATGTTGACCGCGGCGAGCGCGCGCTTCGGGCACTCGTCCCCCTACGGGCACCCGGCGCTCGGGCTGCTCTCGAAGGCGGACGCGATCAAGCTCGAGGACGTGCGGCGCTTCTGGCAGGGCGCCTTCCGACCCGAGCGCGCGACCCTCGTCGTCACCGGGCAGATCTCGCGCGCCGAGGTCGAGGCGCTGCTCACGAAGTCGCTGGCCGACTGGAAGGCGAAAGGCGAGCCGCTCTCGCCCCCGGTCGCGGAGCCGGGGCCGGAGCCTCCTCGGCTCGTGCTCGTCGATCGCCCGAAGGCGGTGCAGTCGGTGATCGTCGTCGTGCGCGACGGCGTGCGCGCCGGCTCCGACGAGAGCGCTCCGCTCGATCTGGTCAACACGGCGCTCGGAGGGTCATTCACGTCGCGATTGAACGAGAACCTCCGTGAGGACAAGGGCTGGACGTACGGCGCCGGCTCGACCTTCACGAACACGCGCGGCCCCGGCCTCTTCTACGCGCGCACCAGCGTCGATGCGAAGTTCACGGGTCCGGCGATCAAGGAGATCTTGAAGGAGCTCTCGGGCATGGCCGAGAGCGGGCTGACGCAGGAAGAGCTCGACAAGACGAAGGCGCAGGATCGCGCCGATCTCGTCTCGACCTTCGAGACGACCGCGGGGACGAACTCCGAGCTCGCCTCGCTGGCCGCGCTCGGTCTCCCGCCGAGCTACGACGTGAGCGCCGCGGCGCGCAGGCAGAGCGCGAGCCTCGGGGACCTCGCCAAGCTCGCGCGCGAGCACGTCGACCCCGCGAAGGCGACGATCGTCGTCGTCGGCGACGCGGCGTCGGTCGAGCCCCAGCTCGTGGAGGCAGGGCTCGGCGCGCCCGCTCGCTGGACCGTCGAGGGGATCCCAGCCGGCGCGAAGGGTGACGCGAGCTCGCCCCCGAAGAAGGCGGAGGGCGCAGCGACGCCCAAGAAGACCAGCGTCGCGGCGCCGAAGAAGGCCGACGCGAAGAAGAAGTAGCGACGGGCGCGGGGCGACCTCAGGTCGGCCAGAAGTCGATCGGGTTCGAGGTCGCGCCTGCGTTCACCTTGCCGTCCGACACCCAGTACACGAACTCCTCGGCCGACTTGCCGTCGAGGAAGACCTCGAGCTCGAGGTAGGCGCCCGGCGTCGCGGTGAACGTGACCCCGTCGGTGTCGCTCGCGGTGTCGAACGAGGCGTGCGCCGCCGGGCCGCTCACGTCGACGAAGTCGGTCTCCTCGGTGTTGTCGAGGCTCTGCATCTGCAGCTGATCCGCGGTGACGTACAGGTCGAACCCGCACGACACGCCGCTCTTGTTCGTGTCGCACGTCGTCCAGAGCTTCCAGACGCCCTGTCCTTCGTACTCGACGAAGATGCCGACGCCGTCGCCCGGCGTGGTCGTGAGCGCCTGAGACGTGTCGATCTTCACCGCGATCGGCGGGTTGTTCGACGGCGGCTGCACGCTCGATCCCGACGACGAGGAGGACGTGTCGTTCCGGTAGTCCTGCCGGTCGCCGACGAAGCAGCCGGTCAGGCCGCAAGCGACCGAAGCCCCGAGGGCGAGGGCCGACGCGACGCCGACGGCCCCGCGGAAGCGTCGCGACTTCTTGGCATTCGGCGCGGTCGGCCCCCGCTCATCTCGGGCACACGCGTGAACCTCGGGATACGCGCGGAGTAAACGAGCTTTCACAAGCGCTGCGCGAAGCATCGATTTCGTCTCCTGTCGGGAAGTCATGCGGGCTCGAGCGAAGCGACCTGCAAATGCCTTGCCGTCGCGCGGCGAAACGCTTCGAACGAGAGGAGAGCCGTCAGCGACGCTCCACGCTCACCGATGTCGTCCGCCGCCGAAGTGCCCACCCCCACCGCCGCTCGGGTGGAAGCTCGGGGGAGGCGCGCTTCGACGCGGCGGCGAGGGCGCGGCCGACGGCGACGGGGAGAAGTGCGGTTGGTAGGAGGGCGAGGAAGAGCGAGGCAGCTGGAAGCTCGACGGGCCCCGCGGCGCGTCGAAGCCCCTCGGTCGGTCGAAGGAGCGCGATCCGTCGAACGATCGCGGCGCGTCGAACGAGCGAGGCGTGTCGAACGAGCGGGAAGGGACGCCGCGATCGAACGACCGCGACCCCTCGAGGCCCGGCCCGATCGAGCGCGCGAAATCGCGCGGCACCGCGCCCGAGTCCCTCAGCGTGCGGACCTCCGAGGGCACCGTTCGCACGTCGTTTCGGAACATGCGCGGCTCACTCGAGATCATGCGCGGCTCGCTCGAGATGGTCCGCACCGTGTCGAGCCGATGGGTCGCGACGGTGTCGCGCGACACCAGGCCGCGATCCATCACCGCGTGCTCCGTCGCGCCGCGCTCGACGAGGCCCGTGCCGCGTGCGCCGCCCGTCCCTTGCACGTGGGCCGGCGCGCCGCCCTTCTTCGTTCGTCCGAGCGAAGGCGCAGGCGCGCTCGTCGTGCCCGAGGGCGGCTTCGACCACTTCAGCGACTTCGGCTGCGGCGGCGTGAAGAAGTGGGGCGCCTTGCCCTTCGGGATGTTCGCCTCCTTCAGCGTGGGCGACGCGGGCGTGTACGTTCGGTTCGGCGGCGCGTACGGGTGGGTCCCGTTGGCCGCCTGCACGACCTGCGCTTTCTGGTGGATGACGTGCGTGTCGACGTGGTGATCGAACACGTAGCGCGTCTCGCAGAACGCGTACGCGGCGGGCGGCGGATAGCCGAGCACGACGACCCCGCCGCCCCACCAATAGTAGGCCGGGGGCATCGGCGCCCAGCCGATGTAGCCGTCGTAGCCGACGCGCCACGTGACCCAGGCGTTGGCGTACGCGCGCCCCGGGATCCACGCCCAGCCGGTGCCGGAGATCCACACCCACCGCCCGTAGTGGAATGGGATGTAGCCCCAGTCGTAGTCGCTCATCCAGATCCAGTCGCCGTCGCTCGCGAGGTCCCAGTGGCCGGCGGACTGGTAGGGGGCGAAGTCGGTGCCGACGCTCGCCGCGCTCGGGACCCACACCGTGCCGTAGCTCGGATCTTCGACCCAGCTGCCGTAGGGCGCGAGCTCGCTGCGGTACGCCGTGAGGGCGCTCGGATCGGTGTCGGACCAGCCGCCGTCGACGGTGCGATCGCTCGTCGGCTGCGTGGTCTCGTCGGCGTCGTCGCTGTCGGCGACCGTGTCGTCGTCGTCGTCGTCTGCGAGGGCCGGCCGGTCGAAGGCGAGGAGGGACGCCGCGCACACCATGAAAGCCGCCGCGCGCGCTTGAAACTTCGAGACGTACTCCATGCTCTTCATGATGAGTCCTTCTTGGCCCGTGGGCCAGCCCCGAGCACGAACCAGCGGTGATTCGGAGACGTTCCCGCGATCCCTTTCATTCTACGAGAGGTCCGAGCCGATCTGTCGGCCGAAGGGTCCGAGGCACGAGTTCGACACGTCGATTCTAAAGTTGCACCACCGATGTGTCGTGAGCTTCCGATGAGGATCCTCTCATTCGCCGCGGGGCACCTCTCGATCCCAGCGGCGGGGCCTGATAGGGTCCGGTGAAATGCGACTCCGTGGCTTCGCCGACCTGACCTTCGCCGACAGCGCGCGCCTCGCGCTCGTGCGGGCGGGCGAGAGGGCCCACTCGGACGTCGATCAGGTCCACCCCGACGCGTGGGCGGTGGAGGATCGGCGCGTCGTGTTCTCGCTCGAGGTCGACGTCGCGCGCGCGTCGTTCGAGGCGCATCGTCGGCTGCTCGACGAGCTCGTCGACGAGGCCGCCGGCGGCGAGGCGACGCTCGACTACGGGCCCGCCGAGGATCCGGCGAGCGAGCGTTGGGCGCGACGCGTGAGCGGCTCGGGGACGCACCCCGTGGCCGGCGACTCCGACGCGGCGTCGGCGATGCCGACCATCCGCACCGAAGCGAGCTGAGGCGCGCTCGTCTCTCACGGCATGCGAGGCCTTCGGGGCGTTGCCATTCTGACAGCGTCGCGCGTGCGCCCGGCCAAGCTGGCGAGGATCGGGCCGAGCGTCGATGCGCTCTCGCGTGAAACCGCTCGCGCCCGAGCCGTGGTATGTGCTGTGCTTCTAGTGGGTACGACCATGCGTTTTCTCGCCGCGTTCGCTCTCTTCGTCGGGCTCCTCGCCTCCACGGCGTCGACCGCGCTCGCCGACTGCACGAGCTCCAACGTCAACGTGAGCAAGGCCACGCGCTCGAAGGCGTCCTATTCGGTCGCCGCGTACGCGTTCTTCATCAGCCGAGAAGACTGCGTCGACGGCGACGAGTTCACGTTCCCGTACGTGCTGTCGAACATCGGGACGCAGTCCTTCGAGGTGTGGGTGGCGCCGAACAGCTCCACCGACTGCTCGCTCAACACGTCGCGCGACAACTCGACCGGCACGACCAAGTGCAAGCAGGTCTACGTGAACGGCGCGCCTTCGGCCTTCGGCCAGGTCAAGGTGAAGGCCTCGGTCATCGCGGCCGCGATCGACGGCGTGAGTGGCTGCGACTTCACCGGCTCGAACACGGCGCCGATCCCGACCAACATCTACTTCATGCTGGTGGCCGGCGCGAACACGACGGCCGATCCCGCGGGCGTGTGCAACTGGGCGGACACCTCCGTCGATCTCGCCGGCCCGGCGCCGCCGACGAACGTGCAGGCCGGCATCGGCGACACGATCGCGACGTTGACGTACGACGTCGGCACGAACCAGCAAGACGTCCTCGGCTACAAGTTCTACTGCGATCCTCCGCCAGGCAGCGCGACGACGAGCGGCGCGGGAGGCGCCGGCGGCAGCTCCGCGGTGGCGACCGCCGCCGCGACGACGAGCAGCGCGGGAGGCGCCGGCGGGGGTGGGGGCGCTGGCGGCTCGGGCGGCTCGGGCGGCTCGAGCGCGGCGACGACCGGCAGCGGCGTGAGCTCGGGGACCAATGGCGGAGCGACGGGCTGCCCCTCGTCTGCGCTCGTCGCGGGGCAGATCCCCGACTCGAAGTACGAGTGCGGCAAGACGAACGGCATCTCCGGCAACGCGACCGGCCTGACGAACGGCGTCACCTACGCGATCGGCGTGGCCGGCTACGACAACCTCGGCAACCCCGGCAAGCTGTCGACGATGGTGTGCGTCACCCCAGGGCCGGTCGACGACTTCTTCAGCGTCTATCGCGATGCGGGCGGCAAGGCGGGCGGCTGCGCCGTTCGACGGTCCGCGCCGCGCGCGGAGGCACCGAGCCCGGGCGACGAGGCGGCGGGGATCTTCTTCGGCCTTGGCCTCGTGGGCACGGCTGCGGTACGCCGCCGGTGGCGCGTGCTCCGTGAGCGCCGCCGTGGATGAGGCGCGACCCGTACCACCCGAGAAACAGCCGATCGTGAAACCCGTCCCCCAGTCTCCCGCTTCGAGAGCGCGTCGAAGCCTCGTCGCCGTCGCGCTCTCGACCTTCGCGCTCACCGTCGCCGCGGAGGCGCGCGCCGAGTCGCGTGTGCCCGACAACACGTGGCGACACAACGACGACAAGAAGCCGAAGAAAGGTCCGCGCCGGCCCATGTTCGCGGCCGAGGTCCGCTTCGGGCCCTACTGGCCCAACGTGGACAGCGAGTTCAACACCGACAAAGGCCCGTACCACCAGGTCTTCGGCGACTCTCCGAAGTTCTACTTCGGTCTCGAGTTCGACTTCATGCCGCTCCGGATCCCGTACGTCGGCATGATCGGTCCCGGGTTTGGTTGGGGCTACACGCACGCGAGCGCGAAGGCGAAGCTGAAGGGCACCCAAACCTCGAGCGGCGAAGACACGTCGCTCACGATCTTTCCCATGCACCTCAGCGCCGTCCTGCGCGCGGACGAGCTGATGCATCGCACGGGCATCCCGATCGTGCCGTACGGCAAGTTCGGTCTCGGCACCGCGCCTTGGTCGGCGAGCAACTCGGGCGGCACCTCGGTCTCGGGAACGACCTCGAGCGGCCTGCCGTGCACGTCGGCGACGGCCGACCAGAAGGGCTGCGTCAAGGGCGAGGGCCTCACGTGGGGCCTGCACCTCGCGCTCGGCGGCATGCTCTCGCTCAACTGGCTCGATCAACGCTCCGCCGGCATGCTGTACGAGGACACGGCGATCGCGCACGTGTACCTCTTCGGCGAGTGGATGGACGCCATGCTCAACGGGCTCGGATCGAGCAAGTCGCTGCGCGTCGGCACGTCGACGGTCGTCGTCGGTCTGGCCGGGGACTTCTGAGCTCGGTCCCCCGAGCGCTCACTCGTCTTCGCTCGGCTGGTTCGCCTCCTCGCTGATGACGACGGTGGTCTTGCGCAGGCTGAGCTTGTCCTTCTTCGCGCTGGGAGGTGGCGGCGCCGTGCCTTCCTCGAGCTGCTTCTTGATCTCCGGATCGACGTCGCC
Source organism: uncultured Polyangiaceae bacterium (assembly GCA_964467935.1). Lineage (GTDB taxonomy): Bacteria > Myxococcota_A > Polyangia > Polyangiales > Polyangiaceae > CAYYKK01. The sequence goes on from CAYYKK010000072.1 coordinate 13,670, forward strand.
GACGATCGGCACCACGGCCTCGTTCGCCTTGCCGTCCCGCTCGTAGGCGACCTTGATCTCCTTCGCTCCGCTCACGGCGACCCACGCGTCCCAGAAGTCGTCCGGACGCTCGAGCCCGACCCCGTTCACCTGCGTGACCACGTCGCCGGGCTTCAGCCCCGCGCGATCCCACTCGCTCGGGAACTGCGTGATCCGCCAGCCCACGAACTTGTTCTTGCGGAGCACCTCTTCGATTTGGATCCGCGCGAGCAGCCACGGCGGCCCTTCCTTGAGGACCGCGTCGAGGCGCTTGCGCGACACCGATCCGTCGGGCACGGGCGGTTCGGGCTTCTCCGCCGCCTTCGGCTTGTCGGCGCGCGACGCGGTGCGCTCTTCGCCTGCGGACTTCGCCTTCGGGGTCGAGCTGCACCCGGCGAGACCGATGAGGGCCGTGGCGGCCGCGAGGACGACGAGACGGGGCGTGCGGAGACGGATCATCCTTCGACTATGTCCAAACCCTCCCTCTCTGCCAACATTTCGGGGCAGGGGCGCGTGAGCCGGCCTCGCGTCCTCGACGGGGCGATGGGGACCGAGCTCGCGATCCGCGGCGCGGCGCTCGATGGGCCGGCGTGGAGCGCGCGCGCGATCGTCGAGCGCCCCGAGCTCTGCGAGGCGATCCATCGCGACTACGCGCTGGCGGGCGCGGAGATCCTGACGGCCGCCACGTTTCGAACGACGAGGCCCGCGTTCGTCGCTTGGCGTGCGCTCGACCCGACTTCGCCCGATCCGGACACGTGGGAGTCGTGGCTCCGGGAGGCGGTCTCGCGGGCGCGGGCGGGCGCGCGGGCCGCCGGAGTCGCGTCCGCGCGGATCGCGGGAAGCGTCGCGCCGGTCGCAGACTGCTACCGGCCGTGGGAGACCCCCAGCGACACGCGCGCGCATCACCGCGCGTCGGCCGAGGCGCTGGCGAGGGCGGGGGTCGACCTCCTGCTCGTCGAGACGTTCGCGCACGAGCGCGAGGCGATCGTCGCGGTGGAGGAGGCGCTCGCGACGGGTCGCCCGACGTGGCTCGCGCTCACCGCGGGCCCCGACGCGACGCTCCTCACACCGGAGGCGATCGGTCGCGTGGGCGGGATCGCGGCCGATCTCGGGGCCGAGACGGTGCTCGTCAACTGCACCCGCGCCGTCGACACGGCGCGCTTCCTCGAGGCGCTCCGCGGCATCGCCGCGCCCATCGGGGCCTACGCCAACGCCGGGGCCGCGTCCGACGCGGTCGGTTCCGTGCGCGAGGTCGGGCCACCGGGTGGCCCGGCGCGCTACGCCGCGCTCGCGCGCGGCTGGGTCGACCTCGGCGCGACCGTCGTGGGGGGATGCTGCGGGACGAGCCCTCGACACATCGCCGAGCTCGCGCGCGCGTTCTCGTCCTGGTCCGCATGAGCGAGAAAAAGCTGGTCACGAATCGGGTCGCCCCGGGCACCTGACTCCGAGCGCGGGCGGTCGCTCTCCTCCACTGCGCCCCTCGCGGGCCGCGGCCGCCGCGCGCTCTCGCCTCGCGACTCCCCTCCTCAGGAGCTATCGATGAAGAGCCGCCTGTTCGCCGTCTTCGGTTTGGCCGTCGGAACCTTCGGGTGCTCGGCGCCGCAAGTCCTCGCACATCCCGACCACCCCGCGTCGGTCGCGGCCTCGCCTGAGGCGCAGCCGGCGCGCGTCGAGCCGACGGTCGCGACGGACGGGCCCGTGTCGAACGGACCTTGGATCGGTGCAGCCGTCGCGAGCGACGCGCTCGTCGCTGGGCCGCAGGACACCTTCGTCGCCGTCTGGGTCGACGTGCCGAAGGCGGCCCAGGCCGCGCACGCTCCGGCCGACGTCGCGCTCGTCATCGACACCTCGGGATCGATGGCCGGCGAGAAAATCGCGAACGCGCGCAAGGCGGCGCAGAAGTTCGTCGACGGCCTCTCCGACGGCGACATCGTCTCGATCCACACCTTCAGCGACGCCGCGGTCGAGCGCCTCCCGCCGACGAGGCTCGATCGCGCATCACGGAGCCGCATCGCGTCGGTGGTCTCGGAGCTCTCGCCCGAGGGCGGCACCAACCTCTTCGAGGGCGTGCGAACCGCGGGTCTCGCGGCGATGAGCGCGCCCTCGACGCACGCGGTCCGCCGCGTGGTGCTCATCTCGGACGGCCTCGCGACCGTCGGGACGACCTCGCGCGAGATGCTCGGCGTCCTCGGTGAGCGCGCGGCGGATCACGGGGTGCAGATCACGTCGGTCGGCGTCGGCCTCGACTACGACGAGCAGACGTTGAACGCGCTCGCCCTCCGCTCGAGCGGCCGGCTCTACCACCTCGAGCGCCCCGATCAGCTCGCGAGCATCATGAGCGAGGAGATGAGCCTCCTCCAGGCCACGCGCGCGACGAACGCGGTGGTCGAGATCGTGCCCGCGCCCGGAGTCCAGCTCGTCACGAGCGAGGGCGCGCGCTCCACGTTCGACGGCGGCTCGATCAAGGTGCCCCTCGGCGCGATGTTCGCGGGGCAGCACAAGGAGTTCCTCGTCCGCGCCCGCGTCGACGTGACGGGCGCCGGCGCGCACCCGATCGCGAGCGTGCGTCTCCTGTTCCAGGATCCGAGCGAGGGCAACCTCCAGCGTGTCCAAGAGGCCGTCGCTCGCGTGGATCTCGTCGACGATCCTGCGGTCGCAGCGCGGCGCGCGAACGCCAAGGCCCAGGGCATCCTGGCGATGGTCGACGCCAGCAAGGCGACCGAGAGGGCCGTCGCGCAGCTCGGCGCCGACAACTTCGAGGACGCGGATCGGGCGCTCGGCGAGGCGGAGAAGAAGCTCGAGGCCCAGGCCGCGACGGCGACGTCCGCAGCCGACAAGCAGCGGTTCGAGGTGTCCGCGCGCCGCGTCGCCCAGGCCCGCGCCGGCGCCGGCAAGGCGGCCGCTGCGCCCGCCGCCGCGAAGCCGGCCGCGAAACGCGCCATCATGCTCGACGCCAACGAAGCCTCGATGGACATGATGGGCTTCTGAGCGCGCGACGCTCCGAACGGTGACGAGGCGGCGGCGCGACGAAAACGCCGCCGTCCGCCTTTCCAGCGCCGGCGACTCTGGACTATGCGGTGGATCATGCTGCGCTCCGCCCTCTTCCTCCCGCTCCCCTTCGTCTTGCTCGCGTGCGCGAGCCCGAACACCGACGACCTCTTCACGAGCTCGGTCGGTGACGGCGCGGGAGGCGCGCACGCGACCGGCAGCGCCACCGCGGGCACCTCCGGCAGCTCCGTCACGGGAACGAGCGCGACGTCGACGAGCGCGGTCGGCCCTTCGGCCACGAGCAGCGAGAGCGCGGCGTCCGTCGGCGCGACCTCCTCCGTGGCCTCGACCGGATCGGGCCCCGTGCTGCCGACGGTCTCGTGCGCCGGTCAGCCGTGCACGCCCGGCGACGTGTGCTGCTTCTGGCAGCTCGGGCCGGGCCAAGACACGTGCGCCGCGCCCGGCCAGTGCCCCGATCCGATGGATCAGTACTCCGTGCTCGCGTGCAACGGCCCCGACGACTGCCCCGGCAAGGAGTGCTGCGCCCTCTGGACGAGCCAAGGCGGCTGGCAGTACACGAAGTGCGAGAACCACTGCGGCGGCAACGAGCTCTTGATGTGCGGCGGCGACCCGTCGGTGTGCATGGGGCTGCCCTGCAAGCAGAGCGCGATCCTCGGCGCCGGCTACTCTTACTGTGGCAACTAGACCGCTACGGTGACGGTATAGCGACCGTATCGGTGTATCAAGAGCGACGTGAGCTCACTTGCGTGCGGGGCGCTTCCGATCGGCGAACCAAGCGCGCACCTTCTCCATCTTCCGCCGCTGATCGGAGGGCGCGTGCCGGCGACACGTCTTCGCCTCGTCGCTCCCGTCGGGGGCGCCCCAGCGGTGCTCGACGCAGTCGTTCGGGTTGTAGGCGATCTCGAGCGCCTTCTGCCGCGCGACGACGTCGGCGAGGCGGAGGACGAAGGGGCTCCCGTCGCTGCGCGTGTACGTCACCGTTCGGGTCGCGAGCTCGCGTGAGAGCACCTTCGCGAGCGCCTCGCGCTCCTCGTCCACCGTCTTGCCCTGGGGCGCGCGATACCGCGTGGGGCGCCTCGCGAACCGCGCCGGAAATCCCGTCGCCACGTCGATGGCGATGAGGAGCCTGAGATCGCGGCTCGGCGTGGAGAAGTCCTCCCAGTCGCCGGTCGTCTCGAAGATCGAGGGGCCGTCGGGCATGTCGATGACCTGCGTCTTCTTCTCGAAGCGCGCCTCGCCGTTGCCGACGCTGACGAGGCGCGTGCGCACCTGCTCGTCGAGCGCCTGGATGGTCTCGAGCAAGGCTTGCTCCGGATCGCGCGGCACGGGGGAGAGCACGTCCTCCATCAGGTCGTAGAAGGCCGTCGCGTCGCCGGCGTACTGGTTCTCACCGAAGTCGGCGTACGCGGGATCGCTCGCGAGCGCCTCGTTCTTCGTCCGCCGCACCTCGCCGCCCTTGACGTACACCTTGCGGAATCGCTTGAAGCCCGGGCTCCCCATCGCGACGTCGTCGAGCGAAAAGAGGAAATTGCCTTCCCAGAAGCGCTTGCGGCCGACCGTCCCGTCGGGCTGACCATCGACCGCGAGGAGCACGCCGCCCGCGTCCGCGCTCTCCGGGACGACCTTCGCCACGACGAGCACGTGCCCGTACGGATCGGCGTAGATGGTCCCCGGACGGAGCGTCTCGCGCGAGACCTCGACGGGATAGTAGTCCGTGTCGCTGTCCTCGGCGCGCGTGCGGCCCGTGCCCGAATGGACGGTGTCGGCGACCTCCTTGCGCACGAACCTCTCGAACTTCCGGACGACGTCGCGCGGCGGATCCTCCATCGGCTCGAGGCTCGAGCGGTGCTCGAGGCAGGTCGGCGCGTGCCCCTGCGAGCCGCGCGTGCACGACGAGAAGCCGAACGGCAGCCCTTGCTTCCACGCGAAGTAGGCGCGCAAATAGTAGGGCAGATCGGCGCAGTCGGGATCGAGGCGGAGTCCCTTCGGCGGTGGCGCGTCCTCGTCGAGCCCGAAATGATCGAAGAGGAAGTTCTTCTTCGGATCGGTCGTGATCTCGTAGAGCGCGTCGTAGCTCGGCTGATCGGCGAGGGGCGCGTCGAAGAGCTTCTCGATCCACGCGGCGTAGAGGTCCTCGTCGGCGCGCGTCCAGGCGCGCGTGGGCTCCCAGGGCGTCGCGCGCCCGTCGGTGCGGCGCATGCGCGCGCGGGCCGCGGGAACCTCGACGTCGAGACACGCGACCACGTCGGCGCCGCGCGCCACGACGACGCGGTACGTGCCCGCCTCGGCCGACGCGATCCCGACGAACGCGCTCGATGGCGGGCCCGAGCGGATCTCGGCGTCACCGAGCGTGGCGGCGCCCGACGGCGCACGGATGGCGATGGCCGTCGGCGCCGCGCCCTCGACCGTCGAGAGGATGCGGAGCGGCGCGCCGGCGCCGAGCCGGGCAGGGGAGATCGCCACGTGCGCCCCCTCGACCGAGCGACAGCCTCGGTCGGCCGCGGCGAGCAGCTCGGCCGCGGGGACGACCTTCGCGGGAGGCACCGCCGCGGGCGCCGCCGACGCGCTCTCGGCGGCGATCGGGTCGACCGATCCCGACGGCGTCGCTCCGCTCGGCGCGAGATCCCCGGTCGGAGGCGCCTTGCCGGGGACGGCGCTCCCGCCGCGATCGCACGCCGCGACGAGGAGCGCAGAGAGGGCGACGATCGGCGTGAAAGAGCGCATGACGGGACGGGTCCTCCCCGCTATGGCCCAGTTTGCCGCGCGGGTGAAGAAACCGAGAGAGCGCCCGAATCGCCTCGGGCAAGACCGCGGCGGGGGCGGAGGCGCCCTTTTCGCGACTTTTTCCTTTCCAACGCGGCGCGCTCGACTATGGTTCCGCGCTCCGAAGCGTCTGGCGCTCGCGCCCCGGTCCCGTGCCCCGGACCGGCTCTCGAAGAGACGTCGAGGAGCTGACGTCCGGCCGAGCGCGATCGCGCCCCGGCTCGAACGTGTCGCGTCGCAGAGCCAACCCTGGGGCCTCAGGTGAGACGAACATGAATCAGAATCCCGGAATCCTCGGCAAGAAGATCGGCATGACCCAGATCTTCGACGAAAAGGGCCAGGTCCTGCGCTGCACCGTGGTGCAGGCGGGCTGCATCGTCCTCTCGAAGCGCACCGTCGAGAAGGACGGCTACAGCGCCCTCGTCGTCGGCCTCGGCGACCGCAAGGAGAAGCACACGAACAAGCCCATGAAGGGCCAGTTCGACAAGGGCCTCCACAAGGACGCGAAGACGGGCCCGAAGCGCACGATCCGCGAGCTCCGCCTCTCGGCCGAAGAGGTCGCCAAATACGAGATCGGCCAGAAGATCGGCGTCGATCAGGTCTTCAGCGAGGGCCAGTTCGTCGACGCGCAGGGCAAGAGCCGCGGTCGCGGGTTCTCCGGCGTCATGCGGCGTTGGAGCTTCGCCGGCGGCGTGGCCAGCCACGGCACGCACGAGTACTTCCGTCACGGCGGCTCGATCGGTACGAACATGACCCCCGGCCGCACGCTCCCGGGCCTCAAGATGCCGGGGCACTACGGCGACGAGACCGTCAGCACGCTGAACCTCAAGGTCGCGAAGCTGATGCCGGAGGACGACCTCGTCCTCATCGAGGGCGGCATCCCCGGCTCGAAGAACAGCGTCGTCGTCATTCGCGGCGCCGTGAAGAAGAAGAACGGCGGCAAGAAGGCGTGACGCTCCGGCGCCGTCGCGGCTCGCTGCGCGGCGCACCTCGTCCAGTCTGAACGTATCGCCGCGCGCCCCGCTCCCTCGGACGAGAGAGCGGGGCGTCGTCGCGTCGAGGGATGGCGATGCAGAAGCCGAAGAACCCCTACAAGAAGCCCGACGTCCACACGCAGAAGGCGAAGAGCGAGGGCTACCCCGCGCGCAGCGTCTACAAGCTCGAGGAGATCGATCGCCGCGTCCGGCTCTTCAAGCCTGGGCAGCACGTGGTCGACCTCGGCGCGGCGCCGGGCTCGTGGTCGATGTACGTCGCCAAGGCGATCGGACGCGGCGGGCGGCTCCTCGCGATCGATCTCTCGCCCATCGAGGTCGCGTTCGGGCCGGCGGTGACGGTGCTCCAAGGCGACGCGCTCGACGTGACGAGCGAGGTGTTCGCCGAGCACGGCCCCTTCGACGTCGTCCTGAGCGACATGGCCCCCGCGACCACGGGCAACCGCGACGCAGATCAGTGGCGGAGCTTCGAGCTCTGCATGCGCGCCATCGACGTCGCCCGGGCGCACGGCAAGCCGGGCTCGCACTTCGTCGGCAAGATCTTCATGAGCGAAGACTTCCAGAAGGCGCGCGACGCGCTGCGCGCCCTCTACGACGAGGTGCGCACGCTCCGCCCGGAGACGGTGCGCAAGAACAGCTACGAGGTCTTCCTCGTCGGCCTCGGCAAGAAGGCGGCGTGAGGGCGGCTCACTCCGCGTCGGCGAACGCGGGCGCGATCGGCGCGTCGTCGACGCGAGCCGGCGCGGGTGTGGCGACGGAGACGGGCTTCTTCGGCAGGAGGAGCTCGCACCGCTCGCCGACGTCGACGAGGAGATCACGCTTCAGCGCGTGCTCCGGTACGCCGCGCAGATCCCACACGAGCCCGAGCTTCTCGAGCGCCTTCAGCAGATAGAACGACGCGTCGACCTCCCACCAGAAGAAGCCCTGGTTGGCGCTCGACATGTAGTGGTGGTGGTTGTTGTGCCAGCCCTCGCCCATCGTGAGCAGCGCGAGCCAGAAGTTGTTGCGGCTCGTGTCGGTCGTCGCGTAGCGGCGCGAGCCGAAGACGTGCGAGAGCGAGTTGATGGTGAACGTCGCGTGCATCAGCACGCACGTCGACACGACGTAGCCCCACAAGATGCCGTCCGCGCCCGCCACGAGCCAGCACGCGAGCATCAAGAGCGCCGGGCCGACGAGGTGGTAGCGATCCAGCCAGCGCAGCTCGGGGAACTTCGCGAAGTCCTTGATGAGACGCGGGTCGGTCGTCTCGTGCTCACGGCCGAGCCACCAGCCCATGTGCGCGTAGACGAAGCCCCGACGATAGGGGCTGTGCACGTCGCGCTCCGTGTCGGACTCGCGGTGATGGACGCGGTGCGTCGCCGCCCACCAGAGCGGGCCCTTCTGCGTCGCCGTCACGCCGAGGAGGGCGAGCAAGAACTGAAACGCGCGGCTCGTCTTGTACGCTCGGTGCGAGAAGTACCGGTGGTAGACGGCCGTGATCGCGAACATGCGGATGAAGTAGGTCGCGACGGCGAGCAGCACGAGCCGCGTCGTCACGCCGCGCGCGATGGCGACGACGGTGGCGACGTGGATGGCGATGATGCCGAGCAAGCTCACCCACCAGGTGAGGCCGCGAGGCGACGGAGACGATGGGCTGGCTTCGGCTTGGGTCACCCCTCGAAGCTATCGGCGCGCTCGCCACGAATGGGGCAGGCCTCGGTCACGTTTGCGTCACCGCGCGCGGACGTCGCGTCGCGTCAACCGCGCCCGTCGCCGCCGCGTCCGTCGTCACGCCGCCGGTCGCGCCGCGATCAGTACCCGAGACCAGGTCGATCGGGGCGCTTGCCGAGGCCCGTTTTGTAGGTCGGGAGCGGCGTCGGGGGCCGCTTCGTCGGCGCTTTGTCGGCGGGGCGCGCCGAGCTCGCGGCTCTCGGGGTGGCAGGGTCCGCTGACGCGCTCGCGGAGGCGGCCTCCGCCGACGCCGAGGCGTCGGGAGCGGCTTCGGTCGTCGCCGGCGCCGCCGGCGGCGCGGCGGCCGGGGCGGTCGTCGCGAGGGGGGCGGCCGGTGGGGCTGACGAGGCGGCCTCGACATCGAACGTCGCGCTCGAAGCCCCCTTCGGTCCGCTCGCGCGGAGCTCCACGAACCCAGCGATCGCGAGGCACGCTGCCGCGGCGAACGCGATCGCCCCCCAACGTCTCCGCGGCGAGCTCGACGACGCGGGCGCTTCGGCGGCGTCGGCGAGCGCGGTGAGATCCTGCGTGTGCTCGGCCGAGCTCGCGACCGGCGGCTCCTCCTTCAGGCGAACGAAGGGCGCGGTGCGCACGTCGCTGATCGATGCGCGCACGTCGACGGTCTTCGTGCGGGTCACTTCGCCCGTCGGCGCGCCGGACGGTGGCGGTGGTGCGATCGACGTCGGCCCGTTCTTCGACAGGAGCCCGCGCAGCGTCTCGCGCCGCTCGTCGAGCACCTTGCCGAAGAAGTCGCCGACCGCCGACGTCACGGCGACCGGGGAGGGATCGAGGCCTGCGCTCTTCGCCGCGGCCTCGAGGTCGCGCGCGAACGTGATCACGTCGGCGTAGCGATCGTCGGGGCTCTTCTTGAGGGCCTTCGTGATGCAGCCTTCGAGCTCTGCCGGCACCCACGGGGCGACGTCGGTCACCTTTCGCGGCGCGCACTCGAGCACGGCGGTGATCGCGCCGAGCTCGTCCCCGCTCTTGAAGAGCCGCTCGCCGGTGAGCGCCTCCCACGCGACGACGCCGAGCGCGAACACGTCCACGCGCCGATCGATCTGTCGCTTCGCGATGTACTCGGGCGCCATGTAGCCGACCTTGCCCTTGAGGCCGGTCTGCGTCGCTTGCCCGGAGTCGGCGCACTTCGCGATGCCGAAGTCGGCGATGCGCGACGAGCCGTCGACGCCGACGAGCACGTTCTGGGGCGAGACGTCGCGGTGCACGATCTCGAGCGGCGCGCCGTGCTCGTCGACCAGCTCGTGCGCGGCGTGGAGCCCCGCGGCCGCGTCGAGGACGATGCGCACGACGACCTCGGGCGGGAGGTGCTTCGACTGCTTGGACGCCGCGGTGATCAGCTGAGACAGCGATGCACCTTCGACGTAGTCCATGATGAGCAGGAGCTCTTCGCTCGGCTCCTCGACGTCGACGACGCTCACCACGTTCGGGTGGTGGATGTGCGAAGCGAGTCGCGCCTCGGCGATCAGCGCTTTGCGGAACACCTCGTCACCGACGAGGTGCGCGTGCGCGCGCTTGATCGCGACGAGCCGCCAGAACCCCTTCGCCCCGCGCAGACGGCCGACGTAGACCGTCGCCATGCCACCTGAAGCGATCTTGAGGAGGCACTCGTAGCGCGAATCGATGGGGACCGGATCTCGCCGTCCCGAGAGCGCCGCGGCGTCCGTCGACACGCCGGTGAGACTAGCACGATCGCCGCGCCAGAGCCCGATCCGCGGAGGATCGGACGCGCGTCAGGTCGGGCGCGTCATGCCGAGCTTGGAGAGCAGCCGGCCGAGGTAGGTGCGGTCCATCCCGGCGACCTGCGCCGCGAGCGTCTGGTTGCCGCCCGTGTGCGCGAGGAGGGCCTCGAGGTAGAGGCGCGTGAACTCCTCGGTCAGCGCGTCGCGCTGCTCCTGAAAAGGACGGGTGAGGTCGACCGCCTGCCGCAGCACGTCGCGGCGCAGCTCGCCGGGTCGCCGCGTCGCGCTCGGCAGCGCGCCGAGCGCCCCGTAGGCTTGCACCAGGTTGCGCAGCTCGCGCACGTTGCCCGGGAGCGGCCGCGTCCGGAGCGCGTCGACGATCTCTCGCGGGAGCTCGGCGATGCCTTCGGCCGCGGCGAAGCGTCGCGCGAGCGGCTCGATGTCCTCCGGCCGATCGCGGGGCGGGGGGACGCGCAGGCGCACCACGGCGAGGCGGTAGAACAGATCCTCCCGGAACTGGCCCTGCGCGACCCGGGCCTCGAGATCTCGGTTCGTGGCGGCGACGAGGCGCACCTTCACGAGGTGCGGCTGATCTTCGCCGACCGCGCGCACCTCGCCCGTCTCGAGCGCGCGCAGCAGCATCGGCTGCACCTCGGGCGGGAGCTCGCCGAGCTCGTCGAGGAAGAGCGTGCCGCCGTTGGCCGCGTCGAAGGCGCCCTTGCGCGCGTCGACGGCGCCCGTGAAGGCCCCGCGGCGGTGGCCGAAGAGCTCGCTCGCCACGAGCTCGCGCGCGATGGCGCCGCAGTTGACCGCGACGAACGGGCCGTGCGAGACGCGCGAGCGCGCGTGCAAGGCGCTCGCGATCATCTCTTTGCCGACCCCCGACTCGCCTTCCACCAACACGGTGACGAGCGAGCCCTCGAGGCGCGCGAGCACGCCGAACAGGTGCCGCATCGGCTGCGACGTCCCGACCATGCCGTGGTACTCGCTGCCCTCGAACGAGGGCACGTGCGCGAGGGCGCTCGAGTCCGGCTCGATCGCGATGGGGACGTCGCCGCCGAGGACGATGCGGCCGCCCACGCCGAGCACCATCGATTCGACCTTCTGGCCGAGGTAGTACGTGCCGTTGCGGCTGCCGAGATCGCGCACCGCGACGCCCTCGGGCACGAGCTGCAGCTCGACGTGCGTGCGCGAGACGGTGCGGTTGTCGATCACGAGATCGCACGTCGGCGCGGACCCGACGACGCAGCTGCCCGCGCCGAGCCGCACCATGTCCGGCTTCGAGGCGAGCCCGATGGCGCGGACGACGACGCCGAGGGGCGCTGGCCGACCGCTCCTCGCGATCGTCGCCGTCGCGTCGTCGAAGTCCGATCTAGCTCCTGCCACGCGACACTCCTAGTGCCGCGGTGGGCGCGCCGCAATTCGACACGCGCTTCAGGGCGCCGGCGCGACGATGCGTCCAGGCGCGTTGTTCGCGCCCATCACCGTGTGACACGAGTTGCAGTCGCCCGTGTCGACTGCGGTGTTCATTTTCAAGATCTTCCCGTTCGCGTGGATCTCGGCGTGGATGGGGAACGCGAGGCCCGCGCCCATCACGTGGAAGTTGCCGTTCGCGTTCGCGGTGGCCGTGTGCTGCGCGCCGTTGGCGTCGGTGACGACGATCGTCGCGCCGTTCTGTCCGACGCACGTGTCGGGCTCGTGGGCGGTCGGGTACACGGTGCCGCCGAACGCGATCTGCTTCTCGCCCGACTGGTGCGTGTGGCACGACTCGCACGCGACGCCAGGACGCATCGAGCTGCCCTCGCTCCCCGTGTAGAACTGGTTCGACGTGCACGCCACCGTGATCGGAGGCGGGGTCGTGCTGCCGCTGCCGCACGTGCCTTGCGGCGTGCCGTCCGCGATCCACTTCTCGATGATCTGGATGTCCGCGTCGGCGATGGCGCCCGTCGGGGGCATCGGCGCCTGCGCGTCGCGCATGCGGATCGCGGAGCGCTCGATGTTGGTCTGCGACGAGACCGCGTTCGAAGGCGCGGTCAGCGAGGCGTACGTCGTGAGGTCGAGGCCCGCCGTCGGCTTCGCGCCTGAGTGGCAGCTCGTGCAGTTCGTCGCCAGCACTTGCGCGACGTCGCAGGGCACGCCGTCACCGACGGGCGCGCCGTTGGTCGTCGAGCCCGGTCCGGCGTTCGATCCGGCGTTCTCCCCGTTCGTGCCTTGGTCGGGCGTGTCGCCGAGCATGCCGTCCGCGCAGCCGCCCGCCGCGACACCCGCCACACATCCAGCCAGCAGAAAGGAGTGGAACAGTCGCATGCGTGACCACTACGCAAGGGTCGTACCAGCACGATCTCGCTGGATCACCGCGCCTCTCCACCTACAGCAGCGGCCTTCCGTCCGCTCGTAGCGGCCTCGAGGCCGCTACGGTGCTCGCGGCGCGATCTCGCCGAAAGGACGTACAAAAGTGACGGGTGCGTCGGGCTCCGCGCCGCCGCCCCGGTGGGAGAAGCTGGCTCGCTGCGCGCTCAGGTCGGGCAGGCGCCGGCGGCTTGGGAGACGCAGA
>CAYYKK010000072.1:26422-27133 GCA_964467935.1 uncultured Polyangiaceae bacterium
CGCGATCTCGGCGAAAGGACGTACAAAAGTGACGGTGCGTCCGGCTCCGCGCTGCCGCCTCGGAGGGAGAAGCCGCGCTGACCTGGCTCGCTGCGCGCTCAGGTCGGGCAGGCGCCGGCGGCTTGGGAGACGCAGATGGGGGTCGTCGACTTCGGGTAGGAGCAGCACCGATCGAAGGCGCCCGCGCACGCCGAGGGGCAGGGGCACGTCGTGCACCCGGCCGCAGGCACGAACGACTCGCAGGTGCCTTGCACGCAGACCTCGTTCGTCGCGCACGCCTTCTGGCAGCTGCCGCAGTGCAGCGGATCGCTCATCTTGTCGACGCAGCCGCCGTTGCACTCGCTGAAGCCGCCCGTGCAGTCGCTGACGCAATTCGATTGCTGGCACAAGTCAGTCGTACCGGAGCACGCCGTGCTCCCGCCGCAGTGCTGCGGGTTGCTCGTCGGATCGATGCAGTTGCCTTGGGCGAGCTGGAGCCCGGGGCGGCACGTGCACGAGCCGTTGCACCACTCGCCGTTCGCGCATTGGGTGGTGCAGCCGCCGCAGTGGAGCGGATCGTGGGCCACGTCGGCGCAGGACGGACAGCAGAGCGAGCCGCTGGCGCACGCGGCGCAGCCGGCGCTGTCGCAGCCGAGCTCGGGGTGATCGAGCGTGACGCAGCTGCCGCCGCACTGCTTCGCCGCTGCGCCACAGTCGCCGCCCGACCCGGTC
>CAYYKK010000073.1:0-1143 GCA_964467935.1 uncultured Polyangiaceae bacterium
GCGGGGCCCTTCGGCGAAGAGGCAGCGGCCGCGTCGTCTCCGCTCTGCGCAGCGGGCTCGGGACGCGCTTCGGGATCGTTCACGGCGCGGGACGCTAGTGCCACGCCCGTCGAGCCGCAACACGCCATCGCCCCCGCCGGCGCTCGGAGGCGGCGCGGCGCGGGAGTGCCGGACCCGTCGACCTTTCTGCTACACTCCACTGCTCCGATGAAGACCGCTAGCGGCAAGACGTGCCCCGCCTGTGGGGAGCGTTACGAGCCCGGTGTGCTCTTCTGCCCGATCGACGGCACGCCGCTCACGTCCAGCGCGCGCACGATCGAGGGTCCCTCGAGCGACAGCGACCCGTATCTCGGGCTCGAGCTCGAAGGCCAAATCAAGCTCACGTCGTTGGTCGGGATCGGCTCGATGGGCCGCGTCTACCGCGCCTTCCAGTCGGGCGTCGATCGCGACGTCGCGGTGAAGGTCCTGCACCGCGAGCTCGCGCGGAACCACGAGCTCGTGGCGCGCTTCCACCGCGAGGCGAAGATCGCGAGCCGCCTCGTGCACCCGAACGTCGTCCAAGTGCTGATGACGGGCGCCATCCCCGATCGCGCCGATCGGAAGGGAATCGGCGGCGAGGTGTACCTCGTCATGGAGTACCTCGACGGCATCTCGCTCCTCTCCGCCCTGGCCGCGGCCGGCGCCCAAGACGGCGACGCCCTACCCTTGCCGCGCGCGCTCCACATCGTCCTGCAGCTCTGCGACGCGGTGGGCGAGGCCCACGCGCACGGCGTCGTTCATCGCGACCTCAAGCCCGAGAACATCATGCTCGTCCGCCGCGGCGAGGATCAGGACTTCGTGAAGGTCCTCGACTTCGGCATCGCCCGACTCGACTGGGCCGAGGCGGCTTCGACCCAAGCGGGGCTCATCTTCGGGACGGCCAAGTACATCTCGCCCGAGGGCGCCGAGGGGCACCGCGTCGGCCCGCAAGCCGACGTCTACGCGATCGCGACCATCTTCTACCAGTGCCTGGCCGGCCGCACGCCGTTCGAGGGCGACCAGCCGATGGCGCTCCTCATGCAACAAATCCAGTCTCCCGCGCCCGACCTCAAGGAGATCGCGCGGGCGAGCTACGTGCCCGATCCGATCGCCGAGGTGATCATG
>CAYYKK010000073.1:1153-27012 GCA_964467935.1 uncultured Polyangiaceae bacterium
AGGATCCCTCCGTGCGCGCCGAAGACGCGCGCGCGCTCAAGCGCGAGATCGTCGCCGCAGCGCGGAGCGCCGGGCTCACGCTCGACACGATGATGGGGCAAGCGAGCCTGAAGCTCGAGTCCAAGCAGCGAACGAAGCAACACGAGCTCTCCGACGAGGTGGCGCGCGTCATCGGCGGGCTCGCCGCGAAGAGCCGCCCCGACGCGCGGCCCCACGATCCGGGCGTTCCTACGCCGCGCCCCAGCTCCGCTCGAGGCAGCTCGCGCCCCCCTTCCCCGCGCGCCTCGAGCCCGGGCGCCCCCGCGGACGCGGCGCCCCAGCGGACCGTGCTCGCCGAGGAGGGCGGCCCGCCCGCCGACGACACGATCCCCGGGATGACGCACGTGCCGGGGTCGGGATCCGAGCGACCGGGCCCGACCATGCCCGGCTTCCCGCTCACCGATCCGCCGCGCGACCGCGGCACGATGCAGGGTCACACCCTCGAGGAGGATCGGAACCCCGATCCGGGCGAGCGCTTGGACGGACCGAGCTCCATCGCGCGACGCGAGGAGCGACGCGCGCGCTCGTCACGCATCGCCCTCCTGGTCGCCGCGCTGATGTTGGTCCCCGTCGGTGTCCTCGCGGCGGTGCACTACATGAAGAGCTCGAGCGCCGCCGACGGAGACGCCGCCGAGCGCGAGGTCGACGCCGCCCGCGACGCGATGGATCGCAAGGCGTGGGACGCGCCCCCCGGCAAGAACGTGAAGGACATCACCGACCGGGCGTTGGCGCGCTTCCCGAACGACGCGCGGCTCCTGGCCGTCCGCGAGGAGGCCGCCGAGCGGATCGTCAGCGACGCGCTCGGCAGGAAGTACGCGGGCGCGCTCGACGACGCGCTCCGCCTCGCGAGGCTCGCGGCGACGCTCGCGCCGCGCCTCACCAGCGCCGAGCAGCTCGCGCGCGAGCTCGAAGCAGGCCGAGGCCCGTGCATCGTCCCGGCCGTGGGGATCACTGCCGAGCCGACGGCGAAGCCGGCGACGCGCCCCACGAGGCCCGAGCCCCGAGCCTCGGCCGCGCCCTCGCCGTCCGCGAGCGCCAAGGGCCTCCCCTCTTCGACCGCGGGCGCGCCGCTGCTTCCCCCGCAGCCGCCCCCTCTCCCCGACGACACTCCACCGCCCCCGAGCTCGTCGCGTCCGTGGCTGTGAGACGCTGCTTCTCTCGCATCGCCGCTGTACTGGCCATCGCGTCTTGTCTCTTGACGGCGACGACGCAGGCGCGCGCCGACGACTCCCGCGGCGCCACGCGCGCCGTCGCTGCGCGCGAGCGCGGTCGCCCGTACACGATGGTCGAGGTGAGCGCCGGCACGCTCGCGCTCCCGGCGGCGAAGGTCTGCCCGACGTCGCTCAACGAGTGCTCGACCGGCGAGGTGAGCCTCGCGCTCGGCATCCGCAACCTTTACGAGTTCGGCCGCTTCGCCGTCGGCGCCGGCGTCGTCTGGGCGACCACCCTGCGCCACGACACCGCCCGCGGCGCGGCCGATCTCGAGCGAATCCACTCCCGCCGCTCCTTCTTGTTCGAGGGCATGTTCCGCTACACCTTCGCGCAAGGACCCCGCTGGGAGTTCTGGGCGACCGCGAACGGCGGCGGCGTCGGCGTGAACGACTCGTGGACGGTGAAGTCCGATCGAAATCCGCCCGCCGGCATCCAGTTCGTCGGTCCGAAGGCCTCGACCATCGGCACCGAAGGCGGCGCCATCGGCGCCGGCGTCGGGGGCGCGTTCATCTTCGTCCAGAACCTCTCGGTCGGGGGCCACCTGCGCTACATGAACTGGTTTCTCCCGGGCACGCCGAAGAACAACCCCACCGGCGACGTGGCCTCGCTGTCCGGTCGCGTCGACGTGTTCGATCTCGGCATCTCGCTCGCGTATCGCCTGTCTCTCTGAGGCGCGCGGCGCAAGCGGCCGTCGTTGACACGCGTCGCACGGGTAGATAGCGATGCAGCGCATCCGCCAAACTCGGCGGGTTCGATCGAGGAACCCATGCCCATCAGCCTCTCGAGCGTCGGAGAGACGAGCCCCACGCGCCGTTTCGACTACGACTGGAAGACCCTCGCCACGTACGCGCTCGGGGTCGGCGCGAAGAAGGACGAGCTCGCATACCTCTACGAGGGCGTCGAAGGCGGGCTCCAGGTCCTGCCGACGTTCGCGGTGGTCCCGGCCTTCGCCGCCGTGGTCGACTGCCTCGCGAAGACGGGCGGCGACATGGCGATGGTCGTCCACGGCGCGCAGACCATCCGCGCCCACCGCGCGTTGCCCGACAAGGGCACGCTCGAGACGACCGGCAAGCTCGAGGTGATCTACGACCTCAAGAAGTTCGCCCAGGCCATCGTCGAGACGCGCACGACGCTCGGCGGGGAGCTGGTCTACGAGACGACGTGGTCGATCATCTATCGCGGCAGCGGCGGCTTCGGCGGCCCTCGTCCACCGGAGTCCGACATCCCCTCGATCCCGAAGGGCAAGGAGCCCGACTTCATGATCGAGGAGGCGACGAGCCCGGAGCAGGCGCTGCTCTACCGCATCTCCGGCGACACGAACCCGCTGCACGCCGACCCCGCGTTCGCCGAGCGCGTCGGCTTTCCGCAAGGCCCCATCCTCCACGGCCTCTGCACCTTCGGCTTCGCGGGCCGCGCCGTGATCCGCGCCGCGTGCGGCGGTGACGCCAAGAAGCTCTCGAAGCTCGTGGGCCAGTTCCGCAAACCCGTCTGGCCGGGCGACACGCTGATCACGCGCGGCTACACGCTCGAAGACGGTCGCATCGCGCTCACCACGCACGCGAAGGATCGCCCCGACGTGGTCCTCGGCGGATACGCGGCCGTCTCGACCTGACGTTCGCGCGGGCGGTCCTCCCCTCGCCGCCCCGCTGCTTCTTTCCATCAACCATGCTACGTAGCGCCGGCGCGGTGGGCCGAGCGAGTCGGCGCCCGGCGAGCGATCAAGGACAGGTACCTCCGATGGCGAAAAAGGACGACGTGAAGGCTCCGGTCGACGAGGAAGAAGACGAGGAGCGCGAGGACGAAGACGAAGGCGACGAGGAGGAATCCGGCGCCGACGAGGAAGACGCCGACGAGGAAGACGCCGACGACGAGGAAGACGCCGACGACGAGGAAGACTCGGACGAGGACGAAGACGAGGACGAAGACGAGGCTGCGGAGGCCAAGGGGCTCCACGACCACGCGGTCCCGGCCGGCGAGCCGGAAGACCCCAGCTGGTGGTTGCCGCACGCCGTCCTCGGCGTGCTCGTGACCGTCGGCGTGCTCGGCTTCTTCGGCGTGTTCAACAAGGTCCTTCGCCCGCTCTTCCACAAGGAAGAAGCAGCGGCCGAGATGGCGGCGCCGAGCGCACCTCCCGCGCCCGCGCCTCACGTGCCCTCGACGCCGCCGACGCCGATGCAGATGCCGAAGCAGCCGGACGCGCCGATGTACGGCGCCAAGCACCTCGTCGTCCAATACAAGGGCTCGGCCCGCGCACCGGCGTCCGTCACGCGCACGAAGGACGAAGCGAAGGCGCGCGCGGAGGAGGCCCTGAAGAAGATCAAGGGCGGCGCGAAGTTCGAGGAGGTCGTCGGCGAGTACTCGGACGAGCCGGGCGCGAAGGAGCGCGGCGGCGACCTGGGCAAGTTCCGGCCTGGTACGTTCGACCCGAAGTTCGTCGAGGCCGTGCAGGGCATGAAGGTCGGCGACGTCAGCGGGATCGTCGAGACCCAGTTCGGCTTCCACGTGATCCTGCGCACGCAGTAGCCGCGACGTCGCTTCGGCGGCCGCGCAATCGCACCGCGCTCCCCCCTCTCATCCGAGGGTCGGAGCGCGGCGGCGTTTCGGGCGCCCGACTCGCCGGAGCGCGGCGGACGCCGCCCGCCCGCAAGGCGTCAGCGAAGCACCTTCTTCAGCTGCGCGATCTTCTCGTCCTCCGTGAGATCGATCTTGGCCGCGTCGGCCGCCGGCATCCCCGCGCGATGCACACGCGACTCGTCGCCGATCCCGAAGACGTGCCCGCCCTTGCGCGCGAACACCCACGCGAGCGAGAGCTTGCCTTCCGCGACGTCGACCTTGCGCGCCGCGTCGCCGACGCCAGCGACGTCCTTGCCGCCCTTCGTGAGCGCCGAGAGCGCGGCGGTGGCGCCTGCCTCGTCGCGCGCGATGACGAACGAGCGATAGCGATGACCGTCGGCCGTCCGGTGATAACCGAAGGCGGCGGTGCCGAGGCGCTCCACGCCGAGCACATCGCCCATCACGAGGCGGACGCCGAGCGGCACGCGGTCGTCGACCGGGAGCAGCGCGGCGACCGCTGGGATCGCTTTGTCGCCAGGCACGGCCTCCCCGACGGCGCGCGCGAGATCCGGGAGCAGCTTGTCGGCGACGGCGCGGGTGGTCTGCTCGGTCGCGGCGCTGTCCGTGTAGGTGAGCTCGGCGAGGTACTGGCCACGCCAGACGTAGGCGTTCCCGACGCCGAGCGACGCAGCGGCGCCGGCCTCGAGCGGCCGTTGGCTGTCCTCGGTGGCCGGGTCGTTCTCGCCGACCACCCGCTTCGTGAACATCGCGTACGCCCCCTCCGCGCTCGCGAAGCGCGAGAAGTGGACGTCGATGGTCGCCCGCGTGCCGCCGCCGTCGACGTACCGGAGATCGACCACGCGCTCCACGCCGAACCCCAAGTACACCTCGCACTCGCCGTCGAACGGGTCGCAGATGTCGTGGATGGGCTTGCCGCCGTCGCCGCCGTAGATCGTGGAGGTGCCGTCCAAACAGAACGCCTCGACGCGCGGCGGAAACGCCTTCGCCGCGAGCGGGTCCGGCAGCGTCGCCGGCGTGCAGCCGTGCTTGCCCTGCGCCGCAGCCGAGGACGACGGCGCCGCCGGCGGGGGCGCGCCGCGGCGCGGCGGCTCACCCGTCGGAGTCGGGTCGCTCTTGCAACCCAGAAGCAGCGGCAACGCGACGAGCCACCAGCGATTCATGCGGGGTGCTTAGCCGCCGTGCTGCGCGGACGCAAACCTCGCGAAGGCGGCGCGCACCCGGCCGCCCTTCGCGCGCTTCAGCCGACGCGACGACGCCGCGAGCGCAGGTACGCCGCGCCGAACAGCGCCACCGCTCCGAAGAGCGCCTGCCCGCTCGCCGTGCTCGGTCCGCCGATGAAACAATTGCATCCGCCGCCGGTGTCGCTGCCGGAGCCGCTGCCGCCGCCTCCGCCGCTCCCCGTGGCGCTCCCCGACGACGCACCGCCCGCACCGGTCCCTGCGCCGGTGCCGCTGCTCGTGCTCGAGCTCGTGGGCTGCGGCGTCGGGTAGTTCGGATCGAGGTAGTCCGGGAGGCCCTGCGCGTTGAAGTGCTTGCGTCCCTCCATCATGTCGCTGACGCCATCGCCGTCGGAGTCGAGGTTGCGCCACGGCATCGGGGTCGAAGTGAACGAGAACATCTGCGAGTCCGCGAGCTCGGTCGCGGTCGGGATGCCATCGCCGTCGTCGTCGGGGTTCAGCGCGTCGATCATCGGACCGGCCGTCTTCTGTCCGCCCTTCGCGTCCTCACCCGCGATGCACTTCTGCGGGATCGACGGATCGTTGACCGCGATCGTCCCGTCGCAGAGACCGTCGCCGTCGGAGTCCGGGTTCGTGGGGTTCGTGCCGAGCGCCGCCTCCTCCGTGTCGAGCAACCCGTCGAGATCGTGATCGCCGCAGTATTTGAGCGTGTCGTGGATGTTCTCGATGACCAGCAGGAGGTCTGCGTTCGTCACCGGCGCGGACGGCTCGTTCGGCACCTCCCACCAGGTGACGTCGGTCATGGCCATCAGGCAGCCCGTCCCTTGCGTGAGCTCGTCGTGGAGCCACACCGCGCCGACGGCCCCGTTCGTGCCGTCCTTCAGGAACACGTTCGTGTCGGGCACGCCTGTGAGGAAGCCGCTCGTGTACACGTAGATCTTCGAGAGCGTGTTGGGATGGGTCGAGAAACCACTCCGCTCGGCGAGCACGTCGAGCCCGCGAATCCCGGGGGTCACGAAGGGAGGACCGACGACGAAGCTCGACGAGTTCGTGACGAGCGGCTTCAGGATGTGATCCTGCACGAGCAGGTTCTCCGGCTGGTTCGCGACGCCATCGTTCTCTCCGCTCACGAAGAGGTGTCCGCCGTTCTGCACGTACGTGACGAGCATCGACGCGTCCGTCAGGTTCATGAGCCCGTCGGAGAGCAGGTAGACCTGCGCGTAGTCGGCGACGTTGACCGGCACCGCGGCGTTCGCGCCCTGGATCGTGGTCACGTCGTAGCCGAGCTGCGTCATCAGCGTGTTCGCCGCGGTGAACGCGTCCGCGGACGACTGCGAGATCGGTTTCTGAAGCAACAGAATCTTTTCTGCAGCTCGTGCTCCCGTCGCCGGCGCCATGATCGCCACGAAGCCCGCCGCCGCGAGCCAACCGCGCTTCGAACCCTTCCGCATCTTCGCCTCCACGTCGGCACGCTAGACGACACTGAGGGGAAACGTCCACTCTTGGGCCACTCGACCGCCGATCAGCGCTCCTGACTTTTTTTCACACCTTCGCAAGCATTTCGAGCGAGCACGGATGCGACGCCCCGAGTCCCGGCGGAATCCGCGTCCGCCGCGTGTGGCATGCTCCGTGCTCGTCGGGCCCCGATGATCTCGCGCGCGCAAACCAAGACACGCTCGTCGAGCCAAGGGGCGGCGACACGGCTCGTCGGCATCCTCGAAGGAAGCGTCCTCGAAGGAAGCGTCCTCGAAGGAAGCGTCCTCGAGGGGCTCGTCCTCGGGGCGCTCGCGGGTGGTGGGCGATCGACGTCGGGTCGCGCCCGCGCGGGCCGGCGCCCGGCGAGGCGACTCGCTCGGGGCTTCACGCTCATCGAGATGATGGTCGTCGTCTGCCTCATCGCCACCCTCGCCGCGCTCGCGTCCCCCTCCATCGTGTCGCTGGTCCGCGATCAGCGCACGGTGAAAGAAGTCAGCGAGATGATGAACGCGTTCCGGAGCGCGCGCGTGCGAGCCGTGGGCCGCGGCACGGCGGTGCGCGTGCAGTTCAAGGTGAACAGCGGGCTGACGACCGCCGACACGCCGGCGGCGCTCACCGTGGACGAAGCGTTCGCCCTCCCCGCTCCGAACTTCCAGGTGCCGAACCCCCAGTGCAAGACGACGAAGTGGGGCGACGCCGCAGGAGCGACCGGGACGGGCTCGAACGTCATCTACTACTACAGCGTGAAGAGCGACGGCGCGCCGGCGACGAGCTGGGCCTTCACCTACTTCGATACGGGTGCCCAAGCGATGAAGCCGCTCACGGTGATGCCGTCCGTGTGCTTCTCGGCGAACGGACGCGCCTTCCGCGACATCACGCCCGCGGCGTCGCCGACCTGGATCCCCGCCGAAACGCTCGAGTTCCAAGCGCAGCGCATCGTCTCGGCAGCGCCAATCGGCCTCGTCCGTTCCTTCAAGCTGTTCGGCAACGGCACCGTCCGTACCGCCGATTGCACCCCTGGCGTCGCGGGGCCCTGCCGATGAAAGACGCGCCGATGAAAGACGCGCCGATGAAAGACGCGCCGATGAAAGACGCGCCGATGAAAGACGCAGCGATGAAGATCTCCTCGACGAGGACGAAACGCCGGCGGGCGCGTCGCACGCGCTGGGCGCTCGGCTACACGATGATCGAGGTCATGATGGCGCTCGCCATCCTCGCCATCGGCGGCACGGGCGTCATCTCCCTGCAGAAGGCCTCGGTGCTGAGCGGCTTGAACTCGCGCAACCTCACCGCCGCGAGCATGGTCGCCGGCGGCTGGCTCGAGAAGGGCAAGACGGAGGCGATCGCGTGGACGGTCAACCCGCCCGTCCCGGCGACGAACCCGATTTTGACGATGGCGTTGACGAACCCGACGACGTGGCAGGACATCCCTGGCGGCGGCGGCAGCGCGGTCGACGGCACGCCGACGGCGGCGGGCATCATCTACTGCTCGCAGGTCCGCGGCGCCTTGCTCGGCCCGGCGGCGACCGCCGACACGATGCGCTTCGAAGTCCGAACGATGTTCGCGCGCGCTGGACGCACCATCGACGCCGAGTGCGCGACGATGACCGCGTCGCTCACCGCCAACCCCGACCAGTTCGGCGTCATCTACTTCACCGGCTCCGTGAAGAGGAACTCCCAGTGACCCACGAGAAGCCCCACCGCCGTGGACGCAGCGCGCTCGAACGCGGCTTCACGCTCGTCGAGCTCATGGTCGCGATGGCCGCCGGCATCGCCGTCGCCGGCGCCGCGTACATGCTCTCCAAAGGCTCGCTCGACGCGTTCAACCAAGAGACGCGCATCTCGACCGCGCAGTTCTCGGCGACGCTCGGGATGAACCGGCTCATCGCCGACATCTCGCGCGCGGGCTACCAGATGAGCCCCAACATCCAGGCCGACACGGCGAAGCAGTGCGGCACGGCCGCGACGATCAACAGCGTCGCCTACGCGCGCCTGCAGGCGATCCACTTCTACAAGGACGGCGACGCCGACCGCCCGTCGCACGCCATCTACCCGGTCCCGAACTCCGCAGCGCTCCCCGACAACGCCGGGTTCCCCTTGCCGGACGTGCTGCGCATCGCGGGGAACTTCGCGACGACGGAGCAGTTCGAGTTCCGCACGATCCAAGGCAAGGTCATCACCCTCTCGATGAACCGCGGATCGACCCAGCGGTTCTTGCGCGAGATGGATCTCGGCGGTCCGACCTGGGGCCAGGTGTTTCCGCCGAACGGCTGGGTGCGCCTCGTCGACGGGACGGGCCGTGAGCTCTACATGCAGCTCGACAACACGGGCGGCACGGCGTGCACCACGGCGACGTGCACGCTGACGCTGGTCAACACGCCGGACTCGTCCGAGCTCTGCGGCCCAGGCGGAAGCCGCGGCCTCATCAACCCGATCTCGATCGTCGACTACTGGATCGGCAACGTGACCGCGCCGGCGACCTTCACGTCGTTCAAGATCACCGGAGCGGCCGTCGCGGACGTGGCTCCGAACGCGAAGGCGGGCGGCGACGCGGACCGCACCGAGCTCATCCGCACGGAGTACACGATCAAGTCCGACGTCGACGACACGCTCATCCCCATCAACTCGGAGATCGTCGCCGAGTATGCCGTGGGTCTGTCGTTCGGGCTGACCTACCGCAATGTCCCCCCGGTGCCGCCGCTCTCGTCGATGCGCGTGAAGGACCCGGCGACGGGCCTCCCCGACCCCTGGCCGGGCACGAAGCCGCTCACGCAACGCTGGGCGTCGGTGACCGCGCAGCTGTCGACCCGGGCGCGCGTGCCCGATCGGCTGGAGGCGTCGCCGAACCCGATGGGCCGCTACGCGGTGTGCCCGGTGGCGACGGGCTGCTTCGCCAAGAACGACGCGCGGTTCGCCCGCGTCCGCACGCTGACCCGCGAGGTCAACCTCCCCAACCTGGCAGGTGTGACGTGGTGAGGATGCCTTCCGTGAGGATGCCCTCTGCTGGGTCCCCTTCCCGGCCTTCTCCTCGGCGTTCGGCCGAGGCTTCGACGGAGAGCGCTGCGATGCTCGGGAGCACGCTGATGAACCCATCCACGACGGTGCGACTCGGAGGTCCTCGACGCGAATCCACGGCGGGCGCGCGATGGCGCGTGAGGGTGCGCGCGCGTCGTCACGAGCGTGGCGCGGCGCTCCTCATCGTGGTGCTCGTCATCATGTCGCTGACGGGCGTCGCGCTCTTCGCTGCGCGCTCCGCGAGCACGGACGTCGACATGGCTGGTCGCTTCCGTCAGGCCGAGCAGACGCGCTACGTCGCGGATCTCGGCATGCAGACGGCGATCGCGCAGGTGGCGAACGACCCCCAGGCTTACCTCGGCGCGATGACGCAGGCCGGGCTCATCGCCGGCGCGAACGCGGGCTGCAACAACCAGGTGACCGGTGCGTACGATCCGGCGACTGGGAAGTTCACCGGCTCGCCCATCGACACGGGCGGCTGCTACGCCTTCAACCAGAAGGCGACCGATGCGGCCGTCAGCGGGCAGACCGGCGGCGCGATCGCGTCCGTGATCGACAACACGACCCTGGCGAGCGGCCTCAAGACCGACTTCAAGGTCGAGCTCACCGACAAGGACTCGTGGGACTTTCCGGTCTCCGGCTACGCGTCGAACAGCGACGTCAACATGAAGTTCTACACGGTCACGCTGTCGGCCACGGGTCTCGTCCTGCCGACCGCGAACGGCGTCGCCTCCAACTACAAGGTCAGCCGGCAGGATCTCCGCGCACAGCTGACCGTCGGCCCGTTGCCCGACGGGATCTGACCGTCCTCTCTCTTCGCGGCGCCCATCGGGCGTCTCCACGACTCGCGCCCGATGGGCGACTGCCACGACCCAGCTCCCGAGCACTCCGAGGTCACCATGCGATCCCCGAACCGACTCCTCACCTCCGCGCTCGCGCTCGTCTCCGGCTCCGCCCTCACGGCGGGTGCCTTCGTCGCGACCTTCGCGTCGCTGCCGCGCTCGGCGAGCGCGCAGGAGCTCCCGCGCGTGATGCTGGTCGTCGACGGCTCCGGCAACATGGCGCGCCAGCCCGACGGGACGGAGTGCAGCGACCCCGACAAGACCCGCTGGGCAATGGTCGTCGAGGCGCTCACCGGCAAGATCAACCAGTACAAGTGCAAGGGCGGCGACGACGCGACGCACCCGAACGTGCTCTGGTCGGACAAGTGCACGTGGCAGAGCACCGGCGGCGTCTTGATCTCGGCGCCGCAAGGCTGGCTCCGCGTGGGCAACAAGCAGCCGCTGGCGCCGCAGGGACCGGGTTGCAACGGTAACAACCACTCGTGGGATCAAGACCAGGACGGTCTGCTCGATCTGTTCTCGTCGAGCATTCGCTTCGGCCTCATGATCTCGGACGCGAACCGCGACCCCGCTACGGACGCGACGGGCGGATACAGCTACTTTCTCGGCGGCGCGGCGAACGGCCGCTACCCCGACATGACGACGCCGGCCTCGCCGGCCACCGTCGCGTGGGAGGTCGGCGGGCGCAACGACAGCGCACCTGCCGACGCGGGTCGCCTCATGGGGTTCGGCGCGAACGCTTCGACGCCGACGCAGGTCGCGCAGCAGAACGACCACATCCAGAAGGTCATCCTCGCGTTCAATCCCGTCTACAACGACGCGGCCCCCGGCGACGGCTCGATCGGCAACTACACGCCCGTCGCGGCCATGTTGAAGGACGCGCGCGACTTCATGGTCAGCGACACGGGCCGGACCATCGACGGCACCGACTCTGCCGGCACCGCGTTCGAGCAGACCCCCCCCGCCGGCTGCGGCAGCAAGAGCATCATCCTCGTCTCGCCGGGTGACTTCGGCGGGGAGATGCGCGGCGGCGCGGCCAACGACGGCGGCCTCGCTTCGCCCACGTGGGTCTACGGCTCGGGCGGCCAGCCGTGCACGGCGACGCAGACCGAAGGGTATCTGAACACCGCGCCCGCCGCCGCCGACACCTGCCCGTACCAAGACGGGCCGACCATCGTGAATCAGCTGAAGAACAGCGATGGCATCCCGGTCACCGTCGTCGGCGTCGTGGACACGACCGTGACCTTCCCGTGGGCGCCGCAGGGCTCCATCTGGAGCGCCTATCCTGGTTTCGGCGGGTGGCGATCGTGCACGAGCTTGAACAGCGACGACTACGACGACGAGGGCTGGCACTGGTGGGGGTACGCGAACGGCTCGGGCGGCGGCCCGGGCATCTGCAACCCGGCCTATCCCGGGTACGCCGAGCTCACGCAGTGCTGCAACCTGATGAACCTCGTGCTGCCCGAGGTGCCGGCGAGCCAGCCGGGCCCGCTCTACATCATCAGCGACATCTCCGGGCTCAAGGACGCGCTCAGCACGATCGCCGCGGGCGTGAACCTGCCGCCGACCGGACAGACCATCCCGGCCGAGGCCGTCGCGGCACCGAACATCCTGCTCGGCGGAACGACGGACAACCCGACGGAGATCGTGAACCTGAACCCCGCGGTGCCGTCGGCGTTCGAGGTGCTCTCGACGCTCAAGGTGCCGCTCGACTCCTCGGGGTCCACGACGGGTGAGCCTTGGATCGGCACGCTCGAGCGTCGCCGCCTGACCTGCGACGCGACCGGCAACACGCCGCGCGGCGCGAGCATCAACGCGGCGAAGGGCGACGACTACGCGAAGAACCTGAACTCGATCACGAACCGCAACCAGCGCAAGCTGCTGCTGAACCTCATCGACTACACGAACACGACGAGCGGCTACACCGCGAGCGACACGCTCCGCCCCTGCGTCGCGGGCGGCTGCATCTCGAAGCCCGACTTGAAGGACGGGCTCGGCGACACGGGGACGGTGATGAAGGCGCCGCTCTTCACGGACAGCGCGACGATCACGACCAACGGCGGATCGGCGAAGATCTACGGGCCGGACCTCGGCCTCATCGGCGGCGGCGCGTCGCAGAACTTCTTCAGCAACGACCTGAAGGTCTGCAACAAGCTCGTGGGCGCCTCGGACATCGACCGCTGTGCGCGACGTACGCTCCGCTGGCTCACGTCGTGGAATGGAAGGAGCACCGACCGGATCGACCACACGACGGGCGGCAGGGCGCTGCTCGGCGGCTTCTACCACTCGAGCCCGATCATGGTGGGACCGCCGCTCGACTACGTCCGCGACGAGGCGTACCGCGGACTCTTCTCGCAGAAGGCGAGCACGCCCGCGAACCCGACGGGTCAGGCCACGCGTCCGACGGTGACCTACGGGCAAACGACGGACGGCCAGCTCCACGCGTTCATCACCGCGAACAACAGCGGCACGAGCGACTACGCCTACCCGACGACGAACCTCTTGTCGGTGAAATCGCTGACGACGAACGAGCTCTGGTCGTTCATCCCGCCGGCCGTGCTGCCGAAGCTGTATCCGAGCATCGGGGTGCAGACGGTCTTCCTCGACGGGCCCATCGTCTCGGCGGACGTGCTGCAGTTCCGCGACGCCGCGACGGCGATCTCGGGCGGCGGAGCGTGGAGCACCGTGCTCATCGGGAGCGGCGGAGCGTCCTCGCTCGGCGGCTTCTACTACGCGCTCGACATCACGGATCCGACGAAGCCGAAGTTCCTCTGGCAGCTCAAGTCGGGCGGAAACGACCGCGCCGACCTCTTCGGCTCGAACACGCCCGCCGCGGCGATCGCGACCGTCGGGATTCAGAACGGCGTCTCGGTCGATCAGGTCGGCATCGCCATCCTCGCGGGTGGCTCGGGACCCGCGCCGAGCGGCGGGCTGTGGTCCGCGACCGATCCGATCGCCGCGCGCAGCGTGACCATCGTCCGTCTCGACACGGGCGAGATCCTGAAGCGCTTCGAGGGCGGCGCGATCAACACGCCCGTCGACATCGACACGCTCGACCCGAGCGTGCTCGTGCCGGCGGTCGGCCCGGCGCGCCGCGACGCGGCGAACCCGCTGCTCGCCCCGATGAGCGGCACGCCGGTGGTGTTCCCGGGGACGCCGGGCGTGAACGCGCGTCGCGCCTACGTCGGCGACGCCGGCGGGCGCATCTGGCGCATCGATCTCTCCGACACCAATCCGAACAACTGGAAGATCGACATGGCGCTCGACACGTTCTCGATCGACTCCGAGCGGCAACCGGTCGTCGTCTCGCCGGTCGTGTCGGCTGATCCGGTCACGGGCGCCGCGATCCTCGTCTACGCCACCGGCCAGCAGAGCGCGTTCGACACGCCGCAGCCCGGCGTGAAGAACTACCTCGTCCGCTTCCGCGACGACTTCGCGGCGGGCGCCTTCGCCGCGACCGAGCTCGGGCGCGAACCCTTCAACGACGGCGAGCGCGTGTCGGGTCCGATCCAGCTCTTCGACTCCACCCTCTACTTCACGACGTACGCGCCGATCATCGCCGGCTGCGGCGCGGGCACGGCGAAGATCTGGGGCATCGACTACCTGACGGGTGCTGCGGCGGGCGTCGACCTCAACGGCGACGGAACGCCTGACGGCAAGTCGGTCCCCGTCGGCGGCTCGGTCATCTTCGGCGCTCAGCTGACGCGCGTGCCGGGTTGCTTCGCGACCAACACGAGCAACAGCGGCGCCGACTCGTGGCTCGCCGGCAACTACTCGACGCAGACCAAGACGACGACGGCGCAGTACCAGATCAGCTTCAACGGCGGGTCGTCGACGAGCGGCGTCACGAACTGGAGCAACCAAGGCAGCGCGACGACGAACAACCTCCACGTGCAGGTGAAGACGCCGAAGGCGCTCTTGAAGATCCACTCGTGGGCGACCGTCTCGGAGTGAGCCGACGTTCGCGCGACGCCCGGTGCTGAGGGAGAAACACCCGAGGGGCACGCCCGACGACCGCGCCCCGACGCGACGACGCGGGGCGTGCGCCGCGGCGCTCGTCTGGGTCCTGCTCGGCGCGTCGGCGGGGGCGTGCGATCGCAACGCCGCGCCGGCGCCCTCCTCGAGCGTGGATCAGCTCGGCCGCGGCGAGCTCGTCGAGGGTAAGGAGGTCGTCGCCGGCTTTCCGCTCCCGGACGGCATGGTGATCACCTACCGCGTGGGCGACTCGGCGAGGGCGGTCGGGGGCGCCTCGCTCGAGGACGTCGCGAACTACGTACGGCAGCGGGTGAACGCCACGCCGACGGTGGGCCCGAACGAGACGAGCTTCTTCGGCGCGGTCGTGAAGGAGCCGCGGGGTCCGTCTCGGGGACCGCTCCGCATCGTCGTGCACCGGGAGGGAGACCACACCACCCTGTCGGTGTCGCCGCGACTCGGCTCGAACTACCGGTAGGTTGCGTCGACATCCGCGCGCAACCTTGGTACGAATCGCGGCGTGAGCGAACCGACCGAACTCCGACGAACGCCCCTCTACGAAGAGCACGTCAAGGCCGCTGGCCGCATGGTCCCCTTCGCCGGTTTCGAGCTGCCGGTGCAGTACAAGGGGCTCGTCGAGGAGCACAAGACCGTGCGCAACGCGGCGGGCCTCTTCGACGTGTCGCACATGGGCGAGCTCGAGCTGAAGGGCCCGGGTGCAGGCGCCGTCGTCGACTCGCTCATCACGAACGACGCGGCGAAGCTGGTGGACGGTCAGGCGCTCTACACCTGCGCGTGCAACGAGCGCGGCACCATCCTCGACGATCTCATCGTGTACCGCGTGAAGGCCGACGACTGGCTGGTGGTCTGCAACGCCTCGAACCGCGAGAAGATCGTGGCGCACTTCACGAAGCACGCGTCGGGGCGATGCTCGTTCGAGGACGCCTCGGATCGGACGTCGCTGCTCGCGCTGCAGGGGCCCAAGGCGGTCGCGATCGCCGAGCGGGCCGGCGGAGTCGGGCTCTCGGATCTCAAGTCTTTTCATTTCAAGGACGCGGAGATCGGCGGAGTGCGCTGCCGCGCGTCGCGCACCGGCTACACGGGGGAGGACGGCCTCGAGATCTTCTGCGCGAACGAGGGCGCCGCGCCGCTCTGGCGCGCGCTGATGACGGCCGGCGAGTCGCTCGGGATCGCGCCGGCGGGGCTCGGCGCGCGTGACACGCTTCGCCTCGAGGCGCGCCTCTCGCTCTACGGCAACGACATCGACGAGACGACGAACCCGCTCGAGGCGGGGCTCGGTTGGGTCGTCAAGCTCGACAAGCCCGACTTCCTCGGCAAGGCCGCGCTGGTCGCGATCAAGGCCGAGGGTCTGCCGCGGAGGCTGGTCGGCTTCGAGGTGACGGGGCGCGGGATCGCTCGGCACGGCTACCCGCTGCTCGATGGCGCCGGCAACAACGTCGGCACCTGCACGAGCGGCAGCCCCGGCCCGACGGTCGGCAAGAACATCGGCCTCGGCTACGTGCCAGCGGCGCTCTCGGCGATCGGCAGCAAGCTCGTCGTCGACTGTCGTGGTCGCAACGCAGATGCAGTCGTAGTCAAGACGCCTTTCTACAAGCGGTCGACGTGAGAGGCCGCCGAGCGCCCCGTCGAGCGCGCCGACACGCGCGTCACGCGAGGGCGGTGGACCGAAGAGAAGAGAGATCGGGAGGATTTCGATGGCGATCGACGTGAAGACGGACCGGCGATACACGAAGGATCACGAGTGGGCGAAGGCGACCGGCGCCGACGTGGAGGTGGGCATCACCGCCTACGCCGTCGAGCAGCTCGGCGACATCACGCTCGTGAACCTCGACGTGAAGGAGGGCGACTCGGTCGCGAAGGGCGGCGCCTTCGGGACGATCGAGAGCGTGAAGACGCTGAGCGATCTCTTCTCGCCGGTCGCGGGCAAGATCAAGAAGATCAACAAGGACCTCGAGAACAAGCCCGAGCTCGTCAACGGCGACTGCTACGCGGCGTGGATGGTCGTCATCGAGGCGAGCGATCCGAAGGAGCTCGACGAGCTCCTCGAGTCGGGCGCCTACGGCGATCTGGTCAAGAGCCTGGACCACTGAGCCGCGCTCGGGGCGCCGGGGGGGCGCCTCCTATCGCGAGGCCGAGGTCCTGGAGCGCGGCGCGCACCTCGCTCGCGTCGCGACAGATGCGGACGCGGTCCGGGCGCGTCACGAGCGACGGATCGGCCCGCCCCGCGCCGCCGTCGGGCGAGAACCAAATGGCGTGCATCCCCACCGAGACCGCGCCTTCCACGTCGGCGCGGAGTGAATCGCCCACGTGGACGATGGCGTCGAGATCGGTGCCGAGCTCGCGCGCGATCCAATGAAAAATGCGCGGGTCCGGCTTCTCGATCCCGAGCACGCCGCTGTCCGCCACGACGCGCAGCAGCTCGGACAAGCCCATCTCGGCGATGAGCTCTCGGAGCTTCCCCTCCGAGTTGGAGAGGACGCCGAGCGGGATGTTCGCCTGCGCGATATCTTGGCAGAGCTCCATCATGCCGGGGATCGGCTGACGCCAGAGGTTCTGCCGAGGCTGCTCCTCCCAGAGCCAGTCGACCGCGCGAGCGAGCTCCGGACGACTCCCCTCCCCGCTCGTGCTTCGGGACAAGAGCACGTGCATGAAGACCTTCCACGGGTGGCCGCTCACGCCGGCGCGGATCGCGTCGTCGTAGGCAGACCACGCGGCGCCGAGCTCGGCGACGAGCGAGGCCGGTGAGGCGTCGAGGCCGACGCGCGCGAGCTTCTCGGAGAGCAGCGTCGTGTCGAGGGTCGCGAGCGTCTGTCCGAAGTCGAACGTACAGGCCCGGACGGTCATCAGCGGGTCGCGCGAATCGGATCGGTCGCCGCCTGGAAGCCGGCCGCGCCGGCGGTGTGCACGACGCCCGGCGAGCCGGGGTTCGGCCCCCTGTCGAGGAGCGATTGCCGGTAGCGCGTGAGGCGCAGGAAGTCGATGCCGAGCGACGCCGACACGCCGAACGAGCTGTGCTGACCGCCGCTCCCCATCAGCGACAGCTGCGTGCCGAGAGGGCCTCCGAGCACGACGCCTCCGACGAAGCCGACGGTCGGCAGCGCCCACGGCGCCGGGCTGCCGACGTGATCGGGGCCGAACGTGCGCAGGTAGGCGCCTGCGTCGACGGCGATGCCGAAGGGCCCGGTCTGGAACGAGCGCATCGCGCCGCGCAGAGAGAGCGACAGGTCGGTGCCCGCGCCGATGATGGGCGAGACGCGGAAGAGGCCGCCGAAGATGAAGGGCTTCGTCGGGCTCGTGCCGACGCCGCCGTCGATGGTCAGCGTGCTCTTCAGCGCGAACGAGTTGGTCGCCTGCTTGAAGCCGACGGCGCCGGCGCTGAAGCTCGCCCAGGCCGTGGCTTCGGCGTGCGCCTCGCGCGTGGCGAGCCCCACGAGGGAGGCCGCGGTGAGCGACACGGCGAGGACGAGCGGTCGAGCCACGCCGCGTGGGTAGCACAGCGACGGGCGGGTGAGAAACGGTTGTGCTGCGCTCCCGCGCGCTCAGCCCCCACGGTCGGCCGCGGGGCCCGCCGCGAGGACGCGCTCGGTCACCAGCGAGATGCACTCCGGGTCGAAGAGCAGCGTGTTGTGGCCTCGCTCGGGGAGCACCACCAGGTCGCCGTCCGGCAACGCGTGGGCGACGGGCGAGCTGACGAGCACGTCGCTGCCCGCGATGATCGACAGATGCGGGATCGGCGCGCGAGGTCGCGTCAATCGGACAGCGCGCAAGAGCTCGCTCTCGGGCTCGAGATCGCGCACCCCGCCGAGGCCGAGGAGCGTGGCGCCACGGATGCCGCCGAACGGGCTCGCGAGCGCGATCGTCTGGACGACGCGCGGATCGCTTCGACGGACCGCGACGTACCTCGCCACGACGCCGCCGAAGCTGTGACCGCAGAGGTGAATCGTGGCGTGGGCGGGGAGCGCGTCGAGCAGCGACTCGAGCGCGTGAGCGACCTCTCGACCGGTGCGGCCCGGGGCGTAGGACAGGGTCGCGGTGTGGAGGCCGGGGCGCCGCTCGAGGTGGGCCCTGAGCGGGCGGAGCACGCCGGCAGAGGCGAAGAGGCCGTGGAGCACGACGACGACGTGCTCGCCCTCCGACACCTCACGGGGGACGACGGGAGCGCCCGTGTCGTGGTGGAGCAAGGTCGCCTGCTTCGCGAAGGCGGTGGCCTCACGCACGCTCACCCTGACCGATCGCAAGAGCCCGTCGAACATGGACCTCCGTCGAGCATATCGCCTGCCGCGACAAAGGCGAGCTTCCGGCGTCGACGGCGCGTCAGCGCAGCAGGCGCGCCAAGAACGCGCGGAGGCTGGAGGAGCTGAACGGCTTCGGGAGCAGGCGATCGGGGGGCAGCTGGCGGACGAAGTCGATGGTGCGCTCGGTGAAGGCCCCGCCCGAGATGAACCCGCAGTGCGCGGCGAGATCGGGCGCGAGGCTCTCGATTTGCGAGAAGAGATCGGGCCCATCCATCCCGGGCATCATCAGATCGCACACGAGCGCGTTGGCGGTCTCGCCGCGGGCGAGCCGCGCGAGCAGGCTCTGGCCGTCGTGCTCCACGACGACGTCGTAGCTCCGCCCGAGGATGCGCTTGAGGCTCCGCGCCACGGACGGATCGTCCTCGACGAGGAACACCCGCGGCTTGTCGCGCAGGAGTCGAGGCGGCAGCTCGGACTCGTGCGCCACCGACGACGACGCGCCGCGCGCCCGGGGCAGCTTGACGCGGAACGTGGCCCCGCTCCCGCCGCGCGCGCCGAGCGCCGAGTCGTCGACCTCGATCACGCCGCCGAGCGAGGTCACGATGCCGTGGCAGATCGACAGCCCGAGGCCCGTGCCGAGGCCCGCGGGCTTCGTGGTGAAGAACGGGTCGAAGATTCGCTGGCGACTCTCCGGCGGGATGCCCGGGCCGTTGTCGGACACCTCGACGACGACGCGGTCGGCGTCCGGGCCCTCGGTGCGGAGAGAGAGCCGGATCAGGTTCTCGTTCGGAGATCGATCGGGCAGCGCCTGGAGCGCGTTGACGAGGAGGTTGGTGAAGACCTGGCCGAGGCGCGCGTCGGTGCCGGCGACGGCGGGCGCGTCGGCGACGTCGAGCTCGAGGATCGCGCGGTGCTCGATCTCGTTGCGGAGCATGCGCACGACGCTGGCGAGGACCGGTCCGAGATCGACCGCCCCGGGCGGATCGTCTTCGAGGCGAGAGAAGAGCCGCAGATCGCGCACGATCGCCGCGACGCGCTCGGCCCCGCTGGCGGCGTCGCGGAGCGCGACCTCGAGGTCCTCGAACGTGGCGTCGTGCGCGGGGAGCGCCTCGCGCAGCTCGCGGAGCTGCTGCACGGAGTACGAGATGTTGCCGAGGATGTACGTGAGGGGGTTGTTGATCTCGTGCGCGACGCCGGCCGCCATCGTGCCCATCGAGACCATGCGATCGGCGAGCAACAGCTGCGCCTCGGCGCGACGCTGCTCGGTCACGTCGCGCGCGATGAGCACGGCCGTGGCGAGCTCGCCGGTCGGATCGATCTGCGGATAGAGGCGCGCCTGGAAGATCCGCCTCACCCCGCCGACCTCGGCGGGTCGCTCCTCGAGCGTCGGCGTCCCTCCCTCGACGGCGAGCCGAATCTTCCCGATGGCCTCCTCGGCGACGTCGACCGTGGCGAGCTCCCCCAGCTCCCGTCCGACGAGGGCTTCGGGATCCATCCCCGCCAGGCGCGCCGCGATCCCGTTCACGTACCGCACGCGACCGTCGACGTCGAACTCGATGATCGCGGCGCCGACGTTCTCGATGAGGAGCGACATGCGCTGGCTCGCTGCGAAGAGCTCGGCCTCGCGGGCACGGAGCGAGTCCTCGATCGCGCGGCGCTCGGTGATGTCGAGCATGAAGCCCTCGAGCCCCTCCGGCGCCCCCGTCGATCCGACGAGCAAGCGGCCGCGGCAGAGCACCCAGCGGAAGCTCCCGTCCCGCGCGCGGATGAGGTGCTCGTTCTCGAAGTCACCGCCCGTCGCCGAGGCTTCGTCCACCGTGGCGCGGATGAGCTTCTCTTCGCCCGGGGTGAGGAGCGCACGGTACTCCGTCGCGCCCGACAAGAACTCCGCCGCCGGATACCCCGTGACCTCCTCGGCGCCGGCGCTCATCCACTCCATGCTGAACGCGGCGTCGAGGCGGCACCGAAAGGCGTATCCGCCGGGCACGTTCGCGAGGAGCCGCTCGGTGGCGGCCCGCGCCTCCTCGGCTTGAATGCGATCGCGGCGCTGCTCCGTGACGTCCTGGACCGTGCCGAGGACCCGCGCGACCTGCTCGGCCTCGAGGACGGGGCGCGCGACGATGTTCGCCCAGAAGCGCTTGCCGCTGGGCAGGCAGACCTCGCACTCGAACGAGCTCGGTGATCGCCCGAGCGCCGCCCGCTCGGCGAGGAGGAGAAAGCGCTCGAGGTCCGCGGCGGACAAGAGCCGCTTCGCGAACGCGGGCTCGAACCCGCCAGCGGGCAGCTCGAGGAGACGGTGCGCCTCCTCGGTCACGTAGACGGCGCCGGTCGCCATGTCCCACTCCCAGCCGCCGATGCGACCGGCGAGGTTGGCCTCGGCGGTGACGCGCTCGGTCCGCTTCGAGTCGGTGACGTCGATGGCGAACGCGTAGGTGAGCGCGGCGCCGGCGTCGGCGAGCAGGAACCAGCTGAGCCAGCGGTAGCTCCCGTCCGCGCAGCGGTAGCGGTTCTCGAAGCGAATCGCCTCGCCGCCCGCCAGGATGCGCTCGGCTTCGTGGCGCGTTCGATCGCGATCGGCCGGGTGCACGAGCTCGACGAAGCTCAAGCCGACGACGCGCTCGACGCCTTGGCCGAGCAGCTCGAGCAGCCCGCGCGAGGCCCATCGCACGAGGCCGGAAGCGTCGACGACGAACGACAATCCCTCGGCCGCTTCGACGAGCTCGGACCAGCGCGCGGAGCCTTCCGGAGGAGACGCTTCGCCTCGCTGTTCGTCCTTCCCGCTCACGATCGAGCCTCATGCTAGCCGAGTGCGTTCGTCGGTGCAGCGTGTTCGCCCGTCTCGGGGTCAGCGCTCGACGAGCACGGAAAAGAGCCGCAAGACGCCGCGACGAGGGTAGACGACGATGGTCGATCCAGGCCCGAGGTCGGCGAGGCCGACGCGCGTCGCGCGAAAGCGCCCGGGGGCGATCTCGGGGATCGAGAGCGCGCGGCTCGCCCCATCCGTCGCGAGATCCACCTCCGCGGCGCGACCGTCGTCCACGAGGGCGAGCGTGTGCGCGCCACGATCGAAGCGCCCAGCGAGCACGAAGCGGACTTCGCCGCCCTCGGCGACGATGCGCCCCGCGTCGAACACCGATCGGCCTCGCTCGTCGGTCGCGACCGCTCCGATCACGTACCCCGCGTGCGGGCCGGGGATCGCCAGCCGATGATCGCGCTCGTCCACGAGGTCCCCGACGTCGAGGCGGTCGAGCGCGTCGATCGCGCCACGATCTTCGAGGAGCGACCAGTCGGCGCGGTAGACCGACTTCGTCGCGTCCCCGCAGATGACGTTGTCGTCGATGCGGACGTCGAACATCCGGTGGCCGAAGCGCGGCACGAGATCGGGCCACCACGCGTCGTAGACGGCGAGCACGTCTGGGCGCTCGGACGGCGGCAGTCGCTCGACGAGCTCGAGCACGGCGGGCCCGCCCGCGACGCTGGCCCTCGCGAAGGGCAAGCCGCGGTAGCCGCCGAGCCCGAGCCCATCGAGCGCGGGGAGCCCGGAGACGTACGGGATCGCGCCGGCGTCGCCGACGAACACACGCCGCGGAGGCTCCGAGAGCGCCGCGAGCCTGCGACCGACCTCGACCTGCTGCTCGACGATGTTGCGTGAGGCGCGCGCGAAGTGGTCGATCTGGCGCGGCCACGCGGGCGCGGCGAGCCAGGCGACGGCCGCGAGCGCGGCCGCTGCGACCGAGAGGCCGAGCCGCGTCGCGACGACGTCGAGGCCGGCGAAGGCGGCGACGAGGAGCATCACGAGCGTCGGCACGACGTAGCGCATGTTCTGGAACGGGGCGGTCGTGTTGAAGCACACGAGGGCGAGCGCCCCCGACGCGCCGACGAGGAGCGGGAGCACGAGCCGCCGGTGACGTCGATCGAGGAGGCCGACGAGCGCGAGCGCGATCACGAGCCACGTCCCGCGCGATCCACCGAGCGCGAGGTCGATCCCCTCGGTCCTCAGGCGGACGAGGTTCGTGAGGAAGAGCGCGGCGACGTCGGCGCCCGAAGCGTAGGGGTTCGAGGTGATGAGCTTGCGAAGCGCGCCCGCGGCGGACGCTTCGCCCGTGAAGTGGAGGTTCGCGACGGCTTGAAGCGCGAGCAGCCCCGCGGTCGGAGCGCCCGCGCGCAGGAGCGAGCCGAGGGTGCCGAGCGCGCCGGCGCCGTGCGCGATCGCGACGACCATCGGGAGGGCGAGCGCTGCGCACTCCGGTCGGGTCACCGAGAGGAGCGCGAGGTAGACGCCAGCGGCGAGCTGTCGACGGGCGCGGCGGTGAGGCGCATCGCGCACCGCGAGGGAGGCCGCGGCGAGCGCGCGGAGCATCAAAGCGAGGGCGAACGCCACCTCCATCCCCGAGAAGAGCGTCCAATCGACGAGCGGGATCGCGACGAGCAAGACGGGGCCGAGGAACCGAGTCCTCCTCTCGCCCACGAGCGTCGAGAGCGAGCGCGCGCCGTCGAAGAGCGAGAGGAGCGCGACGACCGCCGCGAAGAGGCCCAGCGACGTCCCCCGAAATCCGACCGCCCACCCGACGGCGAGCACGAGCGGGTACGTCAGGCTCGTGCCGCCCGACGAGTAGCCGTTGCCGACGATCCACTCGAATGGGTGGCCGAGCGCCGCGCTCTTGGCGAAGTCGAAGTGGATGTAGACGTCGTCGAGGGGCGCGGGCCACACCCCGCGCGTCGCCCGGAGCGCGGGGAGGTAGAACGCCAGGCCGGCGGCGAGCAGCACCGTGACCGTCCACGCGCGGAAGGCGGTGCGATCGCGGCGGGACGGCTCGGAGGCTCGGAGGTTGTCGCGCAGATCGGAGCTTCGACTACACTGCCGCGTCATGCGAGACAAGACGCCCCCTCGGGAGGGTACGCGGGACGAACGCGACGCGCGACACTGGGAGGCCGTCGAGGAGGCCGCGGAGATGCTCCAGGAGGGCGACCGGGAGGGCGCGCTGCTCGAGCTGAAGCGCGTGCTCGACGACGATCCGCACAACCCCTACGCCTTCAACTTGCTGGGCAACACCCTCTGGGAGCTCGACAAGCTCGAGCCTGCGCGCGACGCGTTCAAGGCGGCGGTGATCATCTCCCCCACGTACCTCGGAGCGCGCGTCTCGCTCTCGCACGTGCTGCGGCGGCTGCGTGACCTCGACGAAGCGGAGCGAGAAGCACGCCACGCGCTCTCCTACTTCCCGAAGGACGGCGAGGCGATGCACGCGCTCGGCCTCGCGTTGGCCTCTCGAGGCAAGCGCGTCGAGGCCCGCCGCAGCCTCGAGGGGTTCCTGTCGACCAACCCCGAGTTCGAAGCGGCCACGGAGGTGCGCGGCATCCTCGAGATGCTCGGCCTCGGCGACGACGACGAGCCGCTCGACGTGGATTGAGCGCGTCGCCGTCCGACTACCGCGCCGGGCCTTCGCCCTCGAGCAGCGATCGAAGCCGCTTCATCGCGTGGTGGAAGTTCATCTTCGCCGAGTCCTCGCTGGTCCCGAGCTCGACCGCGACCTCGGCGAAGCTCAAGTCTCGAAAGAGCCGCAGCTCGACGCTCCGTCGCTGCTTGTCGGGCAGCTCCGCGACGAAGCCGAGCAAGCGCGCCTTCGCCTCTCTCGCCACGAGGCGCTGCGTCCCGAGGGTGTTGGTGATGAGATCGGCCTCGTCGATCTCGCTCCCGCGCGTCCGCTTCTCGTCGCGGACGTGGTTCAGCGCCGTGTTCACGGCGATGCGATGCACCCACGAACGAAAGCTCGACTCGCCGCGGAAGGACTGGATCTTGTCGAGCGCGCGCATCATCGATCGCTGCGCGACGTCGTCGGCGTCCTGCGCGGCCACGTAGCGCCTCACGAGCCGCGAGAGGATCGGCAAGTGCTTGCGCGCGAGCTCGTCGCGCGCGGAGGCCTCCCCCGAGACGATGCGCTGCACCAAGGACTCGTCTTCGTCGCCGATCATGGCTTCTGCGGGGTGCAGTCGATGGGGAAGCTCTTCTCGCCGCCGAGCTGGCCGGTGGCGAGCCCCTCGGTCGTGCCGTCGAAGGTGAGCGTCACGCGCATGCGGCTCAGCTTGCCCGTGGCGACCACGGTCCCCGTCGGGCACGAGGTGCGCGCGCCGCACCGCTCGAGACCTTCGTACTGCACCGAGAGGCCTCGGAGGCCGATGGTCGTGTCGGTCGTGCCCTTGAGGGTGAAGCACTGGTTCGCGTCCGCGAGCAGCGTCAGATCGGAGCTGTGCTTCACCTTGCGCCCCTTCGCCGTCGTCCCGGCGTAGCTGCCGAGCCAAGTCACTTGGCGAACGCCCGCCTGAAAGGAGATGGTCACGTGCGCGTCGTGCTCGATCGGGATGCCGTCGGCTTCGAGGCTCTGGCTCGCGAGATCGACCACCACGGCGCCGGCGTCCCCCGGAGAGAACGTCGCGGTCTCCTGCCCGGTGACCTTCACGAGCCCCCAAGGCCCGGTGCAGTGGTCGAACGTGTAGGTGACGACGTTCCCGGCGACGCTCGTCGTGAGGCAACCGGCCGGTTGCGCGTACTTCGCGACGTCGGCTTGGGAAGCGACCGCGGCCGACAGCGTCATCTGGGCTCCCGAGAGCGGGAGGGACGGCACGGCCGAGAGCGCCGTCGCGATGCCGATCGTCACGTCGGACTCGGTCGCGTCGCTGACGATCGCCTGCCCTTCGACCGAGAGGTCCTCCCCCTTCAGCCCACATCCGACGGCCGAGAAGAGGACCCCGGCGAGCACGATCTTCGGGAGCGAAGGGCACATCATCGACGTCTCCGTGGTGAGGGACACGCGCGCGGCGGTCGAGGTAAAGCAGGATTCGAACGGGGCGCCTTCATCCGCAGTGGGAGGTGGTGGCCCCGCTGCCGGGGACACAAGAGAGGCCGATCGCGGCGCAGTCCACGGTGCTCGTCTGACCGTCGAGGCAGAGCGAGATGGCCGAACCGCTGCACACGTTGCTCGTCGCGTCGTAAGGCGAGCACGCCGCGTCGGACCGCTTGCAGCGCGCGGGCCCGGGGGTGCCGGCGTCCGCGACGCACGTCTCGCCGAGCGCTGCGCAGTCGACCTCGGCCTGGACGATGCCGCTGCACGTGCGCTGGCGCGATCCGAAGCACGTCTGGCTCCCGAGGGACGCGGCGCTGCAAGTCGACTTGCCGGTCGCGCCGAAGCAGCCACGGAGGGTCGCGTCGGCGCTCGTCGCGTCGCACACGAGACCGAACACGGTGCAATCGAAGCTCGCCTTCGGCTCCATCGCCGGGCTGCAGCTGGCGCACTACGGCA
>CAYYKK010000074.1:0-26577 GCA_964467935.1 uncultured Polyangiaceae bacterium
CGACGTCTCGCGCAGCTTCATCGGCATCACCGAGCGCACGTTCGACTCGAAGCTGACGCCGGCGAAGGACGCCATCCCTTACGAGTACCGGACCGACGACATCGCGGCGGAGTACTTCGTGACGCGCTCGTTCGGCTCGAGCATCAAGCACGACTTCTCGACGGGCGTGGAGGCGCGTCGCGCCGCGTACCGCCCGCCGGTGGTGGCGGGCGTCGACCCACGCGCGCTCGCGGATTTCGAGGCGCAGGTGATGCCCGTGAGCGACACGCGCATCTACCCGTTCCTCGAGTACCAGACGTACTCGACGCGCTTCATGAGCGTGCTGGACCTCAACACGCTCGGCCTCCAGGAGGACTATCGCGTCGGCCACGACGTGTTCGTGAAGGTCTATCCGGTCACCGAGGCGCTCGGGTCGTCGCGCACCTACCTCGGCGGCTCCGCGGGCGCCGCCTACACCGTCCGGCTCGGCGACGGTCTCGCGCGCGCGTACGCCCAGGCCACGGTCGAGGCCGGCACGCACAAGGTCTACGACGCCTCCATCGAGGGGGGCCTCCGCCTCGTCTCGCCGAAATTCGTGATCGGTCGGCTCGTCGTCGACGGCGTCGTGCTCGATCGACCGGCGAACTTCTTGAACGCGCGCACCTCGCTCGGCGGGGGCGGGCGCTTGCGCGGCTACCCGAGCGGCGCGTTCATCGGCGAGGACTTCTTCGCGAACAACGTCGAGTTCCGGACGCGCGCGCTCGAGCTCTGGACGATCCAAACCGGGGCGGTCCTCTTCTACGACACGGGCGCGACGTTCGACCACGGCAAGTTCCCCGATCTGAAGCACTCGATCGGCATCGGTCTGCGCGTGCTCTTTCCGCAGCTCGATCGCTCGGCGTTCCGGCTCGACTGGGGGCTGCCGCTCTCGAAGGCGCCGGAGATCGGCATCGACCGCGTGCGGCCTTTCCCCGGCGACGTCGTGTTCACGTTCGGTCAGGCGTTCCCGATGCCGGGCGTCAGCGCGCCCTCGGTCACCAACTGAGCCGATCGCCGGACGCCCGGAAGCGCGAAGGCGCTTGAGTGGTCCCGCTCGTTTCGGATACTCCTCGAAGGGTCCTTCATCTTCGTCCTGCCGCGTCGCAGGCGGAG
Source organism: uncultured Polyangiaceae bacterium (assembly GCA_964467935.1). Classification (GTDB taxonomy): domain Bacteria; phylum Myxococcota_A; class Polyangia; order Polyangiales; family Polyangiaceae; genus CAYYKK01. Next base: position 1,132 of record CAYYKK010000074.1, read on the forward strand.
ACGTGCCCGAGCCCCGAGGTCCCCGTGTCCCATCGCCGCGTCCTCATCGGAGCCGCCATCGTCGTGAGCGCCGCGCTGCCCTTCGCGTGCGGCGATACGGGCGGCAGCGGCGCGGCCGGGACGACGGCGAGCGCCTCGTCGAGCGTGAGCGCGTCGTCGAGCGGGTCCTCGTCGGTCGCCTCGTCGAGCTCGGGCACGCTCACCTGCGACGCGTCGAAGTTCCCCGGTGCGTGCGGGACGTGTCTCCAAGACCACTGCTGCAAGGAGCTCGCGGACGCCGACGCGATGATGGGGCTCACGCAGGCGCTCGGCACCTGCATCATGACGAGCTGCTCGGTGTGCATCCCCGATCCGATCCCCGGCACCCCGGCGTGTGCGGCGCCCGCGGTCGCCCCGTCGAACGGGGCGTGCGTGACCCTCGGCAACGGCATCGACTGCAACCCGGTGACGAACGCCGGTTGTTCGAACGGCGAGGTCTGCGACTACGCGCAATGGGGTTACACTTGCTACCCAGGTAGCAACGTAGAGCCGCTCTGCGGCGGGTGCGGCATGTCGAACATGTTCTGCTCCGCGGGCCTCACGTGCGCGAACACGACCGCTGGGCCGGCGGCGTGCTTTCGCTACTGCTGCACCGACGCGGACTGCGGAGGGGGAACCTGCGTGACCAACGTCCTCTACTTCGCGTCCGGGCTCGGGCTCTGCGCCGACACGACGACCACGACCACGAGCTCCACTTCCACTTCCACTTCGTCGGCCTCTTCGACTTCGAGCGGCGCGGGCGGGGGAGGGGCGGGGGGTGCGGGCGGCGCCTCGACGAGCTCGGCGGCCGGCACCAGCACGGGGACCGGGGCGTGACGGCGCCCCGACGAGAGCGGTGCCTGCGAGACCGGCGAAGACTCCAAGACAAGACGCGATTGCAACGAACTTCGAGGTGCTCATGAAACTCAGTGTGATGTTCCCGTCCTCCGCGCTCGCCGTCAGCCTCTTCGCGCTCGGGGCCGTCGCCCTCGGAGGCGCGGCGACGGCTTGTGGCGGCTCCGACGGGACCACCTCGTCGAGCAGCACCACGAGCGCCGGCACCGGCTCCGCCACGACCGGCACCTCCACCGGCACGGGGATGATGTGCGGCACCGGGGGCGGCGGCACGGAGGACGTCTGCAAGACGACGAACTTCGATCCGATCTGCGGACCCTGCATGGCCGCCAACTGCTGCGCGGCGACCCAGGCGGCGAACGGCGACGCGGGCGCCGACAGCGTCATCGCGTGCGCGAAGTCCTGCTGCGTGATGGAGTGCTATCCGCCCCAGCAGTCCGACTACAACTTCGAGTGCGCGCCGCCCTCCACCTCTCCTTCGAACGGCGCGTGCGTCGCGGTCGGTGGCGCGAACCAGTGCAATCCCGTCACGAACGAGGGCTGCAACGCGGCCGCAGGCGAGGTGTGCGACCGGCAGAACACGCCCGGGACCACCGACCAGATCGGCTACAAGTGCTACCCGAACGGCAACCCGCCCGTGAACATCCACGAGGTCTGCCAGCCGTGCAACGACGGCCTCGGCTACTGCAAGGCGGGCCTCTCCTGCTTCGCTCAGTGCGGCAAGTTCTGCTGCGCCGACTCCGACTGCTCGCCGGGCACGTGCCGGAAGCTCGACATCAACAACGCGCCCATCTTCCCGGTCACGCCGGGGCTCGGTCTGTGCGTGCAGTGACGGGCGCTCGTCACCTCTCGATGCGCTTGATCCTCGCCGCGTAGGCGTCGAACGCGCCCCGGAGGGCCTCGGGTGGCTTGGTCTTCTCGAGCTCTGCGATGGCGCGGTCGCGGTCGTCGCCGGCGAGGATCGCGTGCCACGCGACCTCCAGCGCGGCGCGCGCCCGCTCCTCCTTCTTCGCGTCGGCCTTGGGCTCGCGGCGGACGCGCTCGCCCGCGTGCCAGGCGCGCGCCGCGTCGGTCCGGTTCGAGAAGCGCGTGCCGTCGAAGGTCGCCACGTCCGCCAGGTCCGGTCGCAGCGCCTCCCCCTCGCGCACGAGCACGCTCCCGCCGAGGTCGAGGCGCCCGTCGCCGTCGAGGTCGCTCGCCGCGGTCGGCACGACCTCCATGTCCACGTCGATCTGGAGCGAGCCTCGGGACTCGACCCTCCAGATCTCGAGCCGGCCGTCGTCGGCGCGCAGCACCACGTCGAGCGCGCCGGCGCCGGTGAGATCCGTGAGCGAGCGGAGCTCCTTCGCGTCGCCGACGCGCGCGACGAGCTCGGTGGCCGCGCGGGTGAACGCGTCGTTCGAGGCCCGCGGACCGGCCGCGAGCACGACGCCGAACGGCGTCACGATGCGCGTCGCGTGCGTCGGGCGTCCGACCGCGTCGTGCCCCGAGTACGCGCGGCCGACGAAGCGCGCGCCCTTCACGTCGGCGCGGAGCTCCCCGTCGAGGGTCAGGCCGAGGTCGCGCGCCTCGACGTCGACCTCGGCGAGCCGCGCGTCGAGGTCCGGGGCCTCCACGAAGGCGCCGAGCGGCGGGCCCTTCGACTGCCCCCACGGCGAGACGTGGTGGTTCGAGCCGCAGCTCGCCGCGAGCGCGGCCACGAGCGCGACCGCGACGCGCCCCCCCGGCGTGGCCCCGTCCCCGGAGGAGCAGAATCCGCGCTTCGGTTCTGCTAGTGTCGCCGGCTCTATGCGTCTTCTGCTCGCGGACCCCATCGACACCCAGCCCCTCGAGGAGCTCCGTCTCCTCGGCGTCGAGATTCAGTCGAAGCCCGATCTCACCGAGGCGACGCTCCCGGCTGCCCTCGCCGGGGTGGGCATTCTGGTCGTTCGCGGCACCGAGGTCACGGCAGAAGCGATCGCCGAGGCGCGCGAGCTGAACCTCATCGTGCGCGCGGGCTCGGGCACCGGCGGCGTCGACGTCGAGGCGGCGTCGGCGCGCGGCATCTACGTCGCGAACTGCCCAGGGCGCAGCGCGATGAGCGTCGCCGAGCTCGTCTTCGGCATGGTGATCGCGCTCGACCGTCGGCTCGTCGAGTCGACGAACGCGCTCGTCGCAGGCACGTGGGACAAGTCCAAGTTCTCCGGCGAGGAGGGTCTCTTCGGCCGACGGATCGGCATCGCAGGGCTCGGTGCGACCGGCCGCGAGGTGCTCGCGCGGGCCCACGCGTTCGGCCTGAAGCCGCACGCGTTCTCGCGATCGCTCACGCCTGCGAAGGCCGCGCGCCTCGACGTCGGCTACGCCCCGAGCCTCGAGCGGCTCGCGTCGATGAGCGACGTCTTCACGGTGCACCTCCCGCTCGTGCCGCAGACGCGCGGGATCGTCTCGCGCGCGGTCCTCTCCGCGCTCCCGGACGGCGCGACCTTCATCAACACGTCGCGCGCCGACGTCGTGGACATGGAGGCGTTCGCCGACATCGCGCCCAAGAAAGGGCTGCGAACGGGCTTCGACGTCCGACCGGACGAGCCGCGCGAGTCGCCTGCGCCGCTCTCGTCGTCGCTCGCGAAGGCCGTGCTCTCCGGTCCGCACGTGGTCGCGACGCCCCACATCGGCGCCTCGACTCGCCAAGCCCAGCGGGCCGTCGCCGAGGACGTCGCGCGCATCGTGCGCTCGTTCCTGACCGAAGAGAACGTCCCGAACGTCGTCAACGTCTGCGTCGCCTCGCCGGCCCGCTTCGTCCTCGTCATTCGCCAGCTCGACAAGGTCGGCGCGCTCGCCAACACGCTGAGCGTCTTGAAGCGCCACGGCATCAACATCGAAGAAATCTCCAACACCGTGTTCGACGGCGCGCGGGCGACCTGCACGAAGCTCCGTGTCTCCGGCCGCCCGAGCGAGGCGTGCCTCAAGGAGATCGGCGCCTTCGAAGAGGTGTTGCACGTCGACGTCGTCCCCATGCCGAACCGCGCCTGACGCGGCCCTCGCGGCGAACGGGATCGGAGCGAAAATCAGGGCTCGGGCGCGCGCTGCGAAGCGCCTTGCGCGACCGTTTTGTTTGGTCTAGAGTCGTCGCGCGAAAGTTGGCGGATCCGCTGAGCCGGGTTCCCTCTTTGGGGACGGCTCTTTTTTTTTGCCACTTTTCGCCCGTGGGAGGGCCAGGCCCTCCTTCCCTCGTCAGAGGGATGACGCCGAAGGACCATCTCGAACCCGCCCTCGACCCGAAATCCACCATGTCTGCCCGCGCGCACAAGCTCCCCGCGAACGACCGAGCGACCCGTCCATCGACGGCCGCTGGCGCGCGCGTGGGATCGGGCGACGTCGGGGCCGCTTCGTCGAGCCTCGCGCCGACGGCCGCCGCGGGCCTCGCGCCGGTTCGCCGGGTGGTCGAGCCCGTGCTGGCGGCGCACCACGTGGAGCTCGTCGAGCTCGCTTGGGTCACGGAGCGCGCCGGACGCACGCTGCGGGTGACCATCGAGCGCTCGGGCGTCGGCCCGACCCCCGAGGAGCAGCTGCTCGTCGGCTTCGGCGTCTCGCTCGAGGATTGCGCCGAGGTCTCTCGCGATCTGTCGGCGGCCTTCGACGAGGCGGACGTCATCCCCCACGCCTACATCCTCGAGGTGAGCTCGCCTGGCCTGGACCGCCCGCTCCGGCACGTCGCCGACTTCCGGCGGTTCGTCGGGCAGCTCGCCAAGGTGAAGCTGAGGAAGCCCGCGCCCGACGGCCAGCGGGTGCTCCGCGGCCACCTCCGACAGGTGACCGGTGAGGGCGACGCGGCGGCCGTGGCGGTCGAGGTCGATCGCAAGACGATCGTCGTCCCTTACGCCGACGTGGACGCAGCGAACCTCGTCTACGAGCTGCCGACGCAGCCGAAGCGCGCGCCCTCGCGAACCCCGCAAAAGGGTCAGGTCGCGAAAAAGGGTCAGGCCCCACCAAAGGGCCAGGAGCCACGAAAGGGTCAGGCCATGAAAGGTCGGACCCCACGCTGACGAGGCGCGGCGCGCCGGCCCTTCGCGGGTTCCCGAGCCGCCCGCCGGAGCCGACGAGGAGCGCCGAGCTCCAGTCGCACCGAGCTCACGCAATCACCGAGCTCACGCAATCACCGAGCCTACGACAATCACCGAGTCACCAGAGTCACCGAGTCACCAGAGTCACCGAGTCTAGGAAGCACAAGAGGAGTCTACGGTATCATGGCAACGCTTTCGCCGGCCGCGAGCTCGGAGTCGAGCCTCGGAAACATCCTCGAGCAGGTCGCCAAAGAGAAGGGCATCGAGAAGAAGGTCCTCGTGGAGACCATCGAGGCAGCCATTCTCAAAGCCGCACAGAGCGTGTTCGGGCCGACCCGCGAGCTCGAGGCCAAGTACTCCGACGAGAGCGGCCAGGTCGACCTCTTCCAGTACATGACCGTGGTCGAAGAGGTGAACGAGCCCGAGCGCGAGATCTCGCTCGACGAGGTGAAGCGCCGCAAGCTCGACGCCGACCTCGGTGAGGAGCTCGGCTTCCAGGTCTTCTGGCGCCCCGAGGACGCGGCGAAGGCCCGCGAGCAGGACAAGGAGTACGGCGACCTCCTCAAGCTGAAGCAGGCGCGCACGACGTTCGGGCGCATCGCCGCGCAGACCGCGAAGCAGGTGCTCCTTCAGCGCGTGCGCGACGCCGAGCGCGACCTCGTCTTCGAGGAGTACAAGGATCGCAAGGGCGAGCTCATCCGCGGCATCGTCCGCCGCTTCGAGAAGGGCAACAACATCATCGTCGACATCGGCAAGACGGAGGGCATCCTGCCCTTCCGTGAGCAGACGCCGCGCGAGACGTACCGCCCCGGCGACCGCATCGTCGCGTACGTGAAGGACATCGATCGCGAGGCCCGCGGGCCGCAGGTCATCCTCTCGCGCTCCGATCCGCGGCTCGTCGAGAAGCTCTTCGAGGCCGAGGTGCCGGAGATCTACGAGGGCATCGTGCGCATCGTCGCCGTGGCCCGCGAGCCCGGCGCGCGCTCCAAGATCGCCGTCACGTCGCGCGACGCGGACGTCGATCCGGTGGGCGCTTGCGTCGGCATGAAGGGCTCGCGCGTCCAGGCGGTCGTGCAAGAGCTCCGCGGAGAGAAGATCGACATCGTGCCGTTCGACCGCGATCCGGCGCGCTACGTCATCGCCGCGATCCAGCCGGCCGAGGTGCACAAGGTCATCGTCGACGAGGCCGACGGCCGCATGGAGCTCGTCGTGCCGGACGAGAAGCTCTCGCTCGCGATCGGCCGCAAGGGCCAGAACGTGCGGCTCGCCGCGCAGCTCACGCAGTGGAAGCTCGACATCATCAGCGAGACGAAGTTCAAGCAGATGGAGGAGGAGGCGCTCTCGTCGCTCTCCAAGATCGACGGCGTGAGCGAGGCGCTCGCCAAGGCGATGTACCGCCTCGGCTTCCGCGCGCTCGAGGAGATCACCGAGGCCTCGGTCGAGGAGCTCGTCGCGGTCCCGGGCCTCGGAGGCCCCGAGGCCGCCGAGCGCATCAAGGCCGAGGCGGAGACGTCGATGGAGCGGCTCCGGCAGGAGCGCATCAAGCTCGCGGGGCAACGCACCGAAGCGCTCACGGATCACGAGCGGCTCATGTTCCTGCCTGGGGTCGGCGATCGCACGGTCGTTCTCCTCGAGGAGGCCGGCTACAAGTCGCCCGAGGACATCGCGCGCGAGGACGAGGATCGCCTGGCGATCCGCACGGGTCTCGGCATCAAGAAGGCCCGCGCCATCAAGCAGGGGCTGAAGGACTTCCTCGCCAACGAGAGCCGCGTCCTCGAAGAGGCGCGACGGGCACTCGCCGCCAGCGCGGAGAAGGAGTAATCGAGCGTTGGTCGCCACGATGAGCGCAAAGCATCACAAGCCCGCCGATCGCGCCGGAGCTCGGAGCCACCGAGTCGACCGGACGCGTGGGCGAGCGCGTGTGCGCGCGGTGGCGAGCCCCTCGATGTCGGGCGCGCCCGTCGCCTCGGCGACGGGGAACGAGACCACCTCGAGCGTCGTCGCCGCGGTCGATGCGCCCCCGAAGGCGGGCGCCGAGGTGATCACGAAGCTCGGCCCCGAGCGCACGTGCGTGGGCTGCGGTGAGAAGGCTCACCCGGCCGAGCTCGTCCGGATCGTCCTCGGACCCGAGGTCGATGGCGCGCACGAGATCGCGGTCGACTCGGGCGCGGGGGCAGGCGGGCACGGGCGCGGCGCCCACGTGCACCCGGTCCCGAGCTGCGTCACCGCGGCCGCGCAGCGCGGGCTGCCGCGCTCGTTCAAGGGGGCCTTGACGCTGGACGGCGAGAAGCTGTCGCCCATGGCGCTGCGGCTCGCGGTCGCGCGCGCGTTCGAGCGTCGCGTGGAGGGGCTGCTCAGCTCGGCCCGCCGGGCCCGCCGCATCGCGCTCGGCGCCGACGCCGTGATCGCCGCCGCGCGCGGCGGAACGGCGCACCTGGTGATCGTCGCGGTCGACGCCGCCAGCGCCGCCGAGCTCTCCGAGGTGCGGCGCGCCGTCGTCGAGGGGCGCGCCGTCTCGTGGTCGACGAAGGACCGGCTGTCGCTCGCCGCGGGCGGGAGCGAGCGCGCGATGGGCCTCGGGGTCGTCGCCGTCACCGACGATCGCATCGCGAGAGCGGTGCGAGACGCCGTGCGGGTCATCGACGCGATGTCGGCGTCGAGTGGTGTCGCCGGCTCGAGTGGTGTGGCCGGCTCGAGTGGAGTGGACGGGGCGTCGCGGCGCCCTGCGCGAGGAAGCTCTCCTCGTCGAGGCGAGGCGGCGACCGCCGAGGACGTGGCCTCGACGAGTGTGGCCCCGACGAGCGTGGCCTCGACGAGTGTGGTTTCGACGAGTGTGGTTTCGACGAGTGTGGCTTCGAAGAGTGTGGTTTCGACGAGTCTCACTGGAGACGCAGCCAGGGTGGGCGAGCGGCGGGGTGAGGCGACCGACGTCATCGGGGGCACCCCGCCACCCGAGAGGGGCCCTACGCCCTCAGACGACGGCAGCCAGGTGGTGGAGTGAAAAGCGCATGAGCAAAGTTCGGGTATACGAGATCGCCAAGCAGCTCAACATGGACCAGAAGTCGCTCGTTGCGCTCTTCCAGTCCATGGGGATCGGCGACGTGCGCAATCACATGAGCGCGGTCGAGAGCGACGTCGTCGAGCGCGTGAAGCGGCACCTCGAGCGTCAGAAGACCCCCGAGGTCGTCGAGGAGCGCATTCGTCCGACGGTGGTGAAGCGCCGCGCCAAGGCGGTCGAGCCCGGCGCGGACGCGCCCGCCTCCGCGGCCGTCCCTTCGACGGGAACGCCCTCGGCGCGTCCGTCCACCGCAGGCGTGCCTGCCAGTCCGCCGTCGACGGCGGGCGCGGCCCACGCGCCGCAGGCTTCGCCCTCCCAAGCGGCGCAGAGCTCTCCGCCCGGACGCGCGGCGCCGAGCGCGGCGCCCTCCTCGGTCGGCGGGACCCCGTCCGCTGCGTCGGCGAGCCCGTCGACCGCCGGAGCGCGCGTCGTCGTCTCGTCACCGGCGTCGTCGAAGGGCGGCGCGGCCACGCAGACGCTCTCGGTCGAGATGCCGATCCCACCGTCCAAGCGAAGCTCGGCGGCCGCCGCCAAGATCGAGGCGAAGGCGGACGACGCGGCGCCGAGCCGTCGCTCGGCGAAGGACCGCGGCAAAGAGGCGGCGCGCGCCGATCTCGACTTCGATGGCGAGGCCGCTCAAACGAAGGTGGCGCCCCCGGCCGAGGCCGCCGTCGAGCCCATCAGCGAGCGCAAGAGCGCGCGCGGATCGCAGCGTCAGGCGCCGCGCGTCGAGGAGCCTTCGGCGCCGGTCGAAGCGCCCGTCGCGCGCGAGCCCGAGCCCGCCCCGACCGCCGTCGCGGTCGTGGAGGCGCCCGTCGTCGAGCGCGTCTCTCCGAGCGCGCCGGTCGAAGTGGTGAACGAGCCGCGCCGACCGAGCTCACCGCCCCGCACGGGCATCGACGTGTGGCAGGGGCGCCCCGGCGTCCCGATGCCGCAGACGCGGAGCTCGGCCCCGCCGGCACGCCGCACGACGTACGATCCGCGCGCGGCGGCGGCCCCGGCGCGGCCGGGCGCGCCGGTGATGGGCGGCTTCCCTCAAGGACGCGGCGGCCCTGGCGGACAACGCAATCGGCCTGGTTTCCGCCGGCCGGGGATGGGCGGCCCGCTCATCAAGAAGCCCGCGAACGTCTCGACCCTCGAGATGTCCGCGCACAAGAAGGTCATCAAGATCGAGGAGCAAGTCTCGCTGCAGCAGCTCGCCGCGAAGATGAGCCTCAAGGTGACCGACGTCCTCATGCGCCTCCTCTCGATGGGCATGACCGGCGTGAACATCAACTCGACCATCGACAGCGACACCGCGAAGATCCTCGCGAGCGAGTTCGGCTGGACCGTCGAGGACGTCGCCGTGAGCGAAGAGGCGACCCTCGAGGCCGCCATGGGCATCGCCGTCGCCGAGGACGGCGACACGCTCCAGCAGCGGCCGCCGATCGTCACGGTCATGGGTCACGTCGACCACGGCAAGACGTCGCTGCTCGATCGCATCCGCAAGGCGAGCGTCGCGGCGGGCGAGGCAGGCGGCATCACGCAGCACATCGGCGCCTACCGCGTCGAGACCGCGCGTGGGACCATCGCGTTCCTCGACACGCCCGGCCACGAGGCGTTCACGGCGATGCGCGCTCGCGGCGCGCAGGCCACGGACATCGTCATCCTCGTCGTCGCCGCGGACGACGGCGTGATGCCGCAGACCCGCGAAGCGATCGTCCACGCGCAGAGCGCGAAGGTGCCGATCGTCGTCGCGGTGAACAAGATCGACAAACCCGGCGCCGACATCGACAAGATCAAGCGCGACCTCGCAAACCAAGGGCTCCAGCCCGAGGAGTGGGGCGGTCAGACGATCTTCTGTCCCGTCTCGGCGCTCACGGGCCAGGGCGTCGACGAGCTGCTCGAGGCCGTGCTGCTGCAGGCCGAGGTGCTCGAGCTCCGCGCGTCGCCGCAGCGCCGCGCGAACGGCGTCGTCATCGAGGCGTTGCTCGATCGCGGTCGCGGGCCCGTCGCCCGCATCATGGTTCAGGACGGCACGCTCAAGACGGGCGACATCGTCATCGCCGGCGCCGCTTGGGGCAAGGTGAGGGCGATGACCGACGAGCACGGGCGCACGCTCGGCTCGGCCGGTCCGTCGACGCCGGTGGAGGTGCTCGGCCTGAACGAGGTCCCGAGCGCCGGCGATCCGGTGCACGCCGTGAAGGACGCGAAGACGGCGGAGGAGATCGCCGAGACGCGCCGCAAGAAGGCGAGCAAATCGCTCATCCCCCAGGACTCGCGCGTCTCGCTCGAGGCCCTCAAGGACCGGCTCGCGCAAGAAGGCCAGCTCGAGCTCAAGCTCATCATCAAGGGCGACGTGCAGGGCTCGGTCGAGGCCGTCGGTCAGGCGCTCTCGAAGCTCACGACCCAGAAGGTCAAGGTCACCGTGGTCCACGCGGCCGTCGGCGGCATCACCGAGGGCGACGTGAACCTCGCGATCGCGTCGAAGGCGATCATCGTCGGCTTCAACGTGCGCCCGGCCGGCAAGGCGAGCGCGCTCGCGGAGAGCGGCGGGATCGAGATCCGCCTCTACAACATCATCTACAACGCCGTCGACGACATCCGCTCCGCCATGGAGGGGTTGCTGCCGACGACGAAGGTCGAGAAAGAGCTCGGCAAGGCCGACGTCCGTCAGGTCTTCCGCATCTCGAAGGTCGGCGTCGTCGCGGGCTGCTACGTCACCTCGGGCACGGTCAAGCGCGGCTGCGAGGCGCGCCTCGTGCGCGACAGCGTCGTCGTGTGGACCGGCAAGGTCGCGAGCCTCCGTCGCATCAAGGACGACGTGAAGGAGGTCGCCGAGGGCCTCGAGTGCGGTATCAGCCTCGACAACTACTCGGACGTGAAAGAGGGCGACACGATCGAGGCGTTCGAGGTCGAAGAGGTCAAGACGAAGCTCGCCTGAGCCCATCGCCTCGGCGCGCACGGAGGAGGGTCTCTTCGGAGGCCCTCCTTCTTTCGTCCATGCGGCGCGCGCGTCACGGCGCGGGTTGCGCCGCGTCGTCGAACAGGTGCTCCGCCCAGCTGTCGTCGCCGGGAGCGTGCGGCGGTCGCCACGTCGGTGCGTTCATCGCGACGGCGGCCTCGGCGGGCAGGTCACGGAGGAATGCCCACAGGCCGAGCGGCTCGGACACGATTTCGTAGAGGTCGTCGGAGGGAACCATCGACGCTCGGCTTCGCAAGAGCGATGCCGAGCCGCGCGGTGGCCATTCCCAGCCGAAAAACCGCGGATGGGCTGGGTCGGTGGCTCCCCGAGCGGCAACCTCGGGCGTCGACGCGGTGACCTCGCGTCAACGCCATGACGCTCGTCGGGCTCTCCTCGGCCCGCGCAGGCCTGTTTCAGGGGGCGCCGCTCGAGATCTCCACCGCGCGCCGCTCGTCGGGGCCGAGCGTCCACTCGGTGCAGTCGTCCCCGCTCCCGTCCTCGTGGACGAAGCACGCGAAGTCGGTCGTCTGATCGAGCGCGATCATGGGGTGGTGCCACACGCCGGGTCGGTAGCTGATCCCCTGGCCGCCCCTCGCCTCGAAGACGGCGATCGTCGACGGGTCGGGTCGCTCGCCCCCGAGGGCGACGACCACCAGGAAGCGCGACGCGTTCATCGGGACGAAGAGCTGCGTCGAGTGAGGATGTTTCTCCAGCATCTCGATGGCGAAAAGACCGGCCGGGCGGGGCGCGCAGCGGAACGCGCTCACGTTGAGGCGCGCGCGCTGGGGCCGCAGGTTCTCGAGCGCGGCGAGGTGGTCGTGGCGGCGCGCCGTTCCCTGGTTCGCCGGCTTGCCGTCCTCTCCGCGCGGTGACGCCATCACGACGTCGCCGAAGGGCGCGTAGGCGTCCGGGGTGAGAGGCTGCGTCGTCAGGATCATCGGCGTCATCGTCGGCTCAGCCCCCCAGATCTTCGAGGAGCCGGTGAAACGCCTCGTGGACGGCGCGGAAGCGCTCGTCGAACGCCGGCCTCCCGTCCTTCGCGCACGCGTCGGTGAGCCCTCCGGTCGCCGCCACGAGATCCGCCGCGTGTGCCTTCCACGCGGCGTCGTCGGCCTTGGCGTGATCGGGGCGCGGCTCGGACGCGACGCGCGCGGCGGCGTCGCCGAGCGCCTTCACGTGCTCGCAGGTCTTCTGTGTCCGCGCGTCGCCCTTCTCTGCGTGCCAGAGAGGCGCGAGCTCCTCGTGGAACGCGCCGAGCGCCCCGCCGAGCTCGCGATGCTCGTGCCCTTCGCCGTGCTCACCGTGCTCGTGGGCCTCGCGGTCCTCGCCCCGCTCTCCGTGCTCGTGTCGCTCGCCACGGGCTCCGTCGGCGTCGCCGCGCTCGCTCGGGCGATCTTCGGTCTGGGGCGAGGACGCCCCGCATGCGGGGAGCCCGACGAGGGCCGCGGCGAGCGGCAGGACGAGGCGGAGGTCGCGCATCGCGCACGCTTATCGAGGAAGGACGCGTGGCGCAATCATCGGTTGGGGGAGCCGCCCGGGAGCGTCGCGAAGAATCGCTTCGAGGCGTCGCGGAGCGCCGCGCACTCCGGCGCGTCGTCCGGCGTCGCCGCGTCGTCGAGCTTCACGCAGTGGAAGCCTCGGTCCCACGACTGTCCGACGAGCGCGTGGCTCACGCCGAGCATCCCCCACGTGTCGAGCGGGCAGGGGTAGGAGGCGTTGCAGCTCGTCATCGGCACGGTGCGCGTCGGCGCACCACCCCGGAGCAGGCTCGAGCCGAGCATCGGCGCACGGTAGGGCGCGAAGGCCGGGCTGTCCCAGACGCCGAGCGCGTCGAGGATCGTCGGCAGCACGTCGTAGTGGCTCGAGGGCCCCTTCGCGCGCTCGGCGAGCGTGGCGCGCGCCTCGTCGTCGAGGGCGCCTCGCGTCGCGTCCACGAACGCGGGCACGTGGATCTGCTCGTCGTAGAGGTTCTGCCCGTGGTGGATGGCGTGGTGCTCCCCGAACGCCTCGCCGTGATCGCTCGTGAAGAGGACGATCGACGGAGCGCCCGCCTCGGAGGCGCGGAACGCCCGGATCGCCCGCGCGATCTGTCGATCCTGCGCGACGATCGCGTTCTCGTAGGCGTTGTGCAGCTCGCCGAGCCCCTCCCACGACACCTCGCGTGTGTACGGGGTGAACTTCGCGTCCTTCTCGTCGAAGGCGTACGGGACGTGCGTGTCGTAGAGGTGCAGCACGACGATCGAAGGCTTCGGGGCGTCGACGATCTCGCGCTCGAACACGTCGACCACGCGGCGGTCGAGCGTGTCGCGCGTGCAGCGCTCGCCGCCGCCCTCGCGTTCGCAGGCGGCCTCGAGATCCTCGAGCCCGATGAACCGGTCGCACGAGGCGCGGATGTTCTCGCGCTCGAAGACGCCCGACACGGACTGGGCGCCGTAGTACGCGACCCAGACCGGCTCTCCGCGGACGCGCACGCTGCGGCCGAAGTCGAACAGGTTGGGCGCCGACGCGATCTCCTGTCGGGTGCCGAGCTGCGCGCGCCCCGTGGTCAGCGCGGCGACGCTGATCGTGGTGTAGCTCGCGACCGCGCGCATCTGCCCGAGCGCGATCCTCTGCGGGAGGAGCGCGGCGACCTCGGGGTTCGTGCTCGCGGGCTCGTCGGGGCTCGACGCGTAGTCGCTCGCGCGGACGCTCTCGGTGACGATCAAGAGCACGCTCGGGACGCGCGAGCGCGACGAGGGCAGGAGCGGCAGCGAAGGAGATCCCGAGACGCGCGGCGAAGGTGCGTCGCCCAGCACGCGGAGCGCCGAGGCGAAGCGCAGATCGGGGCCGCCCCGCTCGAGACCGGGGCCGAGCACGATCGAGACCGCGAAGGCGACGGCCGAGGCCGCGCGGTCGTGCGGGAAGCGGGCCCGACGCGCGCCCGACAAGAGCGCCCACTCCGCGCCGATGGCGACGAGCGTCCCGAGGGCGAGCCAAGGCCACGAGCCGCGCATCGCCGTCGCCACGTCGGGCCAAGCGGCGCGCGCCGCGCGCGCGATCTGCAGATCGATCGGCGCGTGATACATCTTCATCGCGAGCAGCTGCGCGTGCAGCACCACGCCGAAGATCAGCGCGACCAGGGCCCGCGCCACGCGCGCTTCGGTGAACGTCGCGGCGAGGCCGGCGAGGGCGACGCTCGCGACGAGCGACACGCTCGTGCGGAGGGACGGCGGCGCGCCTCCGAGCGCGAGGTGCAGCGCAGGAAACTGCAGCACGAAGAGCGCGTACGCGCCGAAGGCGAGCCGCTCGTCGCGCGCGCTGCCGAGGGCGATCGCCCCGGGCGCGGGCGATCGCGCGACGCCGTGGTATGCCTCTGGGCTCGTCGTCGCGCGTGCCCTCGGCCGGTCGCCTCCCGCGTCCCCCGAGTCGGGCCGAACCCCCGCGGCGCTCCCCTCGCCATGTTCGTCGGTGTCCTCAGACTCCACCTCACCATCGTCGACGCTCGCTCCCTCAAGGACAAGCGGCGCGTCGTGCGCTCGCTGAAGGATCGGCTCGCGTCCAAGCTGCGCGTCAGCGTCGCGGAGGTCGGCGAGCTCGAGCACCCCCGCCACGCGTGGCTCGGCGTCGCCTGCGTCTCGAACGAGGCGGCGCACTGCGACAGCGTGCTCGAGGAGGCCGCGAGCCTCGCGTCGCTCCTGCCCGACGCCGTGCTCTGCGACCGGGCGACCGAGATCGTCCCTTTCGGGCGCGGGGGATCGGGAGTAAGGGGCGGGATCGAGCAAGCGCTCTCGCGCGACGGATCCGGCGAGGACTTCGGGCTCGACTTCGAGGAAGACGATGACGACGGGTGAAGTGAAGCGAGCGGTGCGGGTCGCCGAGCGGGTGCGCGAGGAGCTCGCGGCCTGCTTGAGGAGCCTGCGCGATCCGAGGCTCGAGGGCGCGATGACGACGCGGGTCGAGATGACCGACGACCTTCAGCTCGCGAAGGTCTACGTGCGCGCGATGGGCGTCGCGGACGCCGTCGACGCGCGCCGCAAGAAGGAGCTCCTCCGCGGCCTCGACGCGGCGAGCCCGCGCATCCGTCGCGAGGTCACCGCCGCCGTCGCGCTCCGCTACGCCCCCACGTTCAAGTTCTACTACGACGAGGGCGTCGAGGCGGCCTCGCGGGTCGAAGAGCTCCTGCGCGAGATCGACGAGGAGAAGAAGCGCGCTGGCGAGCCGTGACCACCGCACAAGCTCGCCGCACGCTCCGCGATTGGCTCGCGGAGGGCCCGTTCGGGCTCACGATGTCGTCCGGCTTCTTCGCGTTCTTCGCTCACACCGGCTTTCTCCAGGCGCTCACCGAGGCGGGCTTCTCGCCGTCGCGCGTCTCGGGCTCGAGCGCCGGCGCGCTCGTCACGGGCGCGTACGCGAGCGGCCTCTCGCCGGACGCCCTCGCGGCGGAGCTCCTCGCGCTTCGCCGCGAGGACTTTTGGGATCCCGGCGTCGGCGCCGGCTTTCTCCGAGGGGAGCTGTTCCGCGCGCGGCTCGCGTCGATGCTGCCGGTCGATCGCGTGGAGGCCTGCGCCGTCCCCGCCGCGATCTCGGTGCACGACGTCTTGGGGCGTCGAACGCGCGCGCTGACGACCGGCTCGCTCGCGCTCGCCATCCGCGCGTCGTGCTCGGTGCCGCTCCTCTTTCACCCGGTGTCGATCGAGGGGCGCACCTACGTCGACGGGGGCGTCTCCGATCGACCTGGCCTCCACGGCATGCCCGAAGGCCGTGTGCTCTTCCACCACATCGCCTCGCGATCGCCGTGGAGGAGCGCCGGCTCGATGGCGGTCCCGACGCGCCGAGGGATGGTCACGGTCGTGATGCCGAGCCTGCCGCGCTCGGGTCCGTTCTCGCTCGACGAAGGAAGGCGCGCGCTCGCCCTCGCGCGCGAGACCCTCGGTCGCGCGCTCGATCGGCCGCTCAGCGACACGTTGTACGTCGACTGAGCGAGCGCGGCCGGAGCAGGGCCCAGCTCGGTTCGCGCCGACCGACAAAACGCGCGAGGCCCCCGCTCGCAGGGGCCTCGCTCGCTTCCGACGGCGCGCGCCGTCGGGCGCGCATCGGCGCTCAGCGCTTCTTCAGGATGATGAACTGCACGCGGCGGTTCTTCGCCTTGTTCGCCTCGGTGACGTTCGGGGCGAGCGGCCGATCCTGACCGTAGCCCTTCGCGACGAGGCGCTCGCCGCCGACGCCGGCCTTCACGAGCCACTCGCGCACCGAGCTCGCGCGCGCGTTCGAGAGCGTCTGGTTGTGGTCGCGCGTGCCGCTGTTGTCGGTGTGCCCCTGGATCTCGATCTGCTCGAGGTTCGGGTTCTTCTGGAGCACGTCCGCGATCTCCTCGAGCAGCGCGCTCGACTGACCGAGGATCTTCGCCGAGTCGGTCTCGAAGAGGATCTTGTCGCCGAGCTTCAGCTCGTTGCCCTGGATCTTCACGAGCGCGTTCTTCGGCTTCTTGTTCATCGTCAGGGTGGTCTTCGTCTCCTCGTTCGGACGAATGTCACTCTGCGCGACGTGGTTCATGTAGCCGGTCGCCTCGCCCTTCAGCGTCACGTCGCCGGGGGGCAGCCCCTGGAACTTGAAGCTGCCGCTGCCGTCGGTCGTGACCTTCTGCTCCTTGCCGAGCGAGTCGGTCACCGTGACGATCGCGCCGGACACCGCGCCACCGCCCGCGTCCTTCACCGTGCCCGAGATGTTCCCGGTGCGCGGCAGCGCCTCGAGCTGGCAGTCGGTGTCGACGAACGTCTGCGCCGGCGCCTGCGGTGCGGGCGGCGCGAAGTTGCCGGGGCCGCCGCCGAAGCCGCCCTGGCCAGGCTGCCCAGGCTGTCCCATGCCCGGAGCCATGCCCGGAGCCATGCCCGGAGCCATGCCCGGAGCCATGCCCGGCTGACCCATCGGCTGCGCCGCGGGCGCGGCCGTGACGAGCGCCGAGCAGGTGCCCGGCTTGTAGCCCGGCACGTTCACGTCGAACGTGTACGGTCCCGGCTGCAGATCGCGCGTGAGGAAGCGGCCGTCTGCGCCCGTCGCGATCGGCGGCTGCACGCCGCCCTGGAAGCTGATGATCGCGTTCGGGATGCCCTCTTGCTTGCCGGTCTCGTGCACGAAGCCGCGCACGTAGTACTGCGGTGCCGGCATGACGACGGGCGGCGGCGCCGCGACGGGCGCGGCCTTCTCGACCGGGCGCTCCTTCACGTCGAACGCGTAGCCCATGCCGATGTACATCGTCCACGGAGCCTGCGGCGCGACCTCTTCGATGAAGTTGTGCGTGCCGGTCGTGCCGATGTCGAAGGCGAGCTGTCCGGAGAGGCCCCGGAAGGCGCCCTTGTGGAAGGGGCTCACCTTCGCGCCGATGGTGAAGCGCGACGGCACGAACTTCGCGCCGGCGCCGCTGCCGGTCGGGCTCGAGAAGTCGGCCAGGCCGAGGCAGACGTCGCCGCGCGAGACGCGGTTCGTGTGACACTCGTAGCCCTGGCGGTTGACGGGGATGTCGATCGTCCACTCCATGAAGGGCTGCAAGAACCAGAAGGGCACCTCGACACCGAGGTTCGTCTGGAACGAGTCGACCCGGTTGATGCCGAGACCGAAGCGCTCGATGCGCGAGATCGGCGTGGTCGTGCGGCCGTCCTTGAAGGCCGCGGCGCGGGCCTGCTCGACCGCCTCGACGGCCTTGCCGGAGTTGTCGATCTTGTAGCCGAGGTTCAGGTTGAACCGCAGCGGGATGGCGCCGTGTCCGTCCTTGTGGAGGTTGCGGAGGTCGGCCGTCGCGAGCGCGCTGATGCGCGCGCTCGTCGAGCCGCCCGAGAGGCCGACGTCGCCCGTTCCGTTCAGCAGCAAAAGCTCGAGGTTCGCGCCGGCGCTGATCGGGCCGAGGAGCTTCGCGGGCGTGAAGCCCTTCACGCCGATGGTGGTGTCGCCGAGCACCTGGAGGAGCTGGGGCGAGCCCTGATCGTTCGAGTTCGCGTAGGTGCGGAGCGCGGCGTAGGCCTCGAGGAACGAGAACGGCGTCGCGCTCAACGTGAAGAAGCCGCCGACGTGGCTCGCGCTGTCCTCGAGGTTCTTGCCCGAGCAGGTGATGGGCGCGCCCGCCGCGGTGGAGCGCGTGGGATCACAGAGGAAGCCCTTCGCGGCGAACCAATCGAACATGAAGCCGACGCGGAACGTGCCGGCCGCACCCGAACCTGCGTAGTTCGTGTGGAGCATACCGGTCGAGCCGTTCAACGCGTTCTGGTTGTTCAGCGAGAGACCGCGCTCTTCCCATTCGTCCGTCGTGCCCTTCGCGTCGGGCGGAGGCGGCACGCTGCCTTGGCCGTTGGCGCCGACCCCTCCGGGGCCCGCGCCGAACGACGCGCTCGCGCCGAACTGACCCGGCGCCGCGCCGTTCTGTCCGCCCGCGCCGGGCTGACCGAACTGACCGGGCGCCGCCCCGTTCGGACCCATCCCGGGCTGCCCGACACCGGGCTGCCCAACACCGGGCTGCCCCACCCCGGGCTGTGCCGCGGGCGGGGGCTGCGCCGGGCCGCCGAACGGCGGCTGCGGCTGGGGTTGTTGAGCCGACGCGATCGAGGGCGCGACCGAGAGCGCGCCAGCGACGAGGAGGCTCGAGCCGAGAAGCGGAAGGGCAGTGCGCGCGGCTTTTCCGCCGAGCGCGAGGACTGAGGATTCAAGCTTGGTTCGCATCGACCTGGCTCATCCGAGGCCATCGCCCACCCCCTCTGGGTAGGCGTTCCCGCGCCTCGCGAGCCGGCGTTGTACCATTGTTTCCGCTCGTCCATGAAAGCCTTTGAGCAATATTGGAGTGGTCGCTCACGCTCGCGCCTTTTCTGCCGTTTGCGCTTGCCGGGGCGTGCGCTCGCGGCCTCCGCGAGGCCCTTTCTGCTAGAACGCTTGCGATGCCGACGCGTGGACGGATCCTGATCGTCGACGACGAGCCGAACGCCCGCAGCGCGCTCTCGGAGATCCTCCGCGAGGAGGGCTACGCGACCGAGACCGCGGCCGACGGCTTCAAGGCGCTCGGCAAGATCGAGGACTTCGGGCCCGACGTCGTGCTGACCGATCTGAAGATGCCGGGCCTCGACGGCATCGGCCTCATGCAGAAGGTGCGAGACCTCGCGCCGCGCGCGACGTTCGTCGTCATGACGGCCTTCGGCACCATCGAGAGCGCCGTCGAGGCGGTGCAGAAGGGCGCGTACCACTACCTCACGAAGCCGCTCGATTTCCAGGCGCTCGCGGTCGTCGTGGAGCGCGCGGTGGAGCGCTCGCGGCTCCTCGCCGAGAACGAGCGCCTCCGCGAGCGCCTCGCGGAGAAGACGCCGTCGGGGCACATCATCGGCAAGCATCCCTCGATGCTCGCGGTGCTGAGGCTCGCCGAGCAGGTCGCGCCGAGCCGGGCGACGGTGCTGCTTCGCGGCGACACCGGCACCGGCAAGGAGATCATCGCCGAGCTCATCCACCACGGCTCGCCGCGCAAGGACAAGCCCCTCGTCCGCCTCAACTGCGCCGCGCTCTCCGAGTCGCTCCTCGAGAGCGAGCTCTTCGGCCACGAGCGCGGCGCCTTCACCGGCGCCGTCGGTCGACGCGAGGGGCGCTTCCTCCAAGCCGACGGCGGCACGCTCTTCCTCGACGAAGTGAGCGAGATCCCGGTGCCGCTCCAGGTGAAGCTCCTCCGCGTCCTGCAAGAGCGGAGCTTCGAGCGGGTGGGCGGCAACGAGACGGTGCACGTCGACGTGCGCATCATCGCCGCGACGAACCGCGATCTGCGCCAGCGCATCGCCGAGGGCCTCTTTCGTGAGGATCTGTTCTACCGCCTCAACGTGGTGACCATCGAGATCCCGCGCCTGCGCGATCGCGCGACCGACATCCCCGAGCTCGCCACCTACTTCCTCTCGCGCTACGCGAGCGAGGGGCGCCACCGCATCGAGGGCTTCAGCGCCGAGGCGCTCTCGGCGCTCGCCGCATACGCTTGGCCGGGGAACGTCCGCGAGCTCGAGAACGCCGTCGAGCGCGCCGTCGTCCTCTGCGACACGCCGCGCATCGAGGCGCGCCACCTGCCTCAATCGATCGCTCCCTCGGCGGCGCGATCGGACGAGCTCCCGCGCGTCCCCGGCGCGAGCATCGCCGAGCTCGAGCGCTACGCGATCCTGAAGACGCTCGAGGCGTGCCGGGGCTCCACCTCGCGCGCCGCAGCGATCCTCGGCATCAGCCCGCGCAAGGTCCAGTACAAGCTCCGCGAGTACGAAGGCGACGTGGCGCCCTCTCCCGAGAGCGCCGCGAGCCCCGAGTCCCGCGCGCGTCGTCGCGAGGACGAGCCCGCCTGACGGAAGGGCTGCCTCGCGTCGTCGCCGCGTGTATCGTGCGTGGCGAGGGACCGTGGCCGAGACCGAGAAGCTCATCGACGTTCGCGATCTGAAGAAGACCTTCCACACCGGTCTCTTCACGCGCAAGAAGGTCGAGGCCGTGAAGGGCGTCTCCTTCGACGTGACGCGCGGAGAGATCTTCGGCTTCCTCGGCCCCAACGGGTCGGGCAAGACCACGACCATCAAGATGCTCACCGGCCTCATCTCGAAGAGCGGAGGCGAGGCGAAGCTCTTCGGCGCGGACGTGCCGTCGGCCGACGCGCGCAAGCGCATCGGCTTCCTCCCCGAGAACCCGTACGTGTTCCCGTACCTGACGCCGCGCGAGTTCGTCGAGATGTGCGGGCAGCTCTCGGGGATGCGCGGCGCGAAGCTCGAGAAGCGCGCGATGGAGGTGCTCACGCGCGTGGGGATCGCGTACGCGGCCGATCGGCAGGTCCGCCGCCTGTCGAAGGGCATGCTGCAGCGGACCGGCCTCGCGGCGGCGATGGTCGCCGAGCCCGAGATGCTCATCCTCGACGAGCCGATGAGCGGCCTCGATCCCGTCGGCCGCAAGGAGGTCCGAGACCTCATCTTCGAAGAGCGCGATCAGGGGCGCACGATCTTCTTCTCCACGCACATCTTGAGCGACGTGGAGGCCATGTGCGATCGCGTGACGATCCTGCGCGAGGGCAAGGCCGTCGTGAGCGGCGAGATCCGCCAGCTCCTGCGCGGCGACGTGCTCCGCACGGAGATCTTCCTCGCCGACGCGGACGAGGCGCTGCGGGCGAAGCTCGCCGAGGACCACGTCGTCACCGATCGACCCGGGCTCGTGGTCGTCGAGGTGGAGGGGGAGTCCCGCGTCGGCGAGGTCCTGCGCGCCGCGCTCGACGGCGGCGCGCGCGTGGTCGAGGTCACGCCGCGCCGCGAGACCCTCGAGGATCTCTTCATGCGGCGCGCGCTCTGACCGCGGAGAGGCTCAGGGAAGCTGCGCGTTCCCGAAGGTGAAGCGGTTCCACGCCGTGTAGCCCGTCGGTCCGTTCGCGGTCTTCGCCTGGACGCGGAAGCGGTAGGGCGCGTTCGCGACCTGCGGCCAGAACGTCTGCGTCGGGTGCGTCGTCGAGTACGTGTAGTAGCTCGTCCAAGCGCCCGCCTCGTAGACGTCGATGTCGAATTGATACGAGGTCGCACCTGCAAAAGAGTCGCAGCTCATCGTGACCGACGACGAAGTCTCCGACGAGCCGTCCGCGGGCGCGAGCCCCGTCGGCTGGGTCGGGCTCGGCGGCGGGTTCTGCGGGTCCGGCGGGTTCTGCGGCGGGGCTTGCGGATCGGGCGGGTTCGCGGGGCTCGCCGGGCTCGCGGGCGCGCCGCCCACGTAGGCGACGAGATCGGCGTAGCTGCCGTCGAACACGTCGCGATCGACGCCGCTGCCCGGGATGCCGGCGACGTGCCCGTGGTCGCTGTATTGCCACATGTCCCACGCGGTCCAGCCGCTCGGCATCTGCGGACACTGGGTCGTGTAGTTCGCGACCCAGAGCGGGTAGCCGGCGAACTCCTTGCCGACGACGTTCTGCATGAACGCCGCGGTGTAGATGATCGGCTTCTTCCCCGTCGCCGCTTCGACGTGGTCGAGCCACTGGTGGATCCTCGCGCGGATCGTCGCGCTCGACACGCCGTCGACGGTCTCGACGTCGAGGACCGCGGGGAAGTCGCCCGCCCCGATCGGGTCCTGCGCGATCGCCTGGATCAAGAGATCGGCCTGCTTGATCGGATCCTGTGCGGGGCGGAAGAACTGATAGACGCCGCGGACGATGCCGTTCTGCTTGGCGCCAGCCCAGTTCGCGTCGAACTCCGTGTCCTGGTGGTAGCCGCCGTCGCTCACGCGGATGATCGCCCACTTCACGTTGGTCGTCGCGACTTGCGTCCAGTCGATGTGGCTCTGCCACTGCGACACGTCCACGCCCTCGACCGACGTCGAGCCGCCGCACTGCCGGAGCGCTCCTTCGACCTCGGCCGACTTGTCGTCGACGGGGTCGTCCGGGTTCGCGGGCGCACAGGCGGCGAGGAGGAGCGCGCCGAGGGGGAGCGAGAGGGCGGAGGCGAGGCGGAGGGAGCTGCGTTGGCTGATCATGGTCGTTGGCGCCAGCGCGGTGCAGGGTCCGTTCCACGGCAGCACCCCTCGCGATGCCCTGAAAAACGCGCGTCGATCCACGTCTCCTACAGCGGCGCCGGATCGGATCGCGATCTGGCATCCGCTCCACCCAGTGCGGAAACACACGTGTCGCACGTTGGAGCAGCGCGCGCGATCGAACGCGAAGATTCCTTCAGCTTCGCGCGCCGAAGATTCCTTCAGCTTCGCGTGTCGACGTCGCGCGGCCACGCCTTCCACACGGTGACGATCCCGAGCGCCGAGAGCAGCGCCGCGGAGGAGAAGTGCGCGACGTAGCCGAAGTGCTTCGCGACGACGCCGCTCGTCGACATCGCGAGGCCCGTCGCCGCGACGATCACGCTCGCTTGCACCGTGTAGTCGGTGGCGCGGTGCTCGTCGCGACAGAGATCCATCATGCGCGTGAAGAGGCCCGTGGTGGCTGCGCTGAAGCACGCCTGCTCGAGGATCACGGCTGCGACGTACACGCCCGTGGGCGGTCGCAGGGCGGCGATCACGGCGTACGCGGCGATCGCCGCGGTCTGCAGCGCGGCGAACACGACGAGCGCGCGTCGTCTCCCGAGCGCGTTCATCAGCGCGCCGGCGCCGAGCGCGCCTGCGATCGCCGCCGCGCCTCCGACGAGCCCGCGCACGAGCCCGATCGAGGCGTCGCTGAAGCCTCGATCGACGAAGAACGGCTTCATCATCCCTGCCGCGAGCGCCTCGCCGGCTTTGTAGAGGACGAGCAAGAGCAGCAGGCGCCCGGCGTGAGGGCGCTTCGCGAAGCTCGCGAGCGCGGTGAGCGGCGGCTCACCGTCGGGCCGGGCGGAGCTCGAGGGCGGGGGCGGCGCCTCGCGGAGCAGCAGCACGGGCACCGAGCTCGCGGCGACGAGGCCCGCCATGAGGAGGAAGCCGCTGCGGAAGCCGAGCACCGAGAGGAGCGCGAGGATCCCGCCGCCGCCGGCGATCATGCCGGCGCGGTAGGCGCCGACCTGGATGCCGTTCGCCGCGCCGCGCTCGGCGTGGGAGAGCAGATCGAGCGCCAGCCCGTCGGTCCCGATGTCCTGGGTCGCGGACAGCACGCTCACGACGACGAACCCGACCATGAGCGGCCGGAGGCTCGTCGACGAGATCGGCGAGAGCGCGATGGCGACGAGCGTCGCCACGGTGAGCGCCTGCATCGGCAGGATCCAGCTCTTGCGCCGCCCGACGCGGAGCGAGAAATGGCGATCGACGAGCGGCGCCCAGAGGAACTTCAGGCCCCACGGGATCGCGAGGATGCTCGAGAGCCCGACGAGGTCGAGCGGCGTCCCGGCGCGCCGCAGCAGCACGGGCACCGCCAGCGAGAAGAAGCCGAACGGGAGGCCTTGGGCGAAGTAGAGCGTCGTGAGCGTCGCGTAGCGGAGCGCGCGCGACGGCGGAGGGACGAGAACCGGTTCGGGCATCGGCCGAGCTTCAACAAACCAGGTTTGTCGCCGCGTGTGGATCGAATAGGCGTTCGTTCGTGAGCTCCCGTCTCGAGGTCCTCGTCGCTCGGCTCCTCGCGCGCGGCCATCGCGGCATGCGCCTCGGCCTCGACCGTTCGTTCGCGGCGCTCGAGGCGCTCGGGCGTCCCCACGAAGGGCTCGCGGCGTTCGTCGTCGGGGGATCGAACGGCAAGGGCAGCGTGTCGGCCGTGATCGAGCGCATCGCGCGCGAGTCCGGCTACCGAACGGGCCTCTACACGAGCCCCCACCTCGTCCACTACAACGAGCGCATTCGCTTCTCCGGCGAGCCCATCGACGACGACGCGCTCGCGGACGCGCTCGCGCGGGTGTTCCGAGACGCGCCCGAGGAGCTCACGTTCTTCGAGACCCTCACGATGGCGGCCTTCGTGGCGTTCCGCGAGGCCTCGCTCGACGTGGTGGTCCTCGAGGTGGGTCTCGGCGGTCGACTCGACGCCACGAACGTGATCCCGTCGCCGCTCGCGACCGCGATCGTGAGCCTCACGCGGGGCGAGGGCGGGCGACACCTCGAGCACGCGGACTTGCTCGGCGCGACCGTGCCCGAGATCGCCCGCGAGAAGGCGGGCATCCTCCGCGAGGGGCGCCCCGCCGTCCTCGGGCCGCTCGCGGAGGACGCGCGGTCGGTGCTGCTCGATGCCGCGCGCGCCGTCGCGGCCAAGCCCGTGTGGGAGGTCGCCGTGCACGGCGAGGAGCCGGAGGGGAGCGCGTCGTCCGAGCTCGCGCGCCTCACGCCGCGAGCGGCTCGGGGAGATCTCTCGCTGCCCGATGGGCTCGGCTATGCGCTCGCCCCAGGCCTCGTCGGACCCCATCAGCTCGTCAACGCGGCGGTCGCCGCGGCGACGGCGCACCTCGCTCGACGCGAGCTGCCTCTCCGCGACGGCGCGCTCGAGCGGGGCGTCGCGCTCGCCTCTTGGCCCGGCCGCCTCGAGCGCCTGGCGCTCGAGCACCGGGGCGTCGACGTGTGGCTCGACTGCGCACACAACCTCGACGGCGCGCGCGCCCTCGTCGCCGCGGCCCCTGGGCTCTCGCTCGATCCGGCGCGCACGACCCTCCTCTTCGGCGCGCTCGCGGACAAGGCCTACGACCCGTTCCTCCGCCTCGTGGCGCCGCTCGCGTCGCGTCGCTTCTACGCCGAGCCGGGAGGCCGCGCTCCCGCGCCGCTCGCCGAGCTCTCGGCCATCGCGCCTGGGGAGGCGGTGCCGGATCCGGCGCACGCCCTCACGCGCGCGCTCGACGCGACCCCCACGGGCGGCGCGCTCCTCGTGACCGGATCCATCTACCTCGTCGGCGCCGTGCGCGCCCAGCTGATCGGCGCCCGTCGCGACCCGCCGATCGGGCTCTGAGCCGACTCGGCCGGCGACCTATCGCGCGTCCGCGCTGCGAACTTTTACCTTTCGGTCGCCGGGTTTGTCATCATCGACGGGTCCCTCGGGAGGTTCGATGCTCACTCGGTTCTTCGCCGTCGCCGCGCTCGTCTCCACCGCCGTCGCCTGCGGCACCAGCCCCGCCGAGAAGGGCTCGGGCGGCGCCGCCACGTCGTCG
>CAYYKK010000075.1:0-13195 GCA_964467935.1 uncultured Polyangiaceae bacterium
TCGCCGCTCGAGGCGACGAGGACCTCGTAGCCATACCGATCGAGCGCGCGCTTCGCGAGCAGGCGCACGCCCTCCTCGTCCTCGACGAGCAGGATGGTCTCGTGTCCGCCCGGCGCGCCCTCGATCTCGGCCACCGCCTCCGCCTCCTCGCCCGAGAGCGTCGGGAAGAGGACGGTGAAGCGCGCGCCGCACCCCAGCGCGGTCTCGAGCTCGATCGTGCCGCCCGCTTGCTCGACGATCGCGTACACCGTCGCGAGCCCGAGCCCGGTGCCCTTGCCCTGCGGCTTCGTCGTGAAGAAGGGCTCGAACACGCGGGCCTTCACCTCGGCGCTCATGCCCTCGCCGGTGTCGCTGACTACGGGCCGGGTGAGCGCGGGGCGGCCGGGCTCGCTCGGGACGTCGCTCGTCTCGATGACGAGCGTGCCGCCGAGGGGCATCGCGTCGCGCGCGTTGACGACGAGGTTCACGAGCACCTGCTCGAGCTGTGCGGGATCGGCCAGGACCGAGCCCATCGCGTCGAGGTGCAGCACGAGCTCGATGTCCTCGCCGATGACGCGCTCGAGCATCTGCGCGAGGCGGAGGACGAGTGCGCTCGGAGAGAGGCGTCGCGGCTCGATGATGGTGCGCCGACTGAAGGCGAGCAGCTGCGCCGTCAGGCCCGCGGCGCGCCCGCCCGCGTCGCGGATCGATTGGAGGTCGCCGCGCCACGGCACCTCGGCGGGCAGATCACCGAGCAGCATGTCGCTGAAGCCGTTGATCACCGTGAGGAGGTTGTTGAAGTCGTGCGCGACGCCGCCCGCGAGCCGCCCGACCGCTTCCATCTTCTGGGCCTGTCGGAGCTGGGCCTCGAGCGCCGAGCGCTGCGTCACGTCGCGCGCGAGGGCGAGCGCGTACCGCTCACCGCCGACCTCGAAGCGGTTCATGCGCACCTCGACGGGGAAGGTGGAGCCGTCCTTGCGACGATGCCGCGCGACGAACGTGACGGGGCGCGCGCCACGGACCCTGCGCATGGACTCGCCGAGCTGCTCCGCGGTCGTGTCGGGATCGTAGAGGCTCGGGAGGGCGCCGATGAGCTCCTCACGCGCGTAGCCGAGCGCCTCGCAGGTCTGGAGGTTCACGTCGACGATCCTCCCCTCCGTGAGCTCGTGCACGAAGAACGCGTCGGTCGCGTGATCGACGAACGCGCGGAACCGCGCCTCGGTCGCGTGGAGCTGGGACGCGGCGCGGTCGGCGTCGATGGCGATGCACGCGAGGTACTCCGCTTGCGCGAGCATGTCGCGGTGGTGGCGGGCCGCGGCGCGCGGCGTGCGGAAGTAGACGGCGAAGGTCCCGAGCACCTGCGACGCGGAGGCACCGCGGCGCGACAGGATCGGGGTGGACCAACACGCGCGGAGGCCGTGGCCGAGCGCCGCGGCGAGGAAGTCGCGCCACAGCTCGTCGGTGGCGATGTCGTCGACGAACACGGGCTCACGCCGAAAGGCGGCCGTCCCGCACGAGCCGACGTTCGGCCCGATCGCGACGCCCTCGATCGCGGCGTTGTAGCTGTCGGGCAGGCTCTTGCAGGAGGCGCAGTGCAAATGCAATCCGTCTGCATCCAACAAGAGCAACGACCCGAGCGCGTCGGGGATGTGCGCCTCGACGAGCCGGACGATCGCGTCGAGCGTCCCCGTGAGGGGCGCGCCCGTCGCGATGCGCTCGAGGATCGCGGCCTGTCCGCCGTGCTGTCGGGCGACGTGCCAATCGTCCGTGAGCGGCAGGACGACCACGCACGTCGTCGGCTCGTGGGGGGCCCGGACGGCCGAGACCTGGACGGGGCGCGACGTGCCGTCGGCGCGAGCGAGCGAGGCCTCGCGAGGCACCGCGTCGAGCGGACGATCGAGCCGCGGAAAGATCGTCGCGACGTCGCGCCCCAGCACGTCTTCGGGCGTGAAGCCGCTCAACCGCTCGGCCTCTCCGCTCCACGATGAAATCCGTCGTTCTCCGTCCAGGAAGAACAACGCCTGCTCGATGCTCATGACCCCCGAGGGCAGGGTCGCACGATTTTCGGTGGGTGAACACGATCGACGCGGTCTCATCGATTCTCCTCACGCATCGTCATCGGGCTCGGGGGCCGGTCCGCTAGGATGGGGCTCCATGCTTCGACGCCTCGCCTTCACGTCGCTCTTCGTCCTCGGTGGCTGCTTCGGATCGTGCGGCCCGGGAGGAGGGCTGCGCGAGTCGACGAAGGCGAGCTGCGCCAGCGAGGCGGCCCCCGCGGGCGGCTTCGGCATCGAGCTCGGCGACGACGAAGCAGGCAAAGCGTTCGAGTCGCTCGCCGGCAAGACGTTGCATCTCGACTACGGCAGCCAGGGAGGCATGCATTTCTATTTCTCACTCCGAATCTATGGCTTCCAAAAGGACTCGCTCGTCTTCGTCCGCTTCTTGCCAAAGGCATCGAGCGCGGCGACGAGCGCCGCGACGACGACGAGCGGCACGGGCGCGTCGAGCGCGGGCGGCGGAGGCGCTGGGGGCGCTGGGGGCGCTGGGGGCGGCGGCGCAGGCGGCGCCGGGACGGGCGGCGCAGGCGGCGCCGGGACGGGCGGCGCAGGCGGAGGCGCGTCGGGGCCCATCGCATGCAAAGGCTACGACGACGCGCCCGACTGCTTCGAGTCGGGGACGCTGTTCCTCAGCGAGGAGCTGAAGCTGCCGACGTGTGGATCGGGCGAGTGGCTCGAGATCCACAATGAGATCTTCCAAATGTCCCATTCGGGGCCGCGCGAGGGCACGCTCGTCGCCGAGCTCGGGACGTGCCCCGCGGAAGGGTGCCCGGTGGGCCCTGGCGGGGATCACGAGCTCGCCGTCGTCCAGGCGCATGCAGAGGTCGACCTCCGCTACGTGCCCTGAGCCTGTCCACTCGCGGACGGCACCAAGGGGAGCGGCACGAAGGAGGTCTACACAAATCCCCTGAGCGTGGGGCGATCGGGGAGATTTGCCGCAAGAAGCGGTGCGCCTCCCAGCTCCCCTTAGATGGTATTGCTCAAGACGATAGACCGGGCGACCGTAAGGTTTGGGGGACGATGCCGAGCGCCGAGGAAACCATTGTCGAGTCCATTTTCGCCCACGCGGGCGTGGGGCTCTGCCTCCTGGATGCGGAGGACCGGCTCGCGAGGGCCAACCGAGAATGGCTGACGGCGGCGGGGCTCGACGAGGCGTCCGCGCTCGGTCGTGACATTCGTGAGCTGCTCGCAGGTCTGCCTCCCTCGCTCCTCGCGCTCTTCGACGAGGCGCGCAAGACGGGGACGGTCGAGGTGCCACCGCACCGCTGGCCGCACGACGAGGTCGACGCGTGGTTCGAGGGACGCATCCTGCAGGTGCCGATGCCGAACAGCACGGGGCTGCTCTTCTTCGCCGCCGACATCACCGAGCGCCTCGCGCGCGAGCAGCAGCTCCGAGCGAGCGAGCAGCGCTGGCACGCGGTGCTCGACGAGATGCTCGTGGGCTGCCAGATCCTCGGCTTCGATTGGCGCTACCTCTACGTGAACGAAGCGGCGGCGGGGCACGGTCGGCGGAAGAGCGCGGAGCTGCTCGGGCTGCGGATGACGGACGCCTACCCCGGCATCGAGGAGACGCGCCTCTTCCGCGCGCTGCAGCGGTGCATGGTCGATCGCACGAGCGCGCGCTTCGAGAACGAGTTCACCTACGAAGACGGCTCCACCGCCTGGTTCGATCTCTCGGTGCAGCCCCACCCCGACGGGCTCTTCATCCAATCGATCGACGTGACCCAGCGCATCACCTCCACGCGCGAGCTCCTGCGCGTCTATGGCGAGCTCGAGGGGATCTTCCAGGCTTCACCGAGCCCCATCATTGCCCTCGACACCGAGGGGAAGGTGCTGCTCTGGAGCCGCGCGACCGAGCGGCTCTTCGGCTGGAAGGCGAGCGAGGTGATCGGTCGCAAGGTGCCGATCGTCCCCGAGGAGAAGCAGCCCGAGCTCGCGATGCTGCAGGAGCAAGCCACGAAGGGCATCGGCGTCGTGAACGAGATCACCTACCGCAGCACGCGCGACGGCCGGAAGGTGCCGGTGAGCCTCTCCACGTCGCCGCTCCGGACCGCCGACGGCGAGCACAAGGGCATGGTGGCGCTGCTCACGGATCTGACCGAGCAGCGCGCGCTCATCGAGGCGCTCGTCGAGTCCGAGCGCCGGTTCGGCGCCGTCTTCGAGGCCAGCCCGGTCGCCAAGATCGTCATTCGCATCCGCGACCGACGCGTCGTGGAGATCAACCGCACGGCGCTCGGGCTCCTCCGCCACACGCGCGAGGAGGTCGTCGACAAGCCCGCGTCGTCGCTGCGCATCGCGAAGGACGAGGCGCGCTTCGCGCGCTTCTGGGACGCGCTCGTGGAAGGCCAGGTCTCGGGCTTCGAGCTGAGCTTTCCCGACGCCGCGGGCGGCACCGCCGAGGTGATCCTCTCCGGAGAGAAGCTGCACTACGGCGGCGCCGACTACGCGCTCGTCGTCATCGTCGACGTCACGGCGCGCAGGCGCGCGGAGGGCGCGGTCGCGGCGAGCGATCAGCGCTTCCAGCAGCTCGCCGAGGCGATCGAGGAGGTGTTCTGGCTGACCGACACCGACAAGAACCGCATCATCTACGTGAGCCCCGGCTACGAACGGATCTGGGGGCGCCCGCCGGAGTCGCTCGCGGGCGATCCGCGCGCGTGGCTCGCCGCCATTCACCCGGACGATCGGGAGCGCGTGCTCGCCGCGGCCATGTCGAAGCAGGCCCTCGGCACCTACGACGAGGAGTACCGCGTGGTCCGACCGAGCGGCGAGATCCGCTGGGTGCGCGACAAGGCGTTCCCGGTGCGCGACGCGAGCGGGAAGGTCATCCGGGTCGCTGGGACGGCGCGTGACATCACCGCGCAGCGCGAGCTCGAGGGGCAGCTGCGGCAGAACCAGAAGATGGAGTCGGTGGGCGTGCTCGCGGGCGGCGTCGCGCACGACTTCAACAACCTCCTCACCGTGATCGCGGGCGGCTGCGAGGAGCTCGGCGACATGGTCGCGGACGATGCCGAAGCGAGCGAAATCCTCGGCGAGATCCGCGAGGCGGGGCAGCGCGCGGCGTCGCTCACGCGACAGCTGCTCGCGTTCAGTCGGCGCGAGGTCGTCGAGCCGAGGGTGGTCCACATCGAGAGCGTCGTCCTCGACGCCGAGAAGATGCTGCGACGCCTCCTCGGCGAGGACGTGCTGCTCACGGTCAAGCTCGGCCGCGAGCGGCTGCGCGTCTTCGTCGATCCGGGCAGCTTCGTCCAGGCGCTCATGAACCTCTCGGTCAACGCGCGAGACGCGATGCCGCGCGGAGGGCACCTCACGATCGCGACCGCGCGCGTGATGTATGGGCGCGGCGATCCGAAACCGCACGCGCTGCTCAGGGTCATCGACGACGGCGAGGGCATGGCGCCGGACGTCGCCTCGCGCATCTTCGAGCCGTTCTTCACGACGAAGCCGATGGGGCACGGCACGGGCCTCGGCCTGTCGGTCGTCCACGGCATCGTGACGCAGGCGGGCGGGCACATCGAGGTCTCGAGCCGACCCGGCGTGGGCACGATGTTCTCGATCTACCTGCCGCTCGCCGACGCCGAGGTCGAGGAGACGTCGACGCCGACCGCGAACGGCGCCACGGGCGGCACCGAGACGATCTTCCTCGTCGAGGACGATCGCGACATCCGCAGGACGGCCGCGCGCGCGCTCCGCAAGGCCGGCTACTCCGTGCTCGAGGCGAGCGACGGCGCCGAGGCGTTGAAGCTCGAGGCGGAGCTCACCGGGCGGATCGATCTGCTCGTGACCGACGTCGTGATGCCGCGGCTCAGCGGTCGCGAGCTCGCCGAGGCGCTGCGCGCGAAGCGACCGGAGCTCCGCGTGCTCTACACGAGCGGGTACACCGACGACGCGGTCGTGCGTCACGGGGTTCGGCAATCGGACGTCGCGTTCCTCCTCAAGCCGTACGATCTCGCCGCGCTGCGCGAGCGGGTGCGCGCGTTGCTCGACCGGCCGGCGACCGCCGCGCCCAAGCCGCCCACGAAGGCGTGAGAGCACGCGCTCGACTGGTGTAGGCTCGCGCCCGATGAAGAAAGTCACGATGACGCACGCGCTCGACTGCGACGTCGAGAAGTTCTGGAGCCTCTTCCTCGACCCCGAATACAATAAGAAGCTCTACCTCGAGGGGCTGGGCTTCAAGGCCTTCGACGTGCTCGAGATGACGAAGGATCGCCGGCACCTGCGGGGCGTGCCGAAGATGAACGTGCCGGGCGCGCTCGCGAAGCTCCTCGGCGACAGCTTCGGCTACGAGGATCGGGGATCGCTCGACGCTGCGACGAACACGTTCCGGTGGAAGATGACGCCCAACACGCTGGGCGACAAGCTCTTCACCGAGGGGACGGTGAGGGTCGAGCCCGCGGGAGACGGCAAGATCCGGCGCGTGAGCGAGGCGACGATCGAGGCGAAGGTGTTCGGTCTCGGCGGGATGCTCGAGGCGACGACCGAGAAGGAGATCCGCGAGGGGATCGAGAAAGAGGTCCGCTACATGCAGCGCTGGCTCGCGCGCACCGGCTGATCCTCGCTCGGCGGGCGCGTCTCGACGAGCCCGGCACCCTCGCGACGTCGGCGCCCGATTCGTGCGCCGCGCTCGGCCGTTTCGTGCCGTGCGGCGCGCGCGCGCGTGGGCTCTGCCATACCATCGGCGTGCTCGTTGGTCTCGAGCACGCGAGGCCCGTCGAAAGGAACGTCGATGTCGATCGCCGAAGGACTCGGGGTGTGCGGGGAGCGTTGGTATGGGGCGCTCGAGGAGAGCTTTCGCGCGGCCGACGAGCGCGGGCTCGTGGCGCCGAGGAGCCGGGTGCTCTGCGCGGCGCTGGGCGCGCTCGCGACGGAGGCCGCGCGGGCGCTCGGCGCGAGCGCGCGGGACGCGGAGGCAGCGGGGCTCGCCGGGGCGGCGCTGTCGCTGCTGAGCAAGCTCGACGACGAGGTCATCGACTCGCTCGCGTTCCACGGCGGACCGGCGAGCGCGCGCGACGACGTGGAGGCGCGTACGCGCGCCTTCCTCGCGCCCACGCTCGACGCGGTGCGCGCCGGTGCGCGCGCCGAGACGCGGAGCGCGTCCTCTGGGACCGACGCGGCGCGGAGGCGCTTCGCGCTCGACGTGGGAGCGCGGCTCCGCGCGCTCGCGGGGGACGCCGCGCGCCTCGAGCACGTGCTCGACGCGATCGCGCTCGGCTGGGACGTACAGGCGAAGGCCGCGCGCGTGCTCACCGCGGCGCCGGCGAGCGTGGGCCGGGAGGAGGTGCTCGCAGCGACGCGGTCGATCAGCGGCGCCTGGCTCGGGATGATCACGCTGGTCGGAGAGCTCCCGCCCAGCGCGGCACGAGCGATCACGCGCGACGAGGTCGACGCGATCTGGGACTGGGGCTCGTTCATCCAACGCGCCGACGCGCTGTGCGACCTCGAGAAGGACCAGCGCGCCGGGCTCGGCAGCACGTTCGTCGGGCGCGAGGCGCGGCGCGCCGCCTCGAGCGCGCCCGCCCCCTCGACGGCGGAGCTCTATCGCGCGGTGGCGACGCACGACCTCGATCTCGCGTGCGTCCCGAGCGAGGCGGAGCGAGCGGGGCTCCGCGCGCGTCTGGCTCCGCTCGGCGGGGTGGAGCCCCTCCTCGGCTGGATCTTCGCGATGCTCTTTCGTCGCTACCTCGAGCACCCGCTCGCCGCCCGGAACGCGAGCTTCGGCGTGGAGGGCGCGACGTGTTCGGCACCCTGAAGCCCCATCGCTGCGCGCTCGCGGAGCCCGTGAAGGCGGAGCACGATCACTTCTATTGCGGGCTCTGCAAGAGCCTCGGGGATCGCTATGGGCAGCTGAGCCGCGCGCTCGTCAGCCACGACGCGGTCTTCCTCGCCCTGCTCGCGGACGGCCTCGTGCGAGAGCCCGCGAGAGACGGTCGATGCCGCTGCCCCCTCCTGCCGGTGGTGCACCGACCGATCGTCGCGCCCGACAGCGTCGCGATGCGCTTCTCCGCGGCCGTGCAGATGCTGCTCGGCGACCAGTGGCTCGCCGATCGCGCCATCGAGGGCAAGCTCCTCGCGCGGGCCGGCAGGCCGCTCGCCTCGCGCTACGTCGAGGTCGCGCGCGTCGATCTCGCAGCGCTCGGCATCGACGTGTCGCCCCTCGAAGGCTTCGAAGAGCGGCAAGCGGCGCGCGAGCGGCGGGGTCACACGGAGGCCACGACCGTCGAAGAGGCGCTGCTCGGCGTGGCGCGGCCCACCTCCGAGGCGCTCGCGTTCCTGCTCGACAAGATCGCGCTCCTGCCCGGGGCGACCGACGAGGCCAAGCGCGAGGCGACGCGCCGCGCGCTCGCGCGCCTCGGCGACGGGCTCGGGCGGGTCATCTATTTCGCCGACGCGCTCGACGATCTCGAGAAGGACGCGCGCCAAGGCGACTTCAACCCGTGCGTGGCGCGCGATCGCAGGACGGGCGCCCTCGCGCCGAGCGCGAAGCGCGTCGAGGCGTGCGCTCGCCTCCTCGCGGACGCGCTCGACGAGGTGCGTCGCGCCGCGCGGGACCTGCCGCTCGAACGACATCGAGAGGTCCTCACGAACATCCTCGGGCAGGAGCTCCCGCGCAGCGCTCGACGCGCCGAGGCGAAGGCGCGGGCCCACGTGGAGTCGGTGACCGTGTCGCTGCTCGCGCGGATGTCGTGGCTCGAACGAGGCGCGCATCGCCTGCTCGTCGCGGCGGCGGTGCTCTTCACGTGGCTCTTCGGCGGGTCGCCGTTCGGCGCTCGCGACGCGGCGGCCGCGCCCGACAAGAAGCGACCGAGCCTCCCTCCTGCCGCGAGCGTCTCACCGCCGGACGCCGGACCGCTCGCGGAGCCCTCCGCGAGCGCGAGCCCGAGCGCGCCGCCGAGCGCGAGCGACTCGCCCGCGCCGAGCGCGACGTCCGATCCGGAAGAGGTCGCGTCGCCGAAGGAGCGCGACGAGAATGGCAACGCGGCGGAGCCGACCGGCTCGGGCTCCGGCGCCGATCGCATCGCTCCCGGCGGGCACGCCGATCCCGCGGCTCCGTCGGGCAAGCCGGGAGCGCTGTGCGGCAAGGGGTGCAGCGGATGCTGCAACGACCTGTGCGGACGCTGCACCGACCCGTGCCACGGCTGCTGCGGCAAGGGAGGTCCGTGCGACGCGTGCAAGGGCTGCAATGCGTGCGACGGCTGCTGCAAGGGCGGCAACTGCTGCGACGGGTGCTGCAAGGGCGGCGACTGCTGCGGAGGAGGCGGCGGCTGTTGCCATTGAGGGGCGGGGCGCGACGGGCGCCGGCCGCCTGCCCAAGGAGCGCGGTTTCGCCTACGCTGCTCGGGTGACGCGCGTGCCCGCAGCGAAGCTCGTGGCGCCGACGATCGCGCTGCTCGTGGCGATCTCCGCGGCCGAGGGCGCGCGGCGGACGCCGCCCGCGGCGAGCGCGAGCGAGGCGGCGACGGCGACGAGCGCGCCCTCGGCGAGCCTGCTCGTCGCACGCGCCGAGGCCGCCGCGCGCGACCGAGGGGACGGGGCGCGCGCGACGAAGGGACCGTGCGCGCCCGAGCCGCCGCTCGCCCCTCCTCGGTGGTTCGCGCCACCGAAGTCGGCGCTCGTGGAGATCCTCGGCGAAGCGCCGCTCGTCTTCGGATCGGCGTCGATCGGGAGGCCGACGCGAGGCGCCCTCTTCGGAGGCGTCGAGCTCGGCGAGAGCGAAGGGATCGCGCGGGCCGGTGGCTACGGCTGGGGCACCGATCTCGCGGTGCGTTCGATCGAGCGCGCGGTGCGCGAGGTGCGGCGGTGCTTCCCTGCGACGCCGCGCCTCTACGTCGGCGATCTGAGCCGAGAGCATGGCGGCTGGCTGCGCCCGCACGCGAGCCATCAATCGGGCCTCGACGCCGACCTCGGCTATTACTACCGGCGCGACGGCGGATGGTACGTGCGCGCGACGAAGGACAACCTCGACGCTCCGCGCACGTGGGCGCTCGTCCGGGCGCTCCTCGATGGCGGCGACGTCGACGCGATCTTCATGGACGCTTCGGTGCAGCGCTTGCTCCGCGCGCACGTCGCCACGCTCCCCGAGGAGGAGCGCCCACGCGCCGATCCGTTCGCGAGCCCGACGCGACCGGACGCCGTCATCCGTCACGCGTGGGGACACGCGACTCATTTCCACGTGCGGTTCACGGACGCGACCGCGGTCGACGCCGGTCGGTCCTTCGCGCCGACGCGTTGAGCCTTCGCCGAGCCCCTCGCGGGCGACCGGGTTTGCTAGGGTGGCGCCCGATGCGATCCGACGAGCGAGGCGCGATCCCTCTCCCGAGCTCCACCCCCCTGACGCCGCCGGCGGGGTTCGCCGATCGCGCGCGCGACGTCGGCGTGCCCCTCGACGCCGACGCGGTCGCGAGGCTGGGCGACTACCTCGCGCGCCTCCTCTCGATGAACGCGCTCATGAACCTCACGGCGATCGTGGAGCCGGCGGAGGCGTGGGAACGTCACGCGCTCGACGCGCTCACGCTGGTGCCTCACCTCGCGGACGTCGGCGCAGGAGGGCGCGTCGTGGACGTCGGCTCGGGCGGCGGTGTACCCGGCATCCCAATCGCGATCGCGCGGCCGGATCTCGAGGTCGTCCTGATCGAGGCGACGCACAAGAAGGCGCAGTTTCTCGAGGCCGTCGCGGAGGCGCTGGGGCTCGCGCGCGTCACGGTGCGCTGGGGGCGCGCGGAGGACCTCGCGAAGGGGGACCTCCGGGGAGCGTGCGACGCGGTGACGGCGCGCGCCGTCGCGCGGCTCGCGAAGCTCCTGCCCCTGACGGCGCCCTTCGCGCGACCCGGGGGCCAGGTGCTCCTCGTCAAGGGACAGCGCGCGGACGAGGAGCTCGCCGAGGCCGAGACGATCCTCCGGCGCATGCGCGTCACGCACGAACGCACGGTCGTCACGCCGACGGGGCGCGTGGTCGTGCTCCGCCGCCAAGCGCGCTGAAGCGATCGCGAAGAGCCGCGCTCACGCGCTCGACGGTCGCAGCAACGCCGGGCGCTTCGCGACGAGGACGAGCGCGCCGGTCTCGTTCCATCGCAGGAATCGCCGCGGATCGTCGGACAAGAGGCGCGCGAGACGGTCGACCGCCTTGTACACGGCGGCGCCCTGCGACACGTCACGGAACTCCGCGTGCCACACTTCGCGATAGAGGCGCGCCTTGTCGAAGCTCGCGTGTGGCTCTGCGAGCACGACCTCGAGGAGCCTCGCCATGACGGGCTTCTTGCGCAGATCGAGCGGCGCACGTCCCTCCACCACGACGCTGCGCTCGACCGCATCGAACGCGAGATCGGCGTCCGCGGGTAGGCCGGCGCCCGGCAGGGCTCCGCCCCGCGTCACGATCTCGAAGGGCGGCGGCGAGGCGGCGACGGGCGCGCCGACGAGGGCGCGGGCGAAGCGCCGCGAGAGGCGCACGTCGACGGAGGTCTCGGCGCGCGCCACGGTGTTCGCGAGGAGGGTCTCCGCCTCGTCACGGCGAGCGGGCGATCGATCGGGGTGTGCAGCGGCGACGGCGGCGGCGCGTCCCTCCACCACGGCGCGCGCGTCGCCCGGCGCGTCGGCGACCAGCGCGCGGGCCTCGGCGATCGCCTCGTCGGCGCGGGCGCCGTCGCCCTCCAGCGCAGACACGACCGCGAGCCCTGCGAGCGAGAGCGCGCGACCAGGCGCGCTCTCGAGCGCGGCCGCGTCGGAGAGCGCGCGATCGAAATCGACGCGCGCGTCGGTCCATCGCCGCTCCTCGAGCGCGACCGCCCCGAGCAAGAGCGCGGCGCCGAGCGCCTGCCGCCCGTGCCCGACCTCGCGCGCGATGGACTCGGCGAGCGCCGCGCTCGCGCGCGCATCGGCGAGCCGTCCTTCGTCGGCCTCGACCGACGCGAGGCTCACGAGGTGCGCCGCCTCCGTCTTGCGGAGCCCGGCGCGCCGCGAGAGCGCGAGGGCGCGCTCGACGAGCTCCCGCGCGCCGGCGTGATCACCGCGCAGCACGAGGACCTTCGCGAGGTTGCCGAGGAGGATGGCCTCCTGCGTCGCGTGCCCAATCTCCCGAACGAGCGAGAGGCCGCGCCGCAAATGGCGCTCAGCCGCGGCCAGCTCGCCCGTGCGACTGTGGAGCGACCCGAGCAGGTTCTCCGCGAACGACTCGAGCATGCGATAGCCATTCGATTGAGCGAGCACGAGCACGCGCTCCGCCGAACGGCTCGCGAGGGCATAGTCGCCCTCCTCGAGCGCGCAGAAGCCGAGCAAGTCGAGCGATCTTGCGGCGAGGGCGGTCGCGCCGCACGACTCCGCGAGCGAGATCGCGCGGGCGCCGCAGGCCTTCGCCTCGGCGACCCGCCCGAGATCGAAGAGCGCGAGCGTCATGCAATGGGCCGCGTCCGCGACGAGCCCGGGGCGCCCCGAACGGGCCGCGAGCGCCTCGGCGCGCTCCGCGTGCCCCATCGTGCGGCTCGCGCCACCTTGTCGGCGAACGGCGCGAACCAGCGCGAGCTCGATCTCGGCGTGCGCGCCGTGCTCGTCGGCCGGCAATCGCGCGCGGGCCTCTTCGAGCTCCGCGAGCTGTCCGTCGGCCGGGAGCACGCGATGCAGAATGGTATTGAAGGCGAGGGCCGATCGTCCGTCCTGGCGGAAGGCCGCGAGGAGGTTGTCGGCTTCGCGCAGCAATCGCGCCGACGCGCCGGGCTCGGCGTTGTAGGCTCGATCCGAGAGCGACTCGGCGAGCACGCGGTAATGGTCGGCGTGCCGACGAAGGGCGTCGGAGAGTCGAGACGGGTCGTCGGAGAGGCGCTCGAAGGCGTATTCGCGCACGCTCTCCGAGAGCGAGAATCGCGCGCCCTCCGGCTGACCGAGGCGGCTCACGAGGGAGCTCGCGAGCAGCGCTTCGAGCGCGTCGGCGGCGTCGGGGCCGATGACCGCCTCCGCGGCGTCGAGATCGAAGCTGCCGCGGAACACGGAAGCGCTCGCGAGGGCGCGCTGCTCCACCTCCCCCGACAAGGCCCAGGACCCGGCGACGACGGCGCGCAGGCTCCGGTGGCGCTCGGGCAGCTCCGGGGCGGCGCTCCTCAGGAGATCGAGGTGACTCGAGAAGCGCGCGAGCAGGGCCGCGGGGGAGAGGACGTGCGCGCGCGCCGCGAGCAGCT
>CAYYKK010000075.1:13205-26540 GCA_964467935.1 uncultured Polyangiaceae bacterium
ATCGCGAGCGGACTGCCCGCGAGACGCTCGACGAGCACGCGGGTCGGCGCGTCGACGGCCATCTCGGGCGCGGCCACCCTGACGCGGTCGAGGAAGAGCGCGAGCGCGTCGTCCTGAGAGAGCGGGCCCACCTCGAGGTCGACCTCCGACGGAAGGCCGAGGCGGACCCGCGACGTCCCGAGCAATGGCGGACCGCGATCGATCCACGCCCCGAGGAGCGAGGCGGCGCTCGGGACGGACTCGAGATTGTCGAGCACGACCACGGCGTCGCGGCGCTCGGCCAGCGCGTGGGCGACCTGCTCGACCGAGTCGCGCGTGCCACCCGCGCCGAGCGAGACGCCGAGCTCGGCTGCGACGACGCCGACGAGATCACCGAGCGAGCGCGCGCTCGACAGGTCGCAGAACACCACGTCGGGACGGCTCGCGACGAAGCGCCGCGCGAGGCGCGTCTTTCCTGCGCCGCCGGGGCCGAGGAGGAGCACGAAGCGACCGGGGCCGACCGCTCGCTCGAGCGCGGCGAGCTCGACCTCCCGGCCGCGGAAGCTCTTCTCGGCGAAAGCGCCCGCTCGGCTCACGTCGCCATCCTCGTCACGGGGCCACGATAACCGAACTCACTCTCTCTTCAGCCCGAGAAGCGCTCCGCGAGCTCGAGCGTTCGTCGGTTCTCCTCGACGCTCGACAGGAAGAGCGATCGCCAATGGGCGCTCGACATCGTGGACGCCTTGGCGACGAGCCTGTCGCGCGCCGCGAGGAGCGCTCGTCGCCCCTCCTCGGCGCGTCCGTCCGCGAGCAGCGCCTCGGCGCGCGCGAGCCGCACGAAGACCTCGCCCTCGTCGAGGGCGCCCAGCTCGGAGAGAATCTCGAAGGCGGCCTCGGCCGCCACGCGCGCCTCGCTCGCGCGGCCTTGTGCGAGGAGCGCGAAGGTGAGGTGTCCCAGGACCAAGGAGCGCACGGGTGGCGGCACCCCCTGCAGCGAGAGGCCGCTGCGCGCCGCCGCTTCGGCCTCCACGAGGGCTCCGGCGCGGAGGAGGATGCGCGACAGGGCCCCGGACGCCGCGGCCTCGATGCGGTGATCGCGCGCGGCGTGCATCTCGGCGACGGTCTCCGCGGCGAGCGTCCGTGCCTCGGCGAGCTCGCCCAGCTCACCGAGCGCGCGCGCGAGGTTGTACCTCGCGCTGCCGGCGGTCAGGCGAAGGCCGAGCGCCACCCCCTCGGCGAAGGCCTCGCGGGCGAGGAGCGCGGCCTCGGCGTAATGGCCGACGTGGATGTACGCGTCCGCGAGGTTGACCCGCTGGAGACACGCATTGCGCGCGTCCCCCAGATCCTCGAACCCGGCGACGAGCGCGCGCATCTGCACGACGTATTCGCCCGAGTCGACCATCATCGCGGCTCCCGCGCGCACGTAGGTGCGCCACGTCTCGACGACCGGATCGGGCGGGCGCCGCGCGACGAGCGACTCGAGCGTCTCGACGAGCGCCCGATAGAGACGGTGCTCGCCGGCGAAGAGCAGCTGGTCGGAGGCGCGCGCGAGGGCCGCGACGACGGTCGGAGACGGCGAGGCGTGGGCCGAGGCCGCGAGATCGCGCGCCACGGCCTCGAGCTCGGCGAAGCGACCGAGGCGCCCCAAGGCGAGCGCGGCCTCGCCCGCGGCCGCGAACCACGCGAGCGATCCCGGCGCGAGGAGCTTCAACGCCGCGGAGGCGTGCTGCTCCGCGGCGGCGTGATCCCTCGACCACCGCGACGCCTCGGCGGCGACGAGCTGGACGTGCCCCGCGTCCTCGCCCGCGAGACCGCACGCGAGCGCGCTCGTCGCGCGCGCCAGCGCCCCCGGGAAGTCATTGGCCTCGAGCGCCTGCTCCGCGCCCCGTCGATACCACGCGCCGGCGCGCGCCTTCGCGAGGCCCCGCTCGAAGTGCTCGGCGAGCACCAATGCGTCGGCGCCGCCCGCGTCGCAGAGGAACTCCCCCGCGAGTCGGTGCCCGAGCGCGCAGTCTTCCGGCGTCAGCATGGCATAGGCGGCGTCGCGCAAGAGCGCGTGACGGAACGCGAAGCGTCCATCCCCTCCGCCGCGCCCCTCGCCGACCGAGACGAGGATCTCGCGCTCGACGAACGCCGCGAGGCGCGAGGCGACGTCTCGATCTGCGTCACGACCGAGCAACGCGACGACCCCGGACGTCGTGAACGAAGCGCCGAAGATGCTCGCTGCGCGCAGGAGCCGGCGCTCGGCGTCGCTCAGCCCCTCGAGGCGCGCCTGCGCGACCGCGAGCACCGTCCCGGGCAGCGACACGCCGCGACCGTCGGCCACCGCGCGGATCAGCTCCTCGAGATAGAAGGCATTGCCGGCGGCCCGCTCGACGAGCTTGCGCACCAATGCGTCATCCGCGCCGCCGAGGGCGTGCTCGACCAATGCGCGGCTCGCCGCCTCGTCGAGCTCGCCGAGCGCGACGCGCGCCCATGCGCGCTTCGCGACCCATGCCTCGAACCTGGACTCGGCCTCGGGTCGGCCGAGCGCGAGGACGAAGAGCGGCAGATCCTTGGCGCGGGCGAGCGCGCCGTCGATGAAGCGTAAGCTCGGCTCGTCGCCCCAATGCACGTCCTCGAGGACCATCACGACCGGCCGGCGCGACGCCTCCCCGACGACGAAGTCGCCGAAGGCACGGGCCATCTGATCCCCGAGGAGCACGGCGTCGCTGCGGGCCGCTCGCAGTTGCACTCGTGTCTCATCTTCAAAATGAGCGCCCACGAGCTCCCCCAGGAACTCGGCGACGCGGGCGCCGTCTGCGCCGGGCACACGCGCCTCGACGCGCGTCGACAGCTTCGCGCGCCGCGCGTCCGGCGCGTCCTCGTCGGAGATGCCGACCACGCGACGCACGAGCGGCGCGAGCAGACCGAAGGACGATCCGGCGCCGAGGGGATCGGCCCAGCCGACCCAGATCGCCGCTCCGGGGAAGGTCGCCCCCACGCGTCGGAGGAGCTCGTAGCGGAGACGCGACTTGCCGACCCCGGGCGCCGCCGAGACCCACACCGCGCGCGAGCGGCCCTGGGCGATCGTCTCGCCGAGGAGAGAGAGCAGATCCGTGAGCTCCCGCTCCCGCCCCACGCAGGCGGTCTGCCGGCCGAGGAGCGTGCGCTCGGCGCGCGCCGCGCCGCGCTCGCCGAGCAGGTGAGCGGCCTGCGCGTCGCCGCCGATCTCGAACCGCGCCTCGAGGAGGCCGCGGGAGACCTCGTCGATGCGAATGGCGCGCCCCTCCCCCTCTTCGGCGAGCAGCGCCGAGGCGCGATCGAGCACCTCACCGATCGTGCGGCCCTGCCGCGTCGTCGTGGAGCGTCCCGTCGACAGGCCGATCCGAACGTCGGGGAACGCGGCGCGCAGCGCGAGCGCCGTTCGCGCGGCCCGCGAGGCGGGCTCCGGCGCGCCCTCGCGCGTGTCGTGCACGATGATCACCGACCCGTCCGGCAGCGGCTCGACGTCGCCGCCGAAGCGCGCCGAGAGCGCGCGGATCGCCTCGAGTCGCGCGTCCGGACCGAGCTCGGCCACGTCGGTGTCGACGGGCGGCGGGGCCGTCACGGCCGGCAGATCCAGGAGCGTCGCCGCGCGCGCGAGGCCCACGTCCCGCGCGCCGTGCCCCCCGCCAGCCTGCCCTTCCGGCGTGCGCGCCGAAATGGGTGACGGGCCAGACAGCACCCCGCCGAGCACGACCACGCTCGCGAGCCGCTGCTCGTCCCGCGTGAGCGAGGGCGGCCTGCTGGGGACGAGCCGCCGCACGTCGACGGCGCAGAGCGGGGCGACCCGCTCGACCACGGCTCGACCATGCGCGGGACGCTCGTCGCGCGTCTTCTGCAACATGTCCGCGATCAGATCGTCGAGCCCCTCGGGGATCGACCGGACGAACTCGCTCACCCGCGGCGCGTCGTCGACGAGGATCTTCGCGAACGTCGCAATGGCGTTGGGCCCTTCGAACGGGCACCGCGCGGTGAGGCACTCGAAGAGGACGCATCCGAGCGAGTAGACGTCCGCGCGCGCGTCGATGCGCGCCTCGCAACGAACCTGCTCGGGCGCCATGTACGCGGGCGTCCCGAGGATCGCGCCGGCCTGCGTGAGCGCGCCGCGCCTCGGCACGTGGACGACGGCCGCGAGGCCGAAGTCGACGAGGCGCACGTCCGACGACGAGCCGCCGACGAGGACGAGGTTGCCCGGCTTCACGTCGCGGTGCACGACCCCCTCGGCATGCGCGGCGCCGAGCGCCTCTGCAGCCTGCTTGGCGACGAGCAGCGTCTCCTCGGGTCGGAGCACGCCGCGAGGAGGCGCGCGGCGAGGTCCTCGCCGTCGAGCCACTCCATCGCGAGGTAATGCCCGCTCCTCGAGAAGCCGTGGGCGACGTAGCGAACGATGTGAGGGTGGTGGAGGCGCGCCAGCACCTCGGCCTCGCGCTCGAAGCGCTCACTCGGCGCCCGCGCGTCCATCACCTTCAGCGCCACGGTGCCACCGAGCGCTCGATCGAGGGCGCGGTAGACGCGCCCCATCCCGCCGCTGCCCGCGAGCCCCTCGATTTCGAATCGATCGGCGACGACGTCCCCGGTCTTCAACGGCCGAATCCTAGCTCGAATCGGCGGCGCCGGCACCTCGACCTCCCTACCGGCCGGCACCCTCCCGACGACGAGCGGGCGCGACCGGCTCGGCGGGAGGCGATCCGTCGGCGCTCAGCGCGTCGTAGCGTGGCGGAGGCTGGGATCGCGAGCGGCGCGCGGCGCGCGCGACGCGGAGGTCGACGCACGCTCCTCGGAGCGCGGGTCCCTCTGCCGAGCGACGAGGTCGCCATAGCCCTCGTAGGTGGCTGGCACGTAGCGAATCTCGTCGTCGCGGATCACGAAGGGCGCGCCGGCCTTGTCGTAGTAGACGATCGCGCCTTCGTAGTAGGCCCGGCCGCGGTAGGCATCCACGGCGCTCGAGGCGTGGCGCGCCGTCGGGGAGCATCCGACCATGGAGACGGCGATGGCACCCGCCAACCAGACAGCTCTCGCATTCATGACCCACTTCCTCTCTCGCCGCGGTCCGCGGCGCCCACGAGGCGACTCGGGCACCTCGGAATGGATTGGATGCGCGCGGCCGCCTCGATTCTCGACGAAAGCGCATCGACGGCGGCTCGGCGCGCCGAGCCATTGCATCGGGCGTACGCGAGGGGGCTCAAGACTCATTCGTTCTCGTGGATTCGCCGAGACAGCGCGCGCGCAGCCGCGCGAGGACGCGCGCCGTGATCGCGTCGAGCGTGAAGGGCTTCTCCACGAGCTCCCCACCCTTGCCCTCGACGAACGAGCGCAGCTCGGGGCTCGGGAACGCCGTCATGAGAATGAGGGGCGTGCCCTGCGCGACATCGAGCGACAGGAAGTCCGTACCGAGCCCGTGCGGAAGTCGCACGTCGCTCAGAATCAAGTCGAAGGGACATCCGAGCGTCGCGCTCTCGCCGAGCAGGGCGATCGCCTCCCGCGCGTCGTGCGCGGTGGTGACCTCGTACCCGTGTCGGCCCAGCTTGTATTCCAAGAGCTCGGCGAACGCCGGATCGTCCTCGACCACCAGGATCGCGCAGCGCCGCATCGTCCACCCGTCGAGCACGTCGTCGGGGTCGCGTCTCGGATCGTTCCCCGACGCGTCCGCGGAGGCGCGCCGCTCCGGGAGGCGCGAGGCGCTCGTCCCCACGCCGGCTCTC
Source organism: uncultured Polyangiaceae bacterium (assembly GCA_964467935.1). Lineage (GTDB taxonomy): Bacteria > Myxococcota_A > Polyangia > Polyangiales > Polyangiaceae > CAYYKK01. The sequence continues at coordinate 18,911 of CAYYKK010000075.1, forward strand.
GTCATCGCATCCCTGCTCGTGAGCGCGCTCGCGAAGTGCTCGACTTTCATGTCTCCTCCTGGACTCGGCCGGAGGAGCCGAAGCACGCGCCGTGCCGGCCGGAAGCGGCGATGGGCCCGCGTTCGATCTCCGCTCGTCCGTCGCGGATTGCAGCGCGTTGCAAAACGCAACTCCCGCCGCCCGCGTCGGCTCGACGGACGACGCGGCGGGTGTCTCGGGCGCCCGCCGACGCCGTCTCGACGGGTTCGACACGACACGCTGGATCATTCCGACGCGACGGCCGAGGAGCCCGTCTCCCTCGTGCCGCGCATCAAGGCGAGGCGACGCCGGTTCCCGTCGAGCCCGTACCGCCGGCGCCGCCGCCCCCGCCGGTGCCCGTCGCGCTCGTCGTGTTCGCTGCGGCGCAGACCATTTCGTAACCTCCGTCGACCCACGATTGAAAGGTCGTGACGTCGGCCGACGGCAGGAGGCTGCCCGGCGGCATGGGCGAGCTCGCGCTCTTCATTCGCAAGACGCTGCGATCGCCGTACGTGCCCCCATAAGGCGACGCCGCCTGGAAGTCGGCGACGGTCACGAGCGCCGGAAGGCCATTGCGTGGAGAGCTCCCGTGGCACGAGGTGCAGCTCGTGAGGACGCTCCGAACCGCGGCCGGAACGCATTGCGGATCCGATGCCGGGCTCGACGCGACGCCGACCGAGCCTCCGCTCCCGCCGGTGCCGCTCGTTCCATTGGCCACCGGGACACATCCCACGGCGACGAGACCCACGAGACCCAGACCGACGAACCTCGAACATGGACGAGACATGAATCTACCTCCGACACGTCGCGCCCTCCGAGTCACTCGAAGGGTCTTCGACGCTTCATTCTTGATGGGCAGCGCGCGGCGACCGCGGCATCGACGCATGGAGTCTCCGCCTCGCGCGGAGCTCGCGTTCCCAATCTTCGATGCGCGCGTCGAACCGGCTCTTCATCGCCGCCAGCGAATCGGCGTCGACGGCGGCGTCGTAATCGTCGACGTCGCGACCGCGCGCCTGGAGCTCCGTGGTCAACGAGGCGAGCGCCTTCGACGCGCACGTTCGACGCGGCCCGCGCACGAGCTCCGTACGAAAGGCCGCGAGCTCGGCGTCGTCGATCGCGAGCCGTCGCATCGAGGTCTCGCGCGCGTCCGTCTTCGCTCGCGCGAGCTCGGCGGGCGTCAGCCCGACCGACGTCTCGGCAACGGACGCGACTTGGCCGAGCTCTGCGAAGAGCCCGAGCAGTCCGACGGCGGGATCGTGCGCGACGTGCGCGTCGTCCGGCGACGATCCGGTCGGCGTCGTGGCGGCAGGCCGCGGGTCGCCCTCTCGGGGGCCGAGATCGGCCGACGAGGGTGAGCCGCAGCCGCCCGCGAGCAACGCCGCGCAAAGAACGCTCCACGCTCTCATGACGCGTCACCTTGCCCGGCTCCGCTCGCTTCCATCGCCGAGCGTGAAGAAGCGAGCGCGAGCCGGGCGTTCGTCGTCGTCCGTCAGTTCGGAGCGGGACGATCCGGGCCGGGGTCGCCCGTGTTGATCGGCGCGGGCCGCGGCTCCGGCACCGGCTGCGGCGCAGGCGCGGGCGGCGGCGGTGGCGATTCGCCTCGCACGAGCGCGTCCGCCCGGGGCATCGAGACGCGCTCCACCGCGAGCGCGCCGCCGGCGAGGACCGCTCCCGCAGTCAGCGCGACGAGGAGCTTGACGAACCGTGGGGTGGTTTCGGTCTTCATGTTCGCCTCCTTGCTTGAGAGATGCGTCGGGCGCCTCACGGCGAGGGCCCGTGCGGCCGGCCCCGACGCCACGTCGATCCCTCCGCAAGCGTCATGCCGAGCGCCGTCGATCACGCCCGCGTGCGACACGACTCCGGCGCGTGGCACGACGAATGCTCCTCGATCCTCCACGAGGGCCGATGGACGAGCCGTCGGCGTCCAAAGGAGGGCTCGCCATGAGCACGATCGTCAGTGTGTTGGAGGAAACCGAAGCCCAAGTCCTCAGCGTCTCGCCGGAGACGACGGTCCTCGCGGCCGTGGAGGAGATGATCCGTCACCATGCGCGCGCCTTGCTCGTGGCCGACGATCACGGCCCGATCGGCATGCTCTCGGTGCGCGACGTGCTCAGCCGCGTCGTCCTCCCGGGGCGAGACGCCACGGCGACGCACGTCGCCGACGTGATGACGCGCGACGTGGTCTCCGTGCCCGTCGCGGTGGATCCGAGCGAAGCGCTCGCGCTGATGGCGGAGCGCCACGTCCATTACCTGCCTGTCGTCGAAAGCGACACCGTGGTGGGCGTCGTCACGCTGGACGATCTCGTCCGCTGGGCGAGCCACGCGCGCGACTCGGAGCTCGAGACGTTGAAGGAGTACGTCTACGGCCCGTACTCGCGTTGAGGGGTGTGTCGCGTCAGGCGTCTTCGGGGCGCCGTGTCGGCACTCCCATTGCAATTCCGTCGAACACCCTCGCCGTTCCCGCGAGGGCAAGGGAAAGGAGGAGGCCATGTCCTCTCATTTCATTCGTGCATTGGCGATGGTGGCCCTCGTCTCGGCGAGCGCGTGCGGGTCCGCCCCGATCGCGACGCCCGCGGCTGCACCGCCCGCCTCGCGTCCGGCGCGGCTCCCGAGCGTCGATCCCGATCAGTCGACGACGGTGCAGATCGATCCCGCCATCGCGAAGGCTTGTCACCTGCCGACGCCGCACTTCGCGTTCGACTCGTCGAAGCTCGGGCCGGACGGCACGCTCGACGCGCTGGCGACGTGCTTCACGACCGGGCCGATGATGAGCCGATCGCTGAAGCTCGTGGGCCACACCGATCCTCGGGGCGAGACCGAATACAACTTCGACCTCGGCCAGCGACGCGCCGGGAGCGTCGAGTCCTATCTCGAGAGCCACGGCGTGATGAGCTCGCGGATCGCATCGAGCTCTCGCGGCGAGCTCGACGCCGTCGGTACCGACGAGGCGACGTGGGCCGAGGCTCGCCGCGTGGACGTGCTGCTCGGCGACTGACGAAGGTCGCGAGCGTCCCCGATCTCCGGCACGATGCCGTCGCCCGCGCGGAGCGAGACCTCCGTGATGGACCTCGACGTCGGTCCGTCCAAGGAGATGAGTTGGCGCGTGCGCCACGACGGACGAGGAAGCATATGTCTCACGGAAGTCGAATCGAACGGATCGGGCGCCGAGCCGCCCCCTTCGCGCTCACCCTCGCGCTCGCCGCCCTCGCCGGCGGCTGCGAGGTGCGCGAAGAGGGTGTGCTCGCCCCGGACGGCTATTACTACGACGACGTCTATCCGCCCGAGGCCTACGTCGCCGCGGCCGATCCCCTCTATTACGACGGACACCCCGTCGTGTGGTGGGGAGGCTTCTGGTATTATCGCGAAGGGGGGCATTGGCACCATTACGTGAGGGAGCCCGTGTTCCTCCGAGAGCGACGCCCGGCGCCGGTGCGGCGCATCTACGTGCCGGCATATCGACACGAGGGCTTTCGCGGTCCGGGCCACCGACGCCGATGAGCGGGGCCCGTCGAGCGCCGCCGAGGCGAAGAGGCGCTCCGTGACGGCGCTCACCACCAGCGAAAGCCGTTGCGGCTGTCTCGCGCGACCGTGCTCGACGCGCCCTTCAGGACCGACGCCACGGTCGTGCGCAGGCGCTCGAGCGAGAAGGGCTTCGAGAGCACGGGCACGTCGTAGCGCTTGGCGAGCGTGAAGATCTCGGCCTCCGCGAACGCGGTCATCAGGATCATGGGCGTCGCCGTGTGCGCGGCGTGCAGCTTTCGCATCACGTCGAGGCCCGTGAGGCCCGGCATGCGCAGGTCGCTCACGATGAGATCGACGCCGTCGAGCGGCCACGCGTCGAGCGTGCTCTTCTCGATCGCCCGCAAGAGCTCGAGGCCCGACGCGACCTCGTCCACCTCGTATCCCTCGTCGGCGAGCGCGGCGCAGACGAGGTTCCTCATCGCGGCGTCGTCGTCGGCGACGAGCACACGCGCGTTCGGGCCGCGAGGCTGGGGATCCGTGTCGCGCCGACCCACCGTGTCGTCGAGCTCGTCGCGCTCCGCGTCTTCGTTCATCGCTCGGGCTCCTCTCCCGGGCGCTCCGCGAGGCCCCGGACCCTCGACGAATTGCACGGACCGTGCCGCATCCATCGGGGCCGAGACGCGGGCGACCCGGGATCAGCCCTTCTTCGAGGGAGAGACGCCGTATCGCTCGAGCTTGCGATAGAGCGTCGTGCGGTCGAGGCCGAGCGTCTTCGCCGCGAGCGTTCGGTTCTCGCCCACGGTCTCCAGGACGCGGAGGATGTAGCGCCGCTCGAGCTCCTCGAGCGTCACGAGCTCGGTCGGGTCGTCCGCGCTCACGACGAAGTGCGACGCGCGGTAGCTCGCGATCCGCTCGGGCAGATCGTCGACGGTGATCTGATCGTGCCGCGCGAGCGCGACGGCGCGCTCGATGCAATTGTGCAGCTCGCGCACGTTGCCGGGCCACGCGTACGCGAGGAGCTTCTCCGCGGCCGAGCTCTCGATGCCGACGACCCGGCGGCCGGCGCGCTTCGCGACGTCGTCGACGAAGCGCTGCGCGAGCAAAAGGACGTCGCCGCCGCGGGCGCGGAGCGGCGGCAGATCGATCTGGATGACGTTGATCCGGAAGAAGAGATCCTCTCGGAATCGGCCCTCGTCGATGAGCGCCGTGAGGTCACGGTTCGTCGCCGCGACGATGCGCGCGTCGAACGGCACCTCGCGCCTTCCTCCGACGGGCCGCGTGGTCCGCTCCTGGAGCGCTCGGAGGATCTTGGCCTGGAGCCCGATCGGCATGTCGCCGATCTCGTCGAGGAACAGCGTCCCGCCGTTCGCCTCGACGAAGAGCCCCGGGCGCGAGCTCTTCGCGTCCGTGAACGCTCCCTTCTCGACGCCGAAGAGCTCGGCCTCGAGGAGCGTCTCGGGCATCGCCGCGCAGTTGATCGCGACGAAAGGCCCGGCCGCGTGGAGGCCGCGACGGTGGAGCGCGTTGGCGACGACCTCTTTGCCCGTGCCGCTCTCGCCGGTGATGAGGACCGACGCGTCCGAGCCGGCGATGCGCCCGAGCAGGCCGTAGACCTTCTTCATCGCTGGGCTCTCGCCGAGCAGCTCGCCGAACCCACGGCCCTCGTCGATCGTCGAGCGGAGGCGACGGACCTCGAGGCGGAGCTTGCGACGCTCGATGGCGCGCGTGACGGCGATGGCGAGCACGTCGAGCGCGACCGGCTTCGAGAGGAAATCGTAGGCCCCCGCGCGGATCGCGTCGACCGCTGCCTCGTACGTGCCGAATGCGGTGAGCACGAGCACCGGCACGTCGGGATGACGGGTCGCGATCTGACGGCAGAGCTCGTGCCCGTCGAGCCCTGGCATGCGGAGATCCGTGACGACGACGTCGAACTCGCCGACCGAGAGGCGATCGAGCGCGGCGCCAGCCGAGCGCACGGTCTCCGTCACGAAGTCGTGGGTGGCGAGCCCTTGCTCGAGGAACTCGGTCATCGCGACGTCGTCGTCGACGACGAGGACGTGGCCCCTCGTGGAGCCAGGAGCAGACATGATCGCGGAGCCTAGCGCATGCGCCCGAGCCCTCCCAGCGCGGCGTCCCGCGCACCCTTCGGATGTTGCAAAACGCACCGTGTATCGAAACGCCCCAGGTGCGCCCGACGGGCGGGGGCCGGTGCGCTCCCGCCGCTCGGATTTCGCCGCGAGCCGCCGTTGGCCGGGAACGTGCAATCTCGCCTCGCCGCTCCGGACCGCGCCGCGAGGCAGGTCGTGGCGCACCCATGCCCGTCCTCCCGCCCCTCCTCGTCGGATCGAGCGCGCCCCGTGGAGGGCGGCGCGCGCTCGCGCCCGCGCGGCTGACCGGATGCGGCGTGGAGATGCTAGGAGTCAGACATGACCGTCGCTTCCGAACACCCTTCGCGCATCTTGCTCGTCGAGGACGATCTCGCTTTCGCCGAGCTCTTGACCTTCACCCTCGAGCGGAGCGGCTTCGCGGTGCACGCGGTGACGAGCACGCGCGAGGCGCGCTGGCTGCTTCGCGACGGCGACGGCCCGTTCGACGTGATCGTCAGCGACATCCGCCTGCCGCGGGGCTCGGGGGTGGACCTCCTCGCGTCGCCCGAGATGCTCGAGCGCGGGACCCCTCTCATCCTGATGACCGCCTTCCCGACGACCGAGCTCCGCGCCGCGGTGGCGAAGGCCGGCGGGGAGCTGCTCGAGAAGCCCTTCCCGCTCGAGACGCTCTGCGAGCGCATTCGTCAGCGCGTCGGGAGAGCTTCGCCGTGAACGCGCTCAGCTGGGCGCCCGAACGGAGCGCGCGACAAGCGGCGATCACGCGCCTGAAGCGGCTCGCCGAGCGCTACGTCTCGAAGCGCACCGCGCTCCCGATCGGCGTGCTCATCGCGCTCGCCGCGGGCGTCGGCGACGCCCTCACGACCGCCGACGCGACCTTCACGCTCTTCTATTTGATCCCCATCGCGCTCGTCGCGTGGTTCCGGAGCGCGCGCGCCGCGTATGGCGTCGTCGCGCTCGTCGCGGTGACGTCCGTCGTCGTCGAGATCGAGTTCAGCGCCCGCCAGGTCCACTATGCCTTCGTCGTGTGGAACGTCGTCATGGAAGCGTCGCTCTACCTCGCGTTCGCGAGCCTCATCGGCGCGCTCCGCGGCCGCGTCGATCGCGAGTCGCAGCTCCGGAAAGAGGCGATCAATCAGCTGCGCCACGCCGAGCGGCTCTCGACGGTGGGGCGGCTCGCGGCGGGCATGGCGCACGAGCTCGGTACGCCGCTCAACGTCGTCTCCGGCCGCGCCGGCCTCATCGCGACCGAGAAGCTCACGCCCGCCGAGACGCACCGCAACGCCGTCGCGATCGGCGAGCAGGTCGATCGAATGACGAAGATCATCCGGCACGTGCTGGACTTCTCGCGGCGGGGCGGGCTCGAGCGCACCGCGACGCCCCTGAAGCCGCTCTGTCGCGACACGCTCGCGCTGGTCAAGGCGGCCGCGACCAAGGCCGGCGTCGAGCTCGAGCTCACCGGCGACGACGTCGACGTCGCCATCAATCGCGGCGAGATCCAACAGGTGCTCAGCAACGTCCTCACGAACGCCATTCACGCGATGCCGGAGGGCGGCCACGTGCTCGTGACGGTCGGCAAGGAGCAATCGCACGGAGAGGAGCCGGCCAGCGGGCGCCAGCCTCTCCGCCCCTATGCCGTCGTCAGCGTCCACGACGAGGGAGAAGGGATCGCCGACGACGTCCTCCCTCACATCTTCGATCCTTTCTTCACCACGAAGGACGTCGGCCAGGGGACGGGCCTGGGGCTCTCGGTGTCGTACGGCATCGTGAGCGACCACGGCGGCTTCATCGACGTCGACACCCGCCTCGGTCGCGGCTCCACCTTCAAGATCTTTCTTCCGCTCTGAGCTCGGTCACTCCTCGAAACGGAGGTCGCATCCATGGTCTTCGATCGCAAGCGCGCCATATCTCCGCGCGGAACGATGCCTCGCGTGCTGGTCGCCGAGGACGAGCAGCTCGCCGGCCAGCCCGTGGTAGCGCGCCTCCTCGACGATGGCTGCGAGGTCTACGAAGCGGCGAGCGGCGTCGGGCTCCCTCGGCTCGGC
>CAYYKK010000076.1:0-5197 GCA_964467935.1 uncultured Polyangiaceae bacterium
CGATTTTCGTTCGAACGAGCGGCCGCGGAGCGCGTCTCCCACGGACGGCGCCTTCGCGTCCCGACGGCATGATGGTAGGGCTCTTCGCATGGAACGCGCGCACCTGAACGGCGCCCGCTTCGCGAAGGGCGACGCGGCCGGCTTCTACGAGAGCTGGTTCTCACGCGCGAACCACCCGACGCGTCCGCTCGCGCTCTGGACGCGCTACACGGTCTTCTGCCCTCGGGGCGCGCCCGAGCGGGCCGTCGGTCAGACGTGGGCGATCTGGTTCGACGGCGAGCGCGATCGCCGCGTCGCGGTGCGCGAGGACACGCCGATCGACGCGTGTCACTTCGCCGCGCGAGGGCTCGACGTGCGCGTCGGCGACGCGATCCTCTCCGAGGGCGTGCTCCGCGGGAGCGCACGGCGCGGCCCGCACCGCGTCGCGTGGGATCTCTCCTATGGCGGCGGCAGCGCGCCGATCTTGCTGCTTCCCGAGGCGTTCTACGCGCGGAGCTTCCCGAAGACGAAGTCGGTCACCGCCTCGCCGGGCGTGCGCTTCTCGGGCCTGTTCGAGGTCGACGGTGAAGCGCACGCGATCGACGGCTGGCCGGGGAGCCAGAACCACAACTGGGGCACGAGCCAGACCGACGCGTACGCGTGGGCGCAGGTCGCCGGCTTCGACGGTCACGAAGAGAGCTTCCTCGAGTGCATCACCGGGCGCGTCGCGCTCGTGCCGGGGTTGCCGCTCCGCTCGCCGCCGTCGACGCTCGTCGTCCTTCGTCACGAAGGCGAGACGTACGCGCTGAACGGGCCGCTCGACGCGCTCCGCGCCCGCGCGCGCTACGACGTGGGACGGCTCCACGTCGCGGCGCGACACGGGGAAGTCGCGATCGACGTCGAGGTCTCGGCGGAGCCGCGCTCGTTCGTCGGGCTCACCTACGACGATCCGCCCGGCGGGACGAAGATCTGCCACAACACGAAGCTCGCGCGCGCCGTCGTTTCGCTCCGCTCGCGCGGGCGGCGCATCGTGCTCGAGAGCGCGCACCGCGCGGCGCTCGAGGTCGTCGCCGACGGCGCGGCGGACGGCGTGCCGATCACCCTCTGAAGCGTCCGGTGTCCTCGGGCGCGTGAGCGCTGCTCGAGCGGTGGTCTTCGGCTCGGCACGGAGGCCGCGGTGATCGCTCGCGGTCCCGTGTATCCTCCGGCGCGGAGGCGCATCGGGTGGCGATCGATCGGGTGGGCGACTTTCTACGGGAGAAGACCCCGCGGCGCTTCGTCGCGCTCGTCGCGTTCGCGGCGCTGCTCTTCGCGTTCCGCGAGCTCTTCTTGCTGCTCGTCTTCTTCGTCGCGTTCCAGCGGAGCCTCGGCTCGGCGTCGGCGTGGCTCGAGGCGCGCACGGGCGTCAGCAAGCGCCTCGCGCTCGTGGGCCTCGTGCTCGGCTTCGTCGGGGCGGTGGTCTCGGCCGCCGTCCTCAGCGCCGGCCGGGCCACGCGCGCGCTCGTCCACGCGAAGGAGCACTTCCCCGAGCGCGTCGCGGCGATGCAGAAGAGCGCGCTCTTCTCTCGCGTGCGCGAGCATCTGCCCGGCGCGGAGCGCGTGGTCGAGTCGGCGAGCCACTACGCGAGCGACGCGCTCCACGTGCTCGCCGCCGTCGGCCATCTGGTGCTGCACGCGCTCATCGGCCTGATCCTCGCGCTCGTGTTCCTGCTCGAGGAGCACGAGCTCGTCGCGTGGAGGAAGACGGTCGATCCGCGCTCGCTGCTCGGGACGCTCGTGCGCTGGTCGACGCACGTCGCCGACGCCGTGAGCGTCACCGTGCAGCTCCAGATGGTCGTCGCCGCGTGCAACACCGCGCTGACCCTGCCGCTGCTCTTCTGGATCGGCGTCCCGCACAAGATCGCGCTGATGCTGCTCATCTTCGTGTCCGCGCTCGTGCCGGTGGTCGGCAACCTCGTCTCGGGCACGGTGCTCACGCTCCTCGCCTACCAGCACCAAGGCTGGGTCGGCGTCGGCGTCTTCGTCGCGCTCACGTTCGTGCTGCACAAGCTCGAGGCGTACTACTTGAATCCGCGCCTCACCTCGCGCCACGTGCACCTGCCGGGCTTCCTGCTCGTCATGAGCCTCCTCGCGTGGGAGCACCTCGTCGGCTTCGCGGGGCTCTTCCTGTCGTTCCCGTTCCTCTTCGTCGCCGGGCGGATCCGCGCCGAGATGCGCGCCGAGGACGCGGCCGAAGAGGCGCCCTCGACGACCGCGGCCGCCCGCTCGGACGGCGGCGTCGGGTCCTGACCGAGCGCGCCGATTGCGCGCGCTCGCAAGCGGTGCGCGCCCTCGACCGGCCGTCCGTCCACGCGCGCCCCGCGGCGACGCACGCTCCCGTGACGGTCTATTTCGTGCACTCCGAGCGGCCATGACGAAGAAGAACGCGCTCCGGGTCGAGGATCTCATGAGCACGCAGCTCATCACGCTGCGCGAGTCCGACAGCATCTCGCAGGCCGCGCGCGAGATGGGCGTCGCCGCGATTCGGCACGTCCCGGTGGTCGACGGACACGGCAGGCTCCGCGGCATCGTCTCGAGCCACGACCTCATGGCCGCCCTCGGCCAGAAGGAGGACGTCACGCTCGCGTCGCTGATGACCCAGAACGTGAAGACGGTGACGCCGGATCAGCCGGCGTACGAGGCCGTGGGCATGCTCATCGACTACAAGATCAACGCACTGCCGGTCGTCAACGAGAAGGGCGACGTCGTCGGCATCATCACGGCGACGGACTTTCTCGTGGTCGCGCACCAGGCGCTCTCGGGCGCCAAGATCGAGCGCGAGCGCGACGAGATGTGATCGTCGCGCCCGCGCGGCGAGCCGCTCAGCCCTCGAAGACCTCGTCGACGAGCGAGAGCCCGCGATCGATGACGTCGAACGCCTCGGCCATCTCCGCCTCCTTGATCGTGAGCGGCGGATTGCACATCACGCCGCCCCACTGCAGGACGGTGAAGAGGCCATTGTCCTTGAAGAACTTGCCGAGCTTGCCCATGACGGGGTGGGAGCCGGCGTAGGGGACGAGCCGCTCGTTCTTCGCGTTCTTGCGCAGCTCGATGAGGCCGAAGAGCCCGATGTTGCGGTGCTCGCGCACGCACTTGTGCTTCTTCGCGAGCCGCTCCATGTGGCCGCGCATGACCTCGCCCATCTTCACCGCGTTGTCGACGAGCTTCTCCTCGACGAGCACGTCGATGACGGCGTTCGCGGCGGCGAGGCACATCGGGTGCGCGTTGTAGGTGAGGCCGCCCCAGAAGACGTTCTCGCGGAAGTGGTTCGCGATGCGATCCGAGACGCCCATCACGCCGAGCGGCATGTACGAGCTCGTGAGGCCCTTCGCCATCGTGACGATGTCCGGGACGATGTTGCCGTGCTCGAACGCGAAGAGCTTGCCGGTGCGGCCCCAGCCGCACATGACCTCGTCGCACACGAGCAGGATGCCGTGCTTCTCGAGCAGCTTCTTGAGCCCCTCGAGGTAGCCCTTCGGCGGCGGCAGGATGCCGTTCGTGCCCGTCACGGTCTCGATGAACATCGCCGCGATCGTGTGCGGCCCCTCGTATTGGATGACCTCCTCGAGGTACTGGAGGTTGTTCTTCACGATCTCCTCGTCGCTCGTGCCGAAGGAGTAATCGTAGGGGCGCGGATCCATCACGCGGACGACGCCCGCCATGCCGGGCTCGTTGGGCCAGCGCCGCGGATCGCCGGTGAGCGACATCACGCCGTGCGTCGCGCCGTGGTAGCTGCGGTAGCGCGCGATGATCTTGTGGCGCCCGGTGAAGAGGCGCGCGGCCTTGATCGCGTTCTCGTTCGCCTCGGCGCCGCCGAGCGTATAGAAGAACGTGTTGATGTCGCCGGGGACGAGCTCGGCGAGGCGCTTCGAGAGGACGGCGCGGATCTCGGTCGCCATGCCGGGGTAGGCGTACGCGAGCGTCGCCGCCTGCTTCTGGATCGCCTCGACGACCTTCGGGTGGCCGTGGCCGATGTTGACGCTCATGAGCTGGCTGTTGAAGTCGAGCCAGCGCTTGCCCTCGGGGGAGTAGAGGTAGACGCCTTCGGCCCTCGCGATCGGAAGCGGGTCGACCTTGCCCGTGGCGGACCACGAGAAGAGGCTGTACTTCGTGCAGAGCTCGATCATCTCTTCTGACTTCATGGGCGACTCTCCGGCGTGTGAGAACAAGAGGGCGCAGGCGTAACGCCGGGCCCCTTGGCCGTAAAGCCCGATGCGCCGCGCGCCGCGTCGCGCGCTTCGACGGGCGCGTCGACGCGGAGCTCCCTCGCGGGTGATCCCTCCCATCCTCGAACGTGCGAGGATGCCGCGATGACGTCGAGGATCACGACGGCGCTCGTCCTCGCGGCGCTCGCGGGGCTCGGGTGCGGCGGTGGCAGTGGAACCGGCGGAGCGGGCGGCGCGGCGAGCGCGACCGGCTCGGGCACGACCGCGACGAGCTCGGGCACGACCGCGACCGCGACGAGCGGCGGCAACGTGGCCTCGTCATCGAGCGGCGGGCCGATCGCGGCGTGCTCCGACGTCGGCGCGAAGGACTGCTTCTCGAACTACGACTGCCCCGACGCCGCGACGCGCTGCGAGAACGCGGGCACCGCGAGCGCGCCCGTCGCCTGCTGTCTCGCCGGCGCGCGCGGGACGAAGGCCGTCGGAGAGGCCTGCACGAGCGAGAACGACTGCGCCTCGTCGCTCTGCCTCGACACCGGCAGCGGCTCGCTCTGCTCCGACAAGTGCGCGGGCCCGGCGGACTGCGTCCCCGCGCTCTCGAAGTGCATCGTCATCGCCTTCTTGGGCTCGAACGACAAGTTCTGCACGCCTTGAGCCCGCGCATGTCGCAGCGAACCCTCCGCTCCGAGCTCGCGCACCCGATTTGCTTCGCGCATCGCGGCGCCGCCGCGGAGCTGCCCGAGAACACGCTGCCGTCGTTCGAGCGAGCGCTCGCGCTCGGCGCCGACGCGCTCGAGACCGATCTGCACCTGACGCGCGATGGCGTCGTGGTGGTCGCGCACGACGAGGACGGCAAGCGGATGGCGAACGTCGGCGACGAAATCCGGCGCTCGACGCTCCGCGAGGTGAAGGGCTGGGACGTCGGCTGGGGCTTCGTCGCGGAGGGCGCGCGGCCCTTCGCGAACAAGGGGTTCCAGGTGCCGACGCTCGAGGAGCTGCTCGACGCGTTCCCCGGC
>CAYYKK010000076.1:5207-26435 GCA_964467935.1 uncultured Polyangiaceae bacterium
CCTCAACGTCGACGCGAAAGAGCTCGATCCGCCGGTCGTTCCGCCGCTGCTCGCGCTCCTCGACCGCAAGGGCGCGGCGGGGCGCGTGAACGTCGCGAGCTTTCATCGCCGAGCGCTCCGCGACGCGCGTCGACGAGGCTACGCCGGGACGACGGGCCTCGCCCCGCTCGAGATGGGCGCGCTCCTCGGGCTCCCCGTGGCCGCGTGTGCCGCGCTCCGGCGCGTCGGCCGGATCGGCGACGTCGCGCAGATCCCCGTGCGACAAGGGCCCGTGACGTTCGCCCGCCCCGCGTTCATCGACAAGCTCCACGCCGTCGGTCTCCGGGTCGACTTCTGGACCATCAACGACGCGGAGGAGGCGACGCGGCTCTGCGCGCTCGGCGCCGATGGGATCATGACCGACGATCCTCGCGCCGTCGTGCCCGCGGTGCGCGCGGCGCGGGAGCGCGCGACCGAGCGGCGTCGCTGAGCGGCGTTGCTGAGCCAGGCGCCGCTCACGCGACGAGGACGATCTTGCCGTCGACGCCGCCGCGCTCGAGCGCTTCGTTGGCGGCGCGCGCCTCCGCGAGCGGGAATCGCTCGGCGATCCGCGGGCGGATGCGTCCGTCGGCGAGGAGCGCGAACAGCGCCGCGAGATCCTCGCGGAACGGGGCTTTGTCGCGGCGGTAGATCTGCGTGATGCCGTAGAACGTCGAGCGCCGTCCTCGGAGGGGCGCGCCGACGTAGAGGGCGAGCACCCCGCGGAGCGCCGCGAGGTTCGACCCCGTCGCGCCGGTGAAGCCGTAGGCGACGACTCTGCCGCCGCGTCGGGTCGCGCGCACGCACTGTCCCACGAAGGCGCCCCCGAGCCCGTCGAAGGACGCGTCGACGCCACGAGGCGCGACGGCGAGCGCGCCCTCGTCGACGGGCGCGGATCGCCCTTCGATCGGCGTCGCGCCGAGCGCGCGGAGCAGGTCGTGCTTGTCGGCGCGCGCCGCCGCGATGGCCCGGACGCCGTGGACGCGCAACAGCTCGAGGAGCGCTTGGCCCACGCCCCCCGACGCGCCGGTCACGAGCGCCGACTGGGCGGGGGTGAGCTTCGCCACGCGGTGGATCATCTGATGGGCGGTGACGTAGTTGAGGATCAGGGCGACGACCTCCGCGTCGTCGAGCCCGTCGGGCACCTTCACCCAATCGGCCGCGTCGCGGATGACGTATTGGCCATAGCCGTCGTGGACGAGCAGGGCGGCGACGCGCTCGCCGCGCGCGAAGCCCGTGACGCCCGGCCCGATGGCGTCGACCTCGCCCACCGCCTCGTAGCCTTGGACGAAGGGCACCTTGGGCGCGTAAGGGTAATAGCCGCGGCGCATCACCACGTCCGTGTACCCGACGCCGGCTGCGCGCACGCGGACGCGGACCTGGCCAGGGCCGGGCGGGAGGAGCGGGAGCTTCACGCGCTCCAACACCTCGGGGCCGCCGCGCCCCGTCATCATCGTCGCGAAGTAGGTCGTCGCCGTCGTCGTGGTCATGACGGGACTGTGCGCCCGGCCGGCTCCATGCGAAAGAGGTAGGAATGCAACGCGGTAGTGCGAAAACGCAATCCATCGATTGGGCGGACGTGCCGGTCTTTCTGGCGCTCGTGCGGGCGCGGAGCCTCGCGGGCGCGGCGCGCGCGCTCGGCATCGACAAGTCGACGGCGAGCCGGCGCGTGACGGCGCTGGAAAAGACACTGGGCGCGAGCCTCTTCCTGCGGACGCGCGACGGTCTCCGGCCCTCGCCGGTGGGTGAGCGCCTCGCGGTCCACGCCGAGAAGATGGAGGCCGAGGCGCGGGCGCTCGAGAGCGCCGCCTCCGCCGGGGGCGACGCGGTCGCGGGGGTCGTGCGCGTGGCCACGACCGAGGCGCTCGCGACGCACCTCGTGCAGCGAGGGCTGCTCGATCTGCTCGAGACGTATCCGAGCCTCGAGATCGAGCTGCTCGGCGGCAATCGTCCCGTCGACCTGGCGCGAGGCGCCGCCGATCTCGCGCTGCGCGTCTCGCCCCCCGGCGAGACCACGCTCAAGGTGCGCGTCGTCGCGCGGCTCGGGTTGGGGCTCTTCGCCGCGCCGAGCTACCTGCGTCGGCGCGGCGTGCCGAAGGGGCCGGGGGAGCTCGCGGGGCACGACGTGATCGTCCCTTCCGGCGAGCTCGCGTTCCTGCCGGAGGCGAAGTGGCTCGCGTCGCGCGCGGGCGCGCGCGTGACGCTGCGCTCGAGCAGCATGCCGGCGATGGTCGCGGCCGCCGTCGCGGGGCATGGGATCGTCGCGCTCACGCTGCCGTGGGGCGACGCGGAGCCCGGGCTCGACCTCGTCCTACCGCTCGAGGGCTTCGCTCACCGCCCCATCTGGCTCGTCGTCCACCCCGACGTCGCGGGGCGTGCGGCGGTCCGCGTGGTCTCCGATCGGATCCTGAGGATCATGCGCGCCAGCGCCCGCACGTGAGGGGCGAGCGAGGGGCCTTCGCGCGAGGCTCGTGGGCCCGCGCGTCGCCTCGCACGCGAGCCGATCGCCGCGCGTCAGCGCACGACGGGGGAGACCTCGATGAGCTCGGAGCCCTTCGAGTGCGCGAGAAAGACGCGCCCCTTCGCGTCGACGGCGGGG
The DNA here is from genome assembly GCA_964467935.1 of uncultured Polyangiaceae bacterium. Lineage (GTDB taxonomy): Bacteria > Myxococcota_A > Polyangia > Polyangiales > Polyangiaceae > CAYYKK01. The sequence continues at coordinate 7,825 of CAYYKK010000076.1, forward strand.
TTGCGCGCTCCGGGCTTGGTCGGGACCTTGGTGACGAGCGTGAGGTGACCCGCTTCGTCGACGTGGGCCACGCTGAGATCGCCCGTCCTCGCGGCGCCGACGTAGAGCGTGCGCGTGCGCGGGAGGTAGTCGAGATCGTCGACGCCCTCGCCGGTCTCGAGCCGCGACAGCACGGCGCCGTCGTGCGCGAGATCGAGGACGACGACCTGATCGGTGCAGGCGACGAAGAGCAGATCGCGCTCGGCGAGCCTCAGCCCTCGCGGCCCCTCTTTGCCGCAGCCGGCCTTCCACGTCGCGCGCGTCTCGTGCGTGGCGAGGTCGATCGCGACGGTCTCGTCGGTGTCCTCGAAGTTCGTGTAGAAGCGGCCCCGCGGGAGATCGACGGCGTAGCCCTCGGGCTGGCCGGGGAGGGTGATCTTCGCCTTCTGTTTCAGGGTCTGCGCGTCGAGCACGCGCACCGAATGGTCGTGCGGGGTCGTGACCCACACCTCGCGCGTCTTGTCGACGAAGGTGATCCCGTCGGGCATGGAGTCGAGCTTCGGCCCGCACGTCGTGCGCTCGTGCTTGTCCGGGTTGACGGCGCAGATCGTCGCGTCGCCTCGGTTGCCGACGTAGACGACGCCATCGCCGATCGTCACGGAGCTGGGGCCGACGACGCGCTTTCGTCCCTCGCGCTCGAGGTCTCGCGTCGGGAAGCCCTCGATGCGCGTGAGCGCGCCGCTCTCGGTGTCGACGGCGTCGACGGAGCCGGTGTTGCCTGCGGGGACCCACACGACGCCGCGCGCGGCGTCGAAGAGGAGGTAGTCCATCGCGACGCCGTCGGGGCCTCCGCCGGGCAGCGCGATCGCGCGCACGTCGTAGGCCGCGGTGGCTTGCGACGCGGCGGGAGAGGACGCGGCGGGCGCGGTCGTCGTGCCGCTCGCCATCGCCTTGGCGGGCGTCGCGCTCGACGGGGTCGCCGCGAGCGCGGGCCGGGTCGAGGATCCGGGGAGGGCTCCCGCCGAAGAGACGCCGTCGCTCGAGCCGCCGCAGCCGACGAGGAGCGCCGCGCACAGGGAAGGCATCGCGATTCGCATGCCGGACGCTCGCACGCGGTCGAGAACGCCACAAGGCTCCCGGCAGGCGCGCTCGAGACCACGGCCCGTGATCGCTGCTGCGAGGGAGGGCGAAATCGCGTTATCCTCCTAGGATGCGCCTCGCTTCTGCCCTCTTCTTGTTGTCGCTCACGGGTTGCAGCTTCGACTTCGCCTCGTTTGGAGCGGGCTCGGGTGGCGCCGGGGCGACGAGCACGGGGCAAGGCACGAGCACGGGCGTCGGGCCCGGCGCGACGAGCTCGGTCGCCTCGGGCAGCGGCGCGACGTCGTCCGGCAGCGGCGTGGGCGGCGCAGGCGGCGCCGGCACGAGCACCGCGAGCGGCGCGACGACGGCGTCCAGCACCGCGGCGACGGGCACGGGCGGCGGCGGGCCCACGGCGTACCCGCCGTGCGACGCTCGGACGGACGCGTTCACCGACTTCCCCGGCGTGTGGACGATCCTCGGCAACGCGAGCACGTCGAACGCGGGCCAGCACGCGAAGCTCACCGCGCCGAGCAACAACAACTTCGCCGGCGCCGCGTACAACTCCACGGGGCCGAACAACTGCATGGTCGAGATCGACACGCAGGCGTTCCCGTCGTCGGGGTTCGTCTACGTGAGCGCCTTCCGCGACATGTCGAAGAACTTCGGTATCAGCTTCGACAACGGGACGAAGCTCGCGACCGTGGTGGGCCTGACGCCCGCGAGCGTCGGCGGCTCCGCGCAGGCGCTCGGGTTCGTGCTGACGAACGGGAGCGTGTACTTCGTCTACCGCGCCTCGAACCAGTGGAAGCTCGTGGGGTCGCTCCCGCGCCCGGGCTGGATCGACGACGGGCAGCCGACGGCGGTCGGCTTCGGTCTCGTCGGCGGGACCAACGGCAAGGACGCGACGTTCGACAACTACAACCTCACCGACATCTTCCCCGCGGACATCGGGCTCTAGCGCCCGGCGACGGCGCTCGTCAGAGCGGCTCGGTGTAGAAGCTCCCGACGCACGGCACGGGCCCGCTCGGTCCGCCGGTGTTCATCCCGCCGACGCAGCTCGAGCTGTCGTCGTCGACGTACACGCCCACGGGCGTCGAGCCCGCGTGCACGACCTCGAGCGTGGCGCCGTTGTCGCCTTGGGGACGCGGCATGAAGACGTCACCGAGATCGAGCCAGTAGATGCCGTCGTTGTCGTAGGCGTCGAAGACGAGGCCGGTGACCTGGTTCGCGGCGTAGACTTGATCGAGCGGGATGGCGATGCGCTTGACGTTGTCCTGCCCGCCGAAATAGTCCGCCGTCATCTGGGGGCCGTCGAGCGTGTTGCCGCCCGCCTTCGCGCGCAGGACGAACCCGCCCGACGCGCCGAGCAACGCGCAGACCTCGTCCCCCGAGCCGCCGACGTCGTTCGCGTGGACGTCCGCGTAGAGATACTGCGCCATGCCGAGGGCGAGGCTCTGATCGATCTTGCCTTCGCGCGTCAGCTCCTCGTCGGTGATGCGGTAGAGCCACGGGGCGTACACGTCGACGAGGCCCTCGCGCCGACCGGAGTGCGCGGCGTAGCCGAGGGCGTCGAGCGACACGGGCAGCGGGCGGATCGTCACGACGAAGGGGCCGTCGTTCGCCTGCGCGTTGCCGGGGTTCGCGACGTTCCAGCCCGCGAGATCGCCGTCCGCCTGCTTGTCGCTCGACGTGCCGCACGTCTGCCCGTAGCCGCCGCGGCTCTCGAAGAGGCGGTTGTGGCCGTCGCCGTAGTAGAGGATCGGGTGGAGCCCCTCCTGACGCGGCGTGAGGACGTCGTAGCCCGTCATCCCGGTGCAGCGCTCCCACTGCTTGGTCGCGCCCCCGTAGCTGAAGATGCCCTCGATGTCGGCGGCGCGACCCCAGCGCGCGATCTCGGCGCGGATGCCCTGAGCGCCGCCTCCGCAGAGCGCGACGGTGCCGCCGTTCTCGTTCGTGTAGACGAGCTCGTAGTGCTTCTTCGCCTTCGACCAGCCGAGGACGATGGGCAGATCGTCGAAGCGCTTGTCCACGGGCCACTGCAGGATCGGCGCGTTGCGAAGTCCCTCGCCGTCGGCGCCGAGGGCGGTCGCGCTCGTGAGCTTCGCGGGCCCGACGCAGGCCTGCTTCGTCGCGGCGCCCGCGGAGAGAGGCGAGACCTTCACGCTCACCGCCTCGCCCGCGGCGAGCTGGCCGAGCTGCATGCCGTAGACGTGCCCGTCGGCGCCTTGGTGCATCACGAGGTGGCCGATGAGCCCGTGGCTGCCGCTGACCTCGAGGATGAGCGCCTCGTCGTTCGGCTGCGACCACGCGGTGTGCGAGGCGCTCGTCGCAGGCAGCTCGAGGGCGAAGTCGTCCGCGCTGGTCGCGACGCCGATCACGACGGGCGTCGTGTCGTCGACGTTCACGCACGCGTCGGCGCCGCCTGCGCCGCCTGCGCCGCCGCTTGCGCCCGAGGTCGCGCCCGTCCCGCTCGAGGTCACCGCGGAGGCGGTCGTCGCGCCCGGCCCGCTGGTCGCCGCGCCGCCTGCGCCGCCCGGGACCTCGGCACCGGAGCACGCGATCGACGACGACAGCACGAGGAGCAGCAGCGCGCGCATCGCGTCAGCTTATCGAGTCGCGCCCGCGCGCGGGAAGACGCCGCGCAGCGGTGCGCTCAAAACCACTTGCCGACAGGCGTTTCGGGGGCCGCGTAGGCCTCGAGCGCCGCGACCGCCGCGGGCACGTCGCGCGCGATCACGAGGTAGTCCCTGAAGGCAGGCCGCATGAAGCCTTCGCCGATCGCCCGATCGATCTGAGCGACGAGCGGTCCATAGAATCCGCCGACGTCGACGAGCACGATCGGCTTCGTGTGGATGCCGAGCTGCGTCCACGTGACGACCTCGAAGAGCTCCTCGTACGTGCCGAATCCGCCCGGCAGGACGGCGTAGCCGCTCGCGCGCTCGCTCATGAGGGCTTTGCGCTCGTGCATGGTCTCGACGACCAGGAGCTCGGTGAGCCCCGCGTGTGCGAGCTCCTTCTTCACGAGCCGGTCGGGGATCACGCCCACGACTTTGCCGCCCGCCGCGAGGGCCGCGTCGGCGACGGCGCCCATGGTCCCGACCGAGGCGCCGCCGTAGACGACGGTGGCGCCGCGCTCCGCGAGGGTTCGTCCGAGCTCGCGCGCCGCCGCGAGGTACGTCTCACCGCTGCCGTCGCTCGAGCCACAGAAGACCGCGATTCCCTTGTCACGAAGGTCCATGAGGGACGACTACCACGACGCGTGCACCTGGGCCGATTTCCGCTCTACCCTGCGAGCCCGGCCCGCGGCCGGGTGGAGGACTCGAACATGCGTAACCTCGTCATCGCGCTCACCCTCGTCGCCTCGGCCGTCGTGGCCGGCGCGGGCTGCAGCTCCAAGGGATCGAGCACCGAGTCGACGTCGAAGGCGCGCTCGAAGGAGAGCGACGACGACGATCGGGGCGACAAGAAGCGGCGGCACAAGAAGGGCGACGACGACGACGACGCGAGAGAGCCCTCGAAGAGCGCGAAGCCCGAGACGCCCGCGGTCTCCGGGTCGGGCGTGCCGACCGCCGCGCCCATCATCCAGCCGCCGAACCTCCCCTCCGGCCGCTCGCCGATCCCGGGCGTCGCGGAGTGGGCGTCGGCGCGCGAGATCACGGTGAAGGGATCGAGCGCGCTCGGCTGCGAGACGAAGATCATCCGCGAGTGGTTCCGCGTGTCCTGTCGCGGCAAGAACGACACCGGCGGGACGCCGACGGGCGTCGTCATCACGCGCGGTGGTGGGCACGGCGACACGTTCGCCTTCGCCTCCGGCGACGTCACGAGCCTCGTCTTCCCGTGGGCCGACGGCACCGAGATCGAGGCGGTCTTCAGCTGGACGGACAAGAGCCACAAGCTCGTGGCCGTGTGGCCGCACGGCTCGCCCGAGCCCGCCGTGAAGGGCGTGTTCGAGGGCGCGTCCTCACCGCTCGATCATCCCTACGAGCGCGAGGCGGGCGATGGAGTCTGCGAGTGCGACTTCAAGCTCAACGGCACCACGTTCTGTGAGCCGTACATGTGGGGCGACAAGGCACCCGCGTGCGAGAAGAAGTATGCCGGCAACTGCCAGTCGATGCTCCGCTGCGCGGCAGGCGACGCGAGCTACGCCCCCTGAAGAGGCGAGGCCTCCCGCGCGTCGTCAGCGAGCTCCGTCGAGCTCGATGGTGACGCGCTGGATCCCGATCCGACGGTTCGGCCGGTCCGCGGCGCCGCGCGGCTCGGTCGCGATGCGGTGGACCACGTCGAGCGGGCGGCACTCGCCGAAGATCGTGTAGCCCCCGTCGAGGTGCGGCGTCGCGGCGTCGGTGATGAAGAACTGCGCGCCGTTCGTGTTCTTGCCTCGGTTCGCCATGCAGAGCAGCCCGGCCCGATCGTGCTTCGCGCCAGGCCAGATCTCGTCGTCGATGACGAAGCCGGGCTCGCCGCTGCCGTCGCCCTTCGGGTCGCCGCCTTGGATCATGAAGCCGGGGATGACGCGGTGGAAGGAGCTGCCGTCGTAGGCGGGCTCGTGCGTGCGTCGGCCGGTGCGCGGATCCTTCCACTCCTTCTCGCCGGTCGCGAGGCCGACGAAGTTCTCGACCGTGCGGGGGGCGCGATCCTGGAAGAGGTCGCAGTCGAGGACGCCGAAGTCGGTGACGATCGACGCCGTGACCCGGCGGGCCGATGCGAGCCGAGGCAGGAGGGCGCCTCGGTCGGCGCGGAGCGGCTCGGCCGCCGGCCGCTCGTCGACGGTCGCCGCGGGAGGCGCGGGTGGCGACACGTCGACCACGGGCGGCGGGTCGGCGGCGACCTGGGGTGTGGCCGCCGCGGTGACGGGGTCCGGGGCGCTCGGCGGCGCCCCCGATGAACCGCATCCAGAATGCAACAGAAACATCGTCGCGATCAAAGCGGCGGGCCGCGGCGCGGAGGGCATGGCCTGCTCGTAGCCGCGGCCTCGTCGTGCGGCAACCGACGCGCCTTCACGGAGCGCAGACGAGGGGCACGTCCCACGTGTGACCGAGCGGGCCGGTGACGGCCGCCTGGGCGCTGCCATCGAAGTCGACGGTGACGCTCTTGCCCGACTTCTTCGAGGTGTGGACGACGGAGCCCGAGGGGCAGCCCTCGCCGCTCGCGGTGCGGCAGACCTGGAGGTTGTCGATCGTCGTGTCGACCTCGCGGTTGCCGACGAGGGTCACGCCCGTGCCGTTCGAGGTGCGGCAGCCCGTCGCGGTGTCGACGACGATCGAGAGATCGGTCGTGTGCGAGACCGTCTCGCCCTTGTCGGTCGTCCGATCCCACGCGCCCTTCCACGCCACGTCGCGCTTGGATCCGTCGATGGTGATGTCGCCCGCGCCCGAGTGCTGGACGGCCTTGCCGTTCACGGTGAGATCGCCGTCGTCGGAGAGCGAGACGTGCAGCGTGCCGTCCGGGTTCGAGCTGAAGATGGCCGTCTCGTCGCCGCTCAAGTGACGCAGGCCGAAGGGCCCGGTGCAGTCGGCGAAGTGGATGTGCACGACGGCGGGGTTCGTCGCGTCCTTCGTCGCGGTCCGGCAGCCGGAGGGCCAGATCTTGCTCGCGGCCGCGGCGGAGGCCTCGGTCGCCGCCGCCACCGGATCCTTCTGCGACACCGCGAACACCAGGTCGCCGAGGCTCGCGTGCTGCACGTTGCTCGCCACCGCCTCGTTGCCGTCGGACGTGAGCGCCTGCGTCGCGGCGTCGGTCGAGCCGGTCGCGTCGACGTTGCAGGCGGCGAGCGCGCCGCCGGATAGGACGAGGGCGAACGCGGTGAAGTGGCGGATGGCGATGCTCATGGGAGGTCCTCCGGGAGGTGAAGTGGGAGGCGCACACCGAGGGGTGGCGCGTCGACGGTCAGGCTCGCGTTCGGGCTCGGCGTTCGGCCGTCCTCGCGTCGCCTTCTGACTCTTCGACCCCCCGCCGACCCTCGGGGTAAAAGGCGCGCCGAAGGAGCAGGAAAGCCGCGTCGAGGACGCTTCTGGCGCTGCGCCGCGGCCGCCCCTACGCTCCCGAGGGACATGAGCGACGCCATGAAGAAGGGCCGCACCGCCTTGGTCCTCGCTGGGGGCGCGGCGCGCGGCGCCTACGAGGTGGGCGTCGTCCAGCACGTGCTCGAGGAGGTCGGTCCGGCGCTCGGCCGCGACATCCGCTTCGACGTGGTCTGTGGCACGAGCGTCGGCGCGCTGAACGCGTGCGGGCTCGCCGCCTTCGCGGACCTCGGCAAGGAGAGCATCGGCAAGCTCGTGGACGTGTGGACGCCGCTCGAGGCCTCCGCCCTCGTGCAGCCCGACGTGACGAGCGTCCTCAACATGGGCGCGGGGTTGCTCGGACGCACGTCGCAGCGCGGGGAGATCCCGGCGCGCGAGGGCGGGGTGCTCGCGCCCGAGGGCCTCGAGCGCCTCGTGGAGCGCGCCATCCCGTTCGACCGCATCGAGAAGAACCTCGCCGCCGGGCACCTCCACGCGCTCACGGTGTCGACCACGCACGTCGCGAGCGGCCGCACGGTGGTGTTCGTTCAGCGGAAGGACGGCAAGCTCCCGGTGTGGAGCCACGATCCGACCACCGTCGCGCGCGCGGCGAAGATCACGTCGCGCCACGCGCTCGCGTCGGCGGCGATCCCCATCCTGTTCCGCGCCGTCGAGCTCGACGGCGACTACCACTGCGACGGCGGTCTGCGGCAGAACGTGCCGCTGTCGCCCGCGCGACGGCTCGGGGCCGAGCGCGTCCTCGTCGTGAATCCCCGCTACATCTCGACGACGCCGCTCGACGATCGCGAGGGGGACCACCTCTTCCCCGGGCCGTTCTTCCTCATCGGCAAGACGCTGAACGCGCTCTTGCTCGATCGCATCGACACCGATCTCGCGCGGCTGGAGACCATCAACCGCATCCTCGCGGCCGGCGTCCGCGTCGCGGGCGACGGGTTCGTCGCGGCGCTGAACAAGGAGCTCGGCTTCCCGTCGGGGCAGGGGCTTCGGCCGATGCGCGCGCTCCTCGTGCGCGCCTCTCAGGACATCGGCCGCATGGCGGCCGACTTCGTGCGCTCGACCGCGTTCGCTCGCGTCGGTGGCCTCACCGGGCGGCTCATGCGGCGCATCGCCGAGCCCGATTCACGTAATGAAGCTGACTTGCTGTCGTATCTGCTCTTCGACGGCGAGTTCGCGGGGCAGCTCATCGAGCTCGGTCGGGCCGACGCGGCGGCTCGCCACGAGGAGCTCTGTCAGTTCTTCGCGTGAGCCGGGGCGGCACCCTTGCCGCGGGCCGCGACCTCCTCCACAAAGCGTCGCATGCCGAAGGCGAACACGAGCTGGAAGGTCCTCCCCCACCGCCCCATCGAGAGGCTCACCGAGAACCTGTGGCGGGTCGAGGGCGACCTCGACGGGATGCCGCTGAAGCGCGTGATGACCCTCCTTCGGATGTCGAACGGCGACGTCTGCGTCCACAACGCCATCGCGCTCGAGGAGGGCGCGATGAAGGAGATCGAGGCGTGGGGCCCGGTCCGGCACGTGATCGTCCCGAACGGCTATCACCGGCTCGACGCGCCCGCGTTCGCGGCGCGCTACCCCGAGGCGCGCTTCTACTGCCCGGCGGGCTCGCGCCGGAAGGTCGAGGAGGTCGTGAAGGTGCACGGCACGTACGCGGACTTCCCGAGCGACGACGCGATCACGCTCGAGAACCTCGCCGGCACGGGCGACGCCGAGGGCGTGCTCACGGTGCGCTCGGCGGAGGGGACGACGCTCGTCTTCAACGACGCGATCTTCAACATGCCCCACTTCGGCGGCTTCACCGGGTGGGTGTTCGCGCACGTCACGAAGTCGTCGGGAGGACCGCGCGTCTCGCGCATCGGACGCTTCTTCCTCGTGAAGGACAAGGCGGCGTTCAAGGCGCACCTCGAGCGCCTCGCCGCGACGCCGGGGCTCACGCGCGTGATCGTGTCGCACCACGAGATGGTGTCGCGCGAGCCCGCCGCCGCCATCCGCGCCGCGGCGCTCAGCGTGTGACGCGTCGAAGGGGAGCTGCTCGAAGCCGAGCTGCTCGAAGGGGAGCAGCTCGAAGGCGAGACTCCTCGAAGGCGAGCTACTCGAAGGCGACCTCGAGCTCGTCCTCGTGCGATTGCTCGAGGCGGACGGGGATCGCCTTGAAGAGCGAGACGAGGTCGTGCGCCCACGCGCCCTCGTGCGGCTTGAGGTCGCGGGCGATCTTCTCGAGCTCCTTGGCGCGGTCGTCGTCGATGTCGAGGAGGGCCTGCACCTCGTGCAGCTTGTCCTCCTCCTTCGGGTCGACCTCCTCGTCCACGCCCGAGAGCCAGGCCGCGGCCACGTAGGCGAACGAGCGGTCCTTCGGGCTGAGGTTCGCGACGAGGATCTGGTCGAGCGGCAGGGGCTCGGAGAGCATCTTGTCGAGCCGACCGCGGAGCTCCTTGTTCAGGTTCAGCACGCTCGCGGCGGCGCGGATGCTGTCTTTCTCGCGGTCCTCGAGCTTTCCGTCGGCCCACGCCATGACGATGAGCAGGGAGAGGATCTCGGTGCACGCTTCGACGCGGATGGTCAGCCTCGGCATGAGGGGAGGCTAGAGAAGTCTCGCCAGGACGTCGAGCGGCACGCGCCAGGCCCTCCCGAGGCCCGGGCGGTGCCGATGCGTCGTGCTCGTTCGCGCCGTCCGATTCGCTATGCTTCGCTCCGTGCCGCTCTCGATCCACGTGCTCGACGACGACTCGACCCAGGCCGACGGCTCGCCGTTGCTCGACCTGGGCGCGGGGCCGTGGGTCTTCGGCGGTCGCTACGAGATCCACGCGCTGCTCGGCGTCGGTGGGATGGGCAGCGTCTACAAGGCGCTCGATCGCGAGCTCGACGATCTCATCGCGCTGAAGGTCATCCGCAAGGATCTGCTGAGCGTGGCGGGCGTCGTCGACCGGTTTCGGCGCGAGGTGAAGCTCGCGCGCAAGGTCACCCACAAGAACGTCGCTCGCGTGTACGACCTCGGCGAGTCGGAGGGCGAGCGCTACCTGACGATGGAGCTCGTCGACGGCGTGTCGCTCGGCACCACGCTCTCGGACGGGGCGCTGCCGCTCGCCCTCGCGCTCCGCATGGGGCGACAGATCTCCGAGGGGCTCGCCGCCGCGCACGCCGCGGGCGTCATCCACCGCGACCTCAAGCCCGACAACGTGATCCTCGGCCGCGACGACCGCGCCGTCATCACCGACTTCGGCATCGCGCGAACGCTCTCGGGCGCGAGCGGTCCGACCACGCTCGACGGCAGCTGGATCGGCACGCCGGTCTACATGGCGCCCGAGCTCATCGAGGGAGGCGCCCTCGCCGACGAGAGCTGCGACGTCTACGCGCTCGGCGTCGTCCTCTTCGAGGCGGTGACGCAGACGCTTCCGTGGAAGGGGGAGACCGACGTGGCGATCGCCATCGATCGGCTCCAACGACCTCCCATCGATCCGCGCGAGCTGCGGCAAGGGCTGCCGGACGCGTTCGCGGAGATCATCCTGCGATGTCTCTCGCGCGAGCGCGGGCAGCGCTTCGCGACGGCCCAGGCCGTGGGGCGCGCGCTGTCGAGCGTCATCCTCCCGACGACGAGCTCGATCCCGAGCGCGCTCCCGCCGCGCTCGCCGCTCGACACGTTGCCGGCGTGGTCGCTCGACAAGCTCCCGCTCGCGCTCGCCGGGTCGACGTCGGGCAGCTCGAAGACCGTCGCGGTGCTGCCCTTCCGCGAGGCGGGCGACGCGGTCGAGCCTTACGTCACCGACGGGCTCACCGAGTCGCTCATCGGCGCGCTCTCGCAGGATCCTGAGCTGCGTGTGCGGCCGCGCGGCATGGTGATGACCTTGCGCGGGAGCCAGGCGCGCGGGGTCGAGATGGGCCAGCGGCTCGACGTCCAGGTCGTGGTCGAGGGCACCGTCGACAGGCAAGGGGAGGACCTCGTGATCGTGGTCCGAGTGACGAGCGTCCCGACGCGCTTCCGCATCTGGGCGGGCACGTTCGAGCGGCGCATGGCGGACGTCCTCGGCGTCGGTGACGAGATCGCCTCGGCCGTCGCGCAGTCGCTCGCCACGACGCACCGGGCGAGCAAGCGGCAAGCGCCGCCGCGTGACGCGCGTGTGGCGGACCTCTACCTGCGCGCGCGCCACGCGTATCACACCATCCTGGCGGAGGACGCCGCGCGATCGGTCGCGCTCTACGTCCAAGCGTTGACCCTCGCGCCGGACGACGCGCCGCTCTGGGCCGGCTACGCGCTCGCGTGCGTGCGCGAGAGCGCTTTCACCGGCGTCGGGTTTCAGGCGGCGCAGAAGGCCGCGGAGCGCGCGAGCGAGCTCGATCCCCACGAGCCCGGCGCGAGGCTCGCGCTCGCCGCGGTGAAGCTCCAGCGCGGCGACTCGGTCGCGGCCATCGGCGATCTGAAGGCAGCGCTCGCCGGAGACCCCTCCCTCGGCGAGGCGCACGCGCTGCTCGGGCGCATCCTGCTCGAGGCCGACGTGCTCGAGACCGCGAAGAAGCGGCTCGAGTGGGCGATCGCGATCGATCCGGAGCAGACGATCGCGCGGCGCGATCTCGCGCGCGCCCACGCGCTCGGCGGACGGTTCGAGGAGGTCGAGCGGCTCGCGGCTGCGGAGTCCGACGACGCGGGCGCGTGGCTCGATCGCGCGCGCTTCACGCTCTGGCGGCGCAACCCGGACGCGGCGGCGCTCTACCTCGACGCGCTGCGCGCCCGCTATCGAGACGCCCTCGACGGCAGCCGCGGGCCGATCGGCCTCGCGCGCGCCTTGCTCGCTTGCGGGGCGAGCGGGGCCTCGCCCTACGAGGACGACGCGTTCATCGACTTCGTAGGCCTCGGGCGGGGCACGCCGCGCAGGAGCGCCTTCGTGTCGCAGATCGAGGCCGAGGTGCTCGCGGCGTGCGGCCGCGACGAAGACTCGCTCGTGGCGATCGAGCGGGCGACCGAGGCGGGCCTCTCCGACCTCGCGTGGCTCGATCGGTGCCCGCTCTTCTCAGGCTTCCGGGGGCGCGCGCCGTTCGAGGCGGCTCGCGCTCGTGTCGGTGCCATCGCCGCGCTGGTGCGCGAGGCCGTCTTCGACGACTGAGCGCCGCGCCCGGACCTCGCCGCGCGGCTTGACAGGGCGCGTGCTTCTTGCGCTCCTAGGGGGCATGCCGACCCTCCCCGGGACGAAGCGACGCGCGCCGATCGGACGGCTCGCCCTCGCCGTCGCAGCCGTCTCGGCGGCGGCGCTCGTCGCGGCGTGCTCGCTCGGCAACATCCACCACGACGCGTGCAAGTCCGACACGCAGTGCGCGACGACGTTCGGCGCCGGGAGCAAGTGCAGCGACGGCTACTGCACCACGCCCGCCAACGTCGGGTGCCAGCAGAAGGGCCCGGACGGTCGCGCGTGCTTCGCCATCTCGGCGACGTGCCCGCCCGAGAGCCAGAGCGATTTCCAGAACGCGTGCACCGCCGCGCAGTGCGCGCCGTTCGACAACAAGTCCCGGCTCACGAAGCTCGGCGCGGACGGGAGCCTGCCCCCCCTGCCATGAACCTTTGCTCACGTCCTCGCTCGCCCGCTCGCGCGCTCGTCGGCGTCGCGGTCGTCGGCGCCCTGTCGATCGGCGTCGCGCGCCCTGCCGGCGCCGCGCCTTGCTCGAGCTTGCCGAACCCCGTCTACGTGACGGGCAGCGGCAAGGTCATCGTCGCCGATCTCGCCAAGACGCTCTCGACGAACGGCATCACGCTCGTCTACGTGCTGCAGGGCTCGTGCCTCGCCGTCGACGCGATCCTCAACGGGACGAAGGTCGGCTCGCCCACGCTCACGAAGGGCGCGTATTGGGACACGACGAACGAGCTCTCGTGCGATCTCGATCCGGCGGGCGTCGTCGCGGATCTCGGCCTCTCGGACGTGTTCTCGTCGACGTGCTTCGACCTGCCGAACGGCCTGCCGTCCAACGTCGGCGACTTCTTCGGCCCCGTCGAGGCGTACACGTTCGTGAAGCCGAAGGCGTCGACGCAGAAGTCGATCAGCCGCGAGGCGGCCTACTTCGTCTTCGGCTTCGGGAACGACTCCGGCGTCGCGCCGTGGACGGACGAGACCTCGCTCTTCGTGCGCGGTGCGACGAGCGGAACGCAGCAGATGTTCGGCGTCGCGATCGGCGTCCCGCCCGAGAAGTGGAAGGGCGTCGTCGCGGCCTCGAGCGCGGACGTCGTGACGAAGGTCAGCATGTCGGCGAACCCCGAGGCCACGATCGGCATCTTGACCGCGGAGGTGTCCGGCGCGAGCCGCGCTCAGCTCGACGTCCTCGCTTACCAGGACGCGGGGCAGACGTGCGGCTATTGGCCGGACTCCACGCCCACCTCGTTCGACAAGAGGAACGTGCGCGACGGGCACTACCCCATCTGGGGACCGCTCCACCTGCTGACGAAGCTCGACACGAACGGCTACCCGCTGAACCAGGTCGCGGGCGACGTGATCGGCTACCTCACCGGGACGAAGGCGCCGCCGGGGAGCTTCGATCTCATCGCCTTGCTCGGCGGGGCGAACATCATCCCGCAGTGCGCGATGCAGGTGCGGCGGACGAGCGAGCTCGGGCCGCTCGCGTCGTTCGCGCCGCCGGGCGCGTGCGGTTGCTACTTCGAGGCGGTGGCGACGGGGACCACGCAGTGCAAGAGCTGCTCGAACGACGTGGACTGCACCGCGGCCGCGCCGAAGTGCAACTACGGCTACTGCGAGACGCAGTAGGTCACGGCCGCCTCTTCGGCGCCCGTCGTCGCCGCGCGAGCGCCGAGGCGTAGGCCTTCGCCACCTCGCGGAACGCCTCGGAGGAGCCGCCGCGATCGGGGTGCGTCTCGAGCGCGCGCCTCTTGTACGCCCGCTTGATCTCCTCGACGGCGGCGCCGGAGGTCACGCCGAGCACGTCCCAGACCGAGCGCGCCGCGGGGCTCTTCGCTTCGGGTCGGGCCCCCGAGGCCGCCGACGAGGTCGCGTCGTGAGGCTCGCGCGGCCACGCGGGCGCGCCGAGCATCACGCGAGCCCACGCGCGCGCCCACTTGGGCTCCACGAGCACGAGCGACATCCCGGCGGCCTTCTCCGCCTCTCGGTGGGCCTCCTCGGCGGAGCGCGCGCCGCCGTGGAACGCGTCGGGCTTGCGAAAGGGTCGTGCCTCGGGCGGTGCAGACCACCACGCCGCCCAGAGGAAGCGACGGCGGCGCGTGGACGTGATCGAGCAGACCGGCGCGAAGAGGGTCGCCTCGCTCATGGCTCGCGGAGATCCCCGCCCGTTCAGCCGGTCATCGCGCGGCCGAGCGCCGGACGCGTCATGCACCGTCCGGCCCACGCCGTGAGGGCCGCGTACTTGCCGGTGTCGACGCCGAGCCGACCGAGCATCGGCACGAGCGCGCCGACGGCGACGTCCGCGATGGAGAACGTGCCTCCCCCGATCCACTCGCGCCCGGTGAGGTGCTTGTCGAGGATCGCGAGGTAGCCGTCGAGCTCCTTCTTGGCGCCCTCCGCGGCCTTGGGGTTCTTCTCTTCGGCAGGGAAGCGATCGCTCGTGTTGCGCAGCAGCCGCACGAGCGACTCGTAGAGGCTCACCGAGCCCCAGCACGTCCACTGGATCACCTCGGCGCGCGCCGCGCCCGGCGGCGGGTAGAGCCCCTTCTCCACGCCGTACGTGTCGGCCAAGTAGAGCAGCTGCGCGAGGGACTCGAAGATGGGCGCGCCGTCGACGACGAGGAGCGGGACCTTCCCGTTGGGATTGAGCGCGAGGTACTCGGGCGTGCGCTGCTCTCCCTTCGCGAGATCGACGCGCACCTTCTCGAAGGGCACGCCGAGCTCCTCGAGCGCCCAGTAGACGCGCGTCGCGCTCGACATCGGGGAGTAATAGAAGGTCATGCTCATGGCTGCGTCTCCATCTCGGGGGAGCCGCGATCCTCGTCTCACCGCGCGCGGCTCGCAAGCCCCGAGGGGTGAAGGGGCGACGATCGCCGCTCCGCCGGGCTGCCTGCCGCTTTTCGCGTCGCCGCGCGTGAGGTACGAGGCGGCATGCACGACCTCCGGAGAAAGCGCACGGGGCTCTCGCGGGCGCTCGCGTTCCTCGTCGTGTCGGCGACGCTCGGCGGGTGCAAGCTCTTGGACAAGCTCGGCACGCACGAGGGTGACCCGTGCTCCGACAACCTCGCGGTGTGCCGCGGACCCGAGGTCGCGCTCGTCTGTCACGACGGCAAGTACGTCGAGACGCCGTGTCGCGGGCCGGACGGCTGCCGCGTTCGAGGCGCCGAGCTCACCTGCGATTTCACGAACGACACGGAGAGCGACCGCTGCCCGCACGAGTGGGAGGACCAAGGACGCTGCATCGGGAGCGCCGGCTTCGTCGCGTGTCGCGGCGGTCACTACGCGCGGTTCGACTGCCGCGGCGCGAAGGGCTGCGTGACCGAGGGCGAGAAGGTCAGCTGCGACATGAGCGTCGTCGTCGAGGGCGACCGGTGCTCCGACGAGGGCGCCGTGAGCTGCACGAAGGACGCGAAGACGCTCCTCACCTGCAAGAAGGGCAAGATGAGCTCGCCCTCGCCCTGCCGCGGACCCAAGGGGTGCCACAAGGCCGACGGGAGCAAGATCGCGTGCGACCAGTCGATCGCCGCCGAAGGAGACGCCTGCGATGGCGGCGGCGCCTGCACGGCGGACGGCGCGAAGCTCCTCGAGTGCCGAGACGGCAAGAACGTGGTCGCGCACGTCTGTCGTGAGGGACCGTGCAAGAGCGAGGGGGACTCGGTCGCTTGCGCGAACCTCGGGGTCGCGGAGCCGGGGGATCCTTGCACGGGTGACATCGGCGCGTGCTCGGTCGACAGGAAGGCCATGCTCGGGTGCCGCGCGGGATCGTTCGCCATCGAGAAGCGCTGCGCGTGTGTCGTCGAGGGCGAGCAGATCCGCTGCCGCTGACGCCGGCGCGGATCACCAGCGCGCGTCGAGCTCGTAGATGCGCGCGTGCTCGGGGATCCGCTCGACGAGGCTCTTCTTCACGGCGGGATCGACGAGCTTCGCGAGGCGGGCCTCGATGCGTCCCTTGGCGAGGTCGAGCGCCCGCCGCGCGCCGGCGCGATCGCCCGCGCGATCGAGCGCCTCCGCGAGGGTGAGCCGCGCGAGCTCCTCGAACTCCTCCACCGACCGCACCTTGTCGAGGATGGCGATCGCGCGCCGAGCCTCGGCGAGCGCCTCCTCGGCGCGGTCCGCCGCGAGCAGGATGCGCGCGTGGGTCGCCCGCGCGCCGACCTCCATCGGGCCGAGCTCCTTCGCGAGCACCGCGTGGATCTCGCGCGTCGCGCGATCGAGATCGCCGCGCGCGAGGTGCAGCAACGCGAGGTGGATGCGGCTGGCGCCTTCGACGCGCGGATCACCCAGCGCGGCGAAGGTGTCGGCGGCCTCCGACTGCAGCCTGAGGGCCTCCTCGCGCTCTCCGCGCCACGCGAGCGCGACCGCGAGGTTCTGCAGCACGAGCGGTCGGATGGTGCCGAGGCCGAGGCGCGTCGCGACCACGAGCGCGGTCCGCAGGACGGACTCGGCGCCATCGACGTCCCCGATTTGGAGCAGCGCGAACCCGAGGTTCGAGCGGACGAGCGTGGCCGCGCGCTGGTCGTTCGCCACCTCGAAGGCCGCGAGCGCGCTGCGCTGCTCCGCGATCGCGACCTCGGAGGACTGATCGTGCGCGGCGAGGATGGCGCGCAGCTGGTGGAGGCGCCCCCGCACGCGCGGCTCGAGCTTGGGCGCGGCCTCGGCGAGGAGCTCGACCTCGCGCGCGAGCATCGACGCGCGCGCGAGCTCACCGTTGTAGACGAGGTGGACGGCGGCCGGGACGAGCGCCGCGATCTGCGCGCCGTGCGCGTCGTGCGCTGCTGGGACGGCGCGGACGCGCTCGGCGAGCGGTCCGATTTCGCTCTTGTTCCCGAGGCGACCGTGCGCCGCGACCAGCTCCCGCATCGCGGAGAACCAGCTCGCGGATCCGCCTGACAAGAGCTCCCCGGCGCGCGTTGCGGCGACGAGCGATCCTCTGAGATCACCGCTCCAGCGCTTCGCCTCGGCGACCGACACGAGCAGGTGGCCCTCGACGACCGCGGGTGCGCCGCACGCCACGGCGCGCTCGGCGAGCGCCACCACGCCTCGGAAGTCGCTCGCGTAGAGCGACTGCTCGGTCGCCTCCACGTAGTGCCCGAGCGCTCGCTCGGGGGCGCGCCCGAGATCGTAGTGCTTCGCCAGGGCGAAGTGGTCGGTCTCTCCGTGCGCCTCGAGCCACCTGCCCGCCGCGAGGTGCGCCTTCGCGCGCGCCTCGTCGAGGAGCAGCTCGTACGCCGCGTCGCGCAGGAGCGCGTGTCGGAACACGTACTCGCTCTCTCCCGAGAAGCGCGACTCGGCGCGCCGCTCGAGCACCTCGCGCTCGGAGAGCAGCGAGAGCTCGGCGTCGACGGCGTCGCGCGTGGTGCCGAGGATGTCGGCCACCGCGCCGGGCCACGCCGACTCGCCGAACACCGCCGCGATCTGGAGCAGACGCTTCGCCTCGGTGCCGAGGGCGTCGAGGCGGGCCTGCACCATGCCGAGCACGGTGTCGGGGAGCTCGACGACGTCCGGCGTGTCTCCGTCGCTCGTCTGCTCGACGGCCGCGCGGATGAGCTCCTCGAGGTAGAACGCGTTGCCGTCGGCGCGCTCGACGACGCGGTCCACCAGCGCGCCGCTCACGGCCTCGCCCGCGACGTGACGGACGAGGGCGAGGCTCGCCTTCTTCGTCAGCTTCGCGAGGCGGAACAGCTGCGCGCCGCGCGCGTCGAAGATCTTCGGGAAGCGACGCTCGACCTCCGGCCGAGCGAGGACGACGACGAAGAGCGGTTCGTCCGTGAGGTTGCGAAGCGCCGCGTCGACGAGCGTCACGGAGGGCGCGTCGGCCCACTGCACGTCTTCGAAGAGGAGCGTCACGGGGCGCTCGCGCGTCAGCGACGCGATCCAGCGGCCGAACGCCTCGCGGAGCCGATCGCTCACGACCTGCCCGTCCTCCGAGGAGGCCATCGGCGCGATGCCGACGCCGGCGAGGTGCGCGATCGGGAGCGTCAATTGGGCGCGCTCGGGTCCCGGGATCGCCGCGGCGATCTTGTCCCTCTGCGCGTCGAGCGGCTCGTCGTCACGGATGCGCGCGAAGCTGCGGATCGCTGAGCCCACGAGGCCGAACGGAGCGCCCTCGGCGACGGCGCTCCCGCGGCCGACGAGGATCGACGGCGCGGTGACGCGGCGCTGCAGCCGCGACGTGAGCTCGTGCCCCAGCCTCGATTTGCCGGCGCCGGCGGGCGCGATCACGACGGCGACGCGCGCGACGGGCTCTCGCTCCGCCTCGTCGAAGAGGGCCTCGAGCTGCGACAGCTCGCGCTCGCGCCCGACGCACGGCGTGGCCCGCCCGAGGAGCGTGCGAACCCCGAGCGCCTGGCCGCGCGGGCCGAGGAGGCGCAGATCGTCTCCGACGCGCGCGACGTCGAACGCGTCACCGAGCAGGCGCGCCGTG
>CAYYKK010000077.1:0-26359 GCA_964467935.1 uncultured Polyangiaceae bacterium
CTGCCCCGCGTGGTAGACGACGGGGACGGGGGCGTGGTGGAGCGCGTCCTCGAGGCCGCGGTGCTGGGGGCCGTAGTAGCCGCCCATCACCAGGATCGGGATCCGGATGCCCGCCTCGCGCAGCTCGATCGCTTCTTCCAAGAGCGCGACGCAGAGGCCCGCCGCGCCAGCGCGCTCGAGCGTCCGCGCCGTCGCCGGCGCGCCGTGTCCGTACGCGTCGGCCTTCAGGACCGCCCAGATCGCCGGGCGCTCCGCGTCGGCCGCGACGCCGCGCCCCATCGCGCGCTCGAGGACGCGCAGGTTGTGTCGCAAGTGGCCGAGGTGGATCTCCGCGCGCGTCGGCCTCACTGCGTCGGCGGGCGCGGCGCGGCGCGGGCGCGCGACGCGCAAGCCGTCCTCGCTCTCTTCGCCGAGAGGTGGTGACTGGTTCGGGGGAGGCTCGCGCGACGACATCACTCGACTGCTTCTCGCGCCGCTTTCGGCGAAGGGGGCTCTACCGCCGCGCCCCGCGTTCGGTCAAGCTCCGCCGCGCGGGGTCACGGACATCGCTGCATGCAGCGCGATCGCTTGGCCGCGCACGCCTTGTCGCAAACGGCGCCGCGGCAGAGCGATCGACACTCCTCCGTTCGCTCGTCACACCGCGCCTCGCAATCGGACTTCGGCGCGGGCGCCGCCCCCGCGTCCTCCGAGGGTGCGGGCCCCGCGTCGGGCCCCGACAACATCATCGGCGGCGGGGCGAAGACGCTCGTCGGCTCGGGCACCGCGAGCAGCGGTTTGTCGATCGGCTCGCTCGGGACGCTCGACGACTGGAGCCGCCCGATTTGCAGGCGGGCGTACTCGATCCGGTCGCGGGTCTGGCCGAGTGTGTAGTACTTCTCCCATTCCTCCCAGCATCCGCGCCGGAGCGCCGGATCGACCTGGGGCGCCCAATCGAGCGACATGCAGCGCTCGAACCGCACGTCGCCCTCGTAGACGGCGCTCACACTCGCCCCGCACGCGCTCGCGAGCCCGATCGCCGCCGCGACCGCGCCGAACCGCGCTCGACGCCATGTCGTCTCGCGTTTCAAGGAGCCGAATCCTAGCATCGCTTGCGAAGCCGAGCGCGCTTGACTATGGTCCTCGGCCCGCGCGTCACCGCGCATGCCTCGAGGTCACCATGTTCCTGATGCTGTCGAAGGGCCCCCGAAAGACCAACCGCAAGAAGTGCGCGCGCATCAAGGCGAAGCACAAGGCCAAGAACAAGGGCCGCCGCAACCGCATCTACCAGCGCTCGAAGTAGCCCCCACCCGTGGCCGCCGACGAACCGACCGCGCCGCCCACGACCGCGCCGCCCACGACCGCGCCGCCTCCGAGCGCGCCCCCTCTCGGCACGCTCGACGAGCTGAACCGTCGCGCGCTCGTCGGCGGGGGGCAGGCGCGCATCGACAAGCAGCACGAGGCGGGCAAGCTCACCGCGCGCGAGCGCATCGAGCTCTTGTGCGACCCCGGCAGCTTCGTCGAGATCGATCGTCTGGTGCAACACCGTTGCACTGACTTCGACATGCAGAAGCAGAAGGTGCTCGGCGACGGCGTCGTCACCGGCTGGGGCAAAGTCGAGGGCCGCCGCGTGGCGGTGTTCGCGCAGGACTTCACCGTCTTCGGCGGCTCGCTGTCGGGCGCGAACGCGGAGAAGATCTGCAAGCTGATGGACTTCGCCGTCAAGACGGGCATCCCCGTCATCGGCCTCAACGACTCGGGCGGTGCGCGCATCCAAGAGGGCGTCGAGTCGCTCGCCGGCTACGCCGAGATCTTCTGGCGCAACACGCAGGCGAGCGGCGTCATCCCGCAGATCAGCTGCATCATGGGCCCGTGCGCCGGAGGCGCCGTGTACTCGCCCGCCATCACGGACTTCATCCTGATGGTCGAGAGCTCGAGCTACATGTTCATCACCGGCCCCGAGGTCATCAAGACGGTGACCAACGAGGACGTGACGAAGGAGGCCCTCGGCGGCGCGTCGACCCACGCCGCGAAGAGCGGCGTCTGTCACCTCACGAGCCCCGACGATCCGTCGTGCATCGCCCAGCTGCGCGAGCTCCTGTCGTACTTGCCTTCGAACAACGCGGAAGACCCGCCGCGCGCCGCGACCTCCGATCCGGTCGACCGTGAGGTCCCCGAGCTCGACGCGATGGTGCCGACGGAGTCGAACAAGCCGTACGACATCAAGAGCATCGTGCGCGCCGTCGTCGACGACGGAAACCTCTTCGAGGTGCACGAGCAGTACGCGATGAACATCGTCGTCGGCTTCGCGCGCGTCGGCGGTCGTCCGATCGGCGTCGTCGCGAACCAGCCGCAGGTGCTCGCGGGCTGCCTCGACATCAAGGCGAGCCTCAAGGCCGCGCGCTTCGTGCGCTTCTGCGACGCGTTCAACATCCCCCTCGTCACCTTCGTCGACGTGCCCGGGTTCCTCCCGGGAACGGATCAGGAGTACGGCGGGATCATCACGCACGGGGCGAAGCTCCTCTTCGCGTTCGCCGAGGCGACCGTGCCGAAGATCACGATCATTACGCGCAAGGCCTACGGTGGCGCGTACGACGTGATGGCGTCGAAGCACATCCGCGCGGACTACAACCTCGCGTTCCCGACCGCCGAGATCGCCGTCATGGGACCCGACGGCGCGGTCAACATCGTCTATCGGCAGAAGATCGCCGAGGCGGCGGACGGAGCCTCGGCGCGCGCCGAGTTCATCGCCGACTACAAGAAGAAGTTCGCGAACCCGTACAAGGCCGCGGAGCTCGGCTTCATCGACGAGGTCATCCAGCCTCGCACGCTCCGCCAGCGGCTCGCCCGCGGTCTCGACTACCTCGCGACGAAGCGCGACGACGGACCGAAGCGCAAGCACGGCAACATCCCGCTCTAGGGCGCTGGGCTTTCTGGGCGCTGGGCTTCTGAGGGCTGGGCTTCTGAGGGCTGGGCTTCTGAGGGCTGGGCTTCTGGGCGCTACCTCTCGGGGTGGCGCTGGCTGGCGTCTCGGCGTCGGTGGGGGCTTGCGCGGACGAGCCCCACGAAAAAGGGTCTTGCGGCGTGAAGAAGCGCGAGCTCGTCCCGTCCAACCGCGGTTCGACCCACCTTCTGCCTCTCCCGAGATGCACTCGGCAAAGGGGAAGGAGGCGACGAGGCTCCGCGTATCTCGGGAGTCGCACGCCGGCTGACCCGGCTCTTCGGGGGGGGGCCCCGGCACCCGGAAGAGCAAGGATCCTTCACGGGAAAGGAGTTGCGAGGGGAGACGAACCAAGCTACCGTGAAGATTCCTCAACTTCGTTTCTTTTTGATGCGACCGAAAGGTCCGCGCCGCGCCTCCTGTCGAGCCGATCTAGCAATTTGCTGGATCGTCGGAGGAAGCGAGGGTATAGCCCCCCCGCCTTGGACGAGTCGCATGCTCGACCGAAGGGTCGACGTGCCGGGGGGAAACGCGAGGAGCGCGCCACACGCGAGCCCGCTTCGACTCATGAAAAGATCTCCAGCGGTGAGCGCCGCTTGAAGAAACCCGATCGGATTACTTTGGAGGATATGGATATGAAGCTCTCTGTTTTCGCAGCCTTCTTCGTTTGCGGCGCCCTCGCGACCGCTTGCACCGTCACCACCACTGGCACGGGCGGCGCGGGCGGCACGGGTAGCACGTCGTCCTCGACCAAGGCGGCGACGTCGAGCACCACCACCAAGGCCGCCACGGGCACGGGCACCACCACGGGCACCAGCTCGGGTGGCACCTGCGCGGCGCCGACCTCGACGGCCGACTGCGCCAGCTGCGCCGACAAGGCGAGCTGTGAGGGCTCGGGCTCGACCCCGGGCTGCTGCGACAACGCCGACATGGCGGGGTCGAACTCGTACTTCACCATCGTCGCGAACGACCTCTACTGCGGCGCGACCTGCGGTGGTGCCTCGGGCGCGTGCTCGGCGTTCTGCGCCGACATGACGATGGCGCCGGCCGCGGCCTGCAACACGTGCGTTCAGGGCATCATGTCCGGCAACGCCGACATCACCAAGGCGACCAACGACTGCAAGGCGGACGCGGCTTGCGTCAGCTACGCGACCTGCCTCAACGGCTGCCCGACGATGTGAGCAAGGTCGTTTCGGCCGCCGCGCGGTCGAGCGATCTCCAGAAAGGGACGCCTCGGCGTCCCTTTCTTTTTTCCATCCTTCCCTGCGCCTCCCTCGATCGTCCACTCCGATCCGGGTCGAGCGACGCTTCGCCAGGCCTTCCGTTGGAATGGCCCGCCAATTCGGTTGCGCGGCACGCTCAGCCCGGGTAGCGTCGACCCCGTCGGGCGAGAAGCACCGACACGGCGGGTCGATCCGACCTCGCCGAGGTGACGAGCCCTGCGATTCGCGGCAGCTCGACCACCGGCCCGGGCGCCAGCGCTGGGCTCTAAAGACTCCGTCTCTTCCGTCCACCCTCGCGATCGGGAGCCCCGGCTCCGAAAAGCGCAGCCTCCGCGGCCGCGCGCTCTTCGGCCGAGCCCTTCGACGCGAAGAACCTGGCCAGCAGCCCGTCTCGTGCTGGTCCCGAAGTTTCGTCGCCTCGCCAACGCGTTCCATCGCACGGCGAGCTCCGCCGCGCTCACCGCCACCCTCGGCGAGGAGCGCACGAGCCGTATCCGCCCGTCCTCGACCGTCGTCGAGCCTGAACTCCAGGCTCCGTGTGGCGCCCGTTTCCAGGTGCGCCCCGCGGTCCCCACTTCTAGCGAGCTGCCCGATCGGGCCGTCCGTCCATGGCCAAGAACATCCTCGTCATCAACGTCGACATTCGTGAGACGCGCGTCGCGCTCATCGAAGGCGGCATCATCGCCGAGCTCCACATCGAGCGCTCGAACGCGAAGGGAACCCTCGGGAACGTCTACCTCGGCAAGGTGAGCCGCGTGCTGCCGGGCATGCAGGCCGCCTTCATCGACATCGGTCAGGAGCGCGCGGCGTTCCTCCACGTCGAGGACCTCATCCGCCCGGACGACTTCGAGGCCTACCTCGCTGGTCGTCGCACGGGCCAGAGCACGGCGGACGACGAGCACACGCACGGCCGAGAGCCGGACGACGCGGGAGAAGCGCGCTCCGCCGACGGGAGCACGGGTCACGCGCCGGCACCCGCCGCGGCGCCTTCTTCCTCCGGGGACGCACCGAGCCTCGACGACGCGGAGGACGACGAAGCGGTCGATGCCGAGCAGGACGACGACGTCGAGATCGAGGTCGATGCCGCCGAAGAGCTCGACGAGGTCACCTTCGAGCAGGCAGAGGACATCTCCGACGAGGAGGAGCTTCGAGCCGAGGACGAGGAGGGCGCGGACGAGGAGGGTGCGGACGAGGAGGAGCTCTTCGCCGAGGGAGAGGTCTCGGAGGACGAGCCGCTCGACGAGCCAGCCCACGCCGGCGCCGACCTCGATCACGATGGCGAGACCCTCGATGCGGAGGAGGCTCCTCCGGCGGGGGGCGGCGAGGGGACGGGCGAAGCCGACCTCGCGGGCGCGCACCCGGCCGAGGGGGAGCTGAGCGACGAGGGGGAGGGGTCCGACGAGGACCAGCTCGACCTCCCGCGCGTCGAGGGGGCGACGCCGGTCGAGGGCGGTGAAGACGACGCCGCGAAGCGGGCGCCGCGTTCGCGATCGCGACGAGGTAGCCGTGGGCGCCGACGATCGGGCCGCACGGCCGATCGCATCAAGCCCGAGGTCGTCGCCGCCGCAGCCGCTGCCGAGGCACGACCCCCGCGCGCGGCGGATGCCGGTGAGCGGCCGCAGGACGATCGGCGCGGTGGTCGAGGACGCGGCGACGCGGGTCGCGGCGAAGCAGGACGCGGCCGTGGGGCCGAGCAGGCGCGCGGTCGCGAAGGTGGCCGGGAGGGCGGTCGCGGCCGTGACGGCGGCCGGGGCGCGGGGCGCGGTCAGGGACGCGGCGAGGGGCGAGGGCAAGGGCGTAGCGGCCAGCGGCTCGATCGGCGGTCGAAGGCCGATCCGCTCCGGGTGTCGAAGACGACGCCGATCCGCGAGGTCGTGCGCGAGGGCCAGGAGGTCATCGTGCAGGTGTCCAAGGAGCCGATCGGCACCAAGGGCGCCCGCGTGACGAGCCACATCTCGCTGCCGGGTCGCTACGTCGTCTATCTGCCGACGGTGGAGCACGTCGGCATCTCGAAGCGGATCGGATCCGACAAGGAGCGCGCGCGACTCCGCGAGGCGATCGACGCGATGAAGCCGCCGACCGGTGGGCTCATCGTCCGGACGCTCGCCGAGGGCCTCACGAAGAAGTCGCTGAAGAGCGACGTCGGCTACCTCGTCCGCCTCTGGGGCGAGATCGCGAAGAAGCGCGAGAGCGCGGCGCGGGCGCCGGAGGTGCTCTACACGGAGCTCGATCTCGTGCTGAAGACCGCCCGCGATCTCTTCACCGACGACATCGAGGAGATCGTCATCGACAACCGCGACGAGTACGTGCGGCTCCGTCGCTTCGTCGAGATGTTCATGCCGGAGCGCGCCGACGCGATCCACTACTACGAGGGTGACGAGCCGATCTTCGACGCCTACGGCATCGAGGAGGAGATCGGGCGGGCGCTCTCGCGCAAGGTGCCGCTCACCTCCGGCGGACACCTCATCATCGATCAAGCCGAGGCGCTGACGGCCATCGACGTCAACACGGGCCGGTTCGTCGGCAAAGGCTCGAAGGATCTCGAGGACACGATCCTGAAGACGAACCTCGAGGCGGTCGAAGAGATCGCCTACCAGCTGCGCTTCCGCAACATCGGCGGCCTCATCATCCTCGACCTCATCGACATGGAGCGCGCGTCGAACCGAGAGAAGGTCCGCCGGCGCCTCGAGCAGCTGCTCGCGAAGGACAAGGCGAAGACGACCCTGAACCGCATCAGCGAGCTCGGTCTCATCGAGATGACGCGCAAGCGGACGCGCGAGAGCCTCGGGCGCCTCATGAACGAGCCGTGCTTCTACTGCGACGGCACCGGCAATCTCCAGTCGAAGCAGACGGTGGCCTACGAGATCCTCCGGCAGATCAAGCGCGAGCGGCTTACTCTGCGCGGCTACAGCGTGGTCGTCAGCGCCCACCCCGCGGTCGTCGACCTGCTGAAGAACGAAGAACGCGCGGCGGTGCAGGAGGCCGAGCGCCGCTACACGCGCCGCATCGAGCTCGTCCCGCGCCGCGAGTACCACCTCGAGCAGTTCGACCTCGTCGGCAAGTGAGTCGGGAGCGCGGACCGGCGACGGCGCTCCGAGCGAAATGGGCGTGCCCGCCGAGCCCGATTTGAGCGATAGTGGATCGGCGCGAGCGCGCACGAGAGTGAGCTTTCGATGAGCGAAGCGGAGAAAGACACAGACAAAGAGGGTCGCCGCGAAGAGCGCGTGACGATCAACAAAGAGTTCGAGTCGTACGACGCGTTCATCAACGAGTACGTGACGAACATCTCGAGGACCGGTGTGTTCGTCCGCTCGAAGGCGCCGCTGGCGATCGGGACGAAGGTCAACCTCCACTTCACCGTCATCATGGATGACATCGAGACCATCGAAGGGATCGGCGAGGTCGTGCGCGTCCACCAGGATCCGCCCGGGATGGGCGTCGTCTTCACGGAGCTCTCGAGCTACTCCAAGGGCCTCATCGACAAGCTCTTGACGTCCCAGGCCCTCCGCGGGGCGCGCGGCGCCGAGAGCTGACGCTCGTCGTGTTCACCGGGCTCGTCGAGGCGGTCGGGCGGCTGCGGCGGATGGAGCGACGGGGGCCGTCGGCGAGCGCGCTCGTCGAGGCTCCGTTCGACGATCTCGCGCTCGGCGATTCGGTGAGCGTGTGCGGCGCTTGTTTGACGGTGACGCGGCTCGTCCCCGGCGGGTTCGAGGCGGACCTCTCCGCCGAGACGCTCGCGCTGACGACGCTCGGGGCGCTCGGCGCCGGATCGCGCGTCAACCTCGAGCGAGCGTCGAAGCTGGGCTCGCGCCTCGGCGGGCACATCGTGCTGGGCCACGTGGACGGCGTCGGGCGCGTGGTCGAAAAGACCCTCGTCGGCGACGCGTTCCGGACGGGCATCGAGCTCGACGCGGCGCTCGCGCCGTTCGTCGCGCCCAAGGGCTCGGTCGCCGTCGACGGCGTGAGCTTGACCGTGAACACCGTCGTCGACGGCGCGGCGAGCGTGACGTTCGGCCTGATGCTCATCCCGCACACGCTCTCGGCGACGACCCTCGAGGGCCTCAAGCAGGGCGACAGGGTGAACGTCGAGGTGGACGTCCTCGCGCGCTACGTCGCCCGTCAACGAGATCTCGCCACGTCGCGTCAGGTGGGGGTGTTCGGTGCCGATGAGCGACCCCACAAGGGCGCGCACCATGATCCAACCGGCCCGGATGACCGACTCCTCGACAAGCTCCGACGCGGCGGCTGGTGAGCCGCGTTCGCCCTTTGACACGCGACCGGCCTTCCATCATGAAGGCGCCGTGCAGATCCCGCCGCCGAGAGAGTCCCAGACGTCGAGCTCCGGAGCCCGTCGGCTCACCATCGATACGGCTCTGCTCGCGCGGGTGAACCAGGCCCTCGATCAGATCCGAGACGGCAAGATGGTCATCCTCGTCGACGACGAGGATCGCGAGAACGAAGGCGATCTGACGATGGCCGCCGAGAAGGTGACGCCCGAGGCGATCAACTTCATGGCCAAGTACGGGCGCGGCCTCATCTGCCTCACGCTCACCGAAGAACAGGTCGAGCGGCTCGAGCTGCCGATGATGGCGGCGCCGGGGCGCAACGGTCCGCCGCTCGGCACCGCGTTCACGATGAGCATCGAGGCGCGCACCGGGGTCACGACCGGCATCAGCGCCGCCGATCGCGCGCGCACGATCCAGGTCGCGATCGATCCCGAGGCGAGGCCGCAGGATCTCGTCACGCCCGGGCACGTGTTCCCGCTGAAGGCGCGCCGCGGCGGCGTCCTCGTGCGAACGGGTCAGACGGAGGGCTCCGTCGATCTCGCGCGCCTGGCGGGTCTCGGCTCCTCCGGCGTGATCTGCGAGATCATGAACGACGATGGGACGATGGCGCGGATGCCCGATCTCGAGCGCTTCGCGAAGGAGCACGGCCTGCTGCTCCTGAGCATCGCGGATCTCATCCAATACCGCATGCAGACCGAACGGCTCGTGCGGCGCATCGGCGAGGAGCGGCTGAAGCTCGATCTCACGGGCTCCGAGTGGCTCCTCGTCGCGTACGAGATCGTCGGCGAGCCTCGGCAGTTCCTCGCGCTCGTGAAGGGAACGGTCGATCCGACGAAGCCCGTGCTCTGCCGCGTCCACTCGGGCACGCTGATCGGCGACGTGTTCGTCTCGACGCGGTTCGACGGCGGAGAGAACCTGCGCGAGGCGATCCGCATGATCGAGGCCGAGGGGTCGGGGGTCATCCTCTACATCCCTCCTCGGAGCGAGATCTCCCGCGAGCTCGCCAGCATCGTGGCGAAGCTCGAGCCGGGGCCAGCGCCGCAGGCGCGCAACCAGGAGGGGGCCCTGCGCGAGTTCGGCCTCGGCGCCCAGGTGCTGAGCGATCTCGGCGCGTGCGAGCTCCGGCTCTTGACCAACAACCAGACCAAGATCGCCGGGATCGACGGCTTCGGGCTGAAGGTGGTCGAGCGGGTTCCGCTGAAGTCGGCGACCTGAACGGGCTCTCGCCGTGCTCGTTCCGAAAGCCGATCGTCGCGAACCGGTTTTCAACGAACCTGAAGAGGGCTAGAGAGCGCTGGGCCGGCAACGAGCCGGGCCGATCCGAGCTGCACGAGGAGCGACGACGATGGCGACGAAGGTGATCGAAGGAAACGTGGTCGTGCCCGCGGGGGCGCGCTTCGCCATCGTGGCGAGTCGCTTCAACCACTTCATCGTCGATCGGCTCGTCGAGGGCGCGCTCGACGCGATCGCGCGACACGCGACGGGCGCGTCGCCCGAGGTCAGCGTTGTGCGCGTCCCGGGCTCGTGGGAGATCCCGCTCGTCGTGAAGCGCCTCGCGCGCGCCGCCGCGGCCAAGAACGACGAGCTCTTCGCGATCGTCGCGCTCGGCGCCGTCATCCGCGGCTCGACGCCCCACTTCGACTACGTCGCGGCGGAGGTGTCGAAGGGGGTCGCGTCCGCGTCGCTCGACAGCGGCATCCCGGCCACGTTCGGCATCCTCACGACCGACACGATCGAGCAGGCCGTCGAGCGCGCGGGCACGAAGGCGGGCAACAAAGGCTGGGACGCCGCCGTCGGCGCGATCGAGATGCTGAGCCTCAGCGCCGCGCTCCGCGCGCAGGGGGTCTGATGTCGACGAGCTCGCCAGCTCTTCGGACGCCGCGTAGCGCCGCACGCGCCGCGGCGTTGATGGTGCTCTTCGGCGCGGAGGGCGACGCGGAGGCCGGGGCGGCCCTCACGCCGCACTTCTTCCGGGAGATGTCCACCGAGGCCGCGCTGCCGATCGATCCCGAGGCGCGCGCCTACGCCGAAGAGCTCGTTCGCGGCGTGCTCGGCGAGCTGCCCGCCGTCGACGCGGCCATCCGCAAGGCGAGCACCAACTGGCGAATCGAGCGCATGAGCCGCGTCGATCGCAACGTGCTGCGGCTCGGCACTTGGGAGCTGATGCACGACGTCCCGCGCCCCGTCGCCATCGACGAGGCGGTCGAGCTCGGCAAGCGATTCGGCAGCGAGGACTCGGGGGCCTTCGTCAACGGCGTGCTCGATCGCGTCGCGAGCGACCTCGGCAAGTGAGGGCGCTCGCGCCAGATCGCTAGCGCCGCTTCGCGAGGACGTCGTTCGGGGAGCCGCCCTCGGTGGACGGCGCAGCGACGAGCGCGTACGCGACGAAGCCGAGCTCGATGTCGTACGTCGCCGCGCCGATGCGGGCGCCCGTCGAGCTCAACACCGCGCCGCGCTTGAGGAGCGTGCCGAGCGTGACCACGCGGCCCGTCAGGCTGTACGGATCGCTCTCGCCATCGCGCCTGCCGAGGATGCGCAGACCCTCGGCGAGCGCGAGCACGCGACCATCGCGGAGCCGCAGCGCCGCGCCGTCTCGCTCGGCGAGCCCCGCGCGCAGCCACGCCTCGACCGTCGCTTCCGGGAGGAAGCCGTCTGCCGGGACGCTCAAGCTGTCGACCGTGAGGGCTTGCATGGGCGCGGGGGTGGGCGTGCGATGAGGACGGATGAACATGTCTCGATGTCTGCGCGGTCGCGCAGACCCTCTTCATTTCTTCGATGCGCCTTCCGGGCGCTCGTCGGATGCTTCCCTCGTTGCAGAGTTCGTGCCTCGTCGTGTTGAACCCCGGACCACCCCGATTTCTTTCCTACGCGCCGGAAATTCGGCCGGTTCGTCCGCCGCGTCCCGCTCGGGATGGACGGCGGCTGCCACAATCGCACTGGCGGCCGCCCAATTTCGGCACCTCGACGACGCGCGCGGCATGACAAGTCGATCGCGGCGGCGTGGACGCCGCTTTGCGGCGCGGCGTCTCGACTCAGCGTAGCCAGACGACCGTCACGCCGTCGCCGCCCTCGCGCGGCTCTCCGGGGCGAGAGCGCATGACGTAGGCGCTCGCGCGCAGCGCGTCGCGCAGCATCTGACGCAGCGTTCCGGTTCCGTGTCCGTGGATCAGGAAGGCGACGCGCTTTCCAGAGCCCACGCACCGATCGAGGAACTGCTCGGCGGCGGCGACGACCTCGTGTGAGCGGAGACCTCGGAGGTCGACGGTGTTGTCGGTCGTTTGAATGGGGATGTCGGGATCGGCGGCCGCGTCGTAGTCGATTCGCCGCGGCTCCGCCTTCTTCGCCTTGGCGCGCGCTTCGGCGCCGCCGCCGCGTCGCACCTCCTCGACGGAGGTGAGCAGCTTGAGCGGCCCGGCAGCGACGCGGAGCTGACCGTTCGGGAGGATCTCGAGGACGTCGGCGTCCGTCTTCAAGCGTGGGACGAAGACCTTCATCCCGACGAACAGGTCGCCCGTGGCGATCGGACCGCGCGCCTCTTTCGAGGGACGGTTCGCGAGCGCGCTGCCGATGGAGACCTCGGCGGCTGCACGGTCGATCTCTTTCTCGGCCAGCGCGAGCTCCTTCGCCGTGAGCGTCTGCGTGCGCAGTCGCGCCTGGGCGGCGCGCAGCTCTTCCCGCGCTCGCTTCACGCCGCCGAGGAGAGCGTCCGTCTCGCGGTCGAGCGCGCCCTCGTCCCGTCGGGTGATCTTCTCCCGTTCGGCGGCGAGCTCGCGTCGTGTCGCGGCGAGCTCCCCGCGGTCTCGCTCCACCTCGGTCCTCGACGCTTCGAGGGCTCTCCGCTCGACCGCGAGCTTGTCGAGGACGTCCGCCAGCGAAACCGACTCGCCCGAGAGGGCGCGCTCGGCGCGCTCGATGACGGCCTCTGGGATGCCGAAGCGCTTCGCGACCGCGAGGGCGCTCGACGCGCCGGGGACGCCCAGCGTGAGCGCGAAGGTGGGCGTCATGGTGTCGAAGTCGAAGCCGACCGAGGCGTTTCGAATGCGCGGATCGCGCAGCGCCAGGACCTTCAGCGCTTCGTAGTGCGTCGTGCACGCGACGGCGCCGCCGCGCGCGACGAGCGACTCGAGCACCGCCGTCGCCAGCGCCTCGCCTTCGTGGGGATCGGTGCCCGACGCGAGCTCGTCGAGCAGGATCAGGCTTCCTCGCCGCGCCTTGCCGAGGATCGCAGCGAGGTTCGTCACGTGGGCGCTGAACGTCGAGAGGTTCTTCGTGAGGCTCTGATCGTCGCCGACGTCGGTGAGGACCTCGTCGAAGAGAGAGAGCGTCGAGCCGGCGCGCGCGGGGATGGGCAGCCCGGCGCGCAGCATCAGGGCCGCGAGCCCGAGGGTCTTCAGCGCGACCGTCTTGCCGCCGGCGTTGGGCCCCGACACGACGAGCGCCTGGCCCGAGCGGACCTCGACGTCGCTCGGCACCACGTCGACGCCGTCGAGCAGGAGCAGCGGGTGACGAGCGCGCTCGAGCCGAGCGACCACGTCCCCGCTCGGCTCGGCGTCGGCGATGCGCGGGAAGCCGAGCCCGAGGTCGACCGCCAGCCGAGCGCTCGCCGCGCGGAGATCCGCGTGCGCCATCGCGTCGAGCGCGGCGGAGAGGCCTTCGACCGACTCGGCGACCCGGGCAGAGAGCGCCGCGTAGACCGCGTCCTCTTCCTTGGCGACGAGCGCGTCGAGCACCTTGTGGCGATTGCCCATCGGCACGACGACGCGCGGCTCGACGAAGAGGGTCGAGCCGCCGGCGCTCGTGCCCTGGACGATCCCAGGGAAGCGCTCGTGCGCGTCGGCGCGGATCGGCAGGACGTAACGGCCGTCGCGCTCGGTCCAATACCCGTCCTGCAGGAGATCCTTGTAGCGACCGATGAGCTCGTCGAGGCGGCGCACGATCCGCTCGCGCGAGGCGCGGCGCTCGGCGCGGAGCTCCGCCAGCTTCGGTGATGCTCCGTCCGCGAGCGCACCGTCGGCGTCGAACGAGCGCGCGAGCTCGTCGGCGAGCGCGTCGAGCGCCGGATCGGTGTCGCACGCGCGCGCGAGCGCCGGCAGCTCGTCCGCGCGCGGACGAAGGAACTTGCGGAGCTCGCGCGCCGCCTGGAGCGCCTTGACGACGTCACGGAGGTCCTCGCCCGAGAGGACGGCGCCGACGCGCGCGCGGCTCACCGCCTCGTCGAGACGCGGGACGCTGCGACGCGGGAGCGGCTCGCCGCGCTCCTCCAAGAGGGTCGCCTCACGCACCTCGGAGAGCGCGACCTCGATCTCGGATCGGCGCGCGATGAAGCCGAGGGCGCGCGCTCGATCGGCGCCGCGCGCGCTCAGGGTCCGCGAGGCGATCGCGTCGCGGACGCGGTCGAACTCGAGATCGGCTTCGGTCTTCGGCGGGCACGGCGGATCGAGCTCGTGATCGCGCTCGTCGTCCGTGTGGCTCTGTCGGATGGGTCCCACGGGAATGTGTTTCGCGTCGCGGCGCCGAGCCGCTCGTTCGATCAGGCCTCGGAGGGATCCTTCGCGACCCCACCCGCCGCGCTCGGCATCGGGTTCTGCTCCTTCTCGAGGTAGCGGAAGATCGTGCGAGGATCGACGCCCAGATCGCGCGCGGTCTGCGTGCGGTTGCCGTTGTTTCGCTCGAGCGCCTCGAGCACGTAGCGCCGCTGGAACTCCTCCTTGGCCTTCTCGAGCGGCATGATGCCGCTCTCGCCGCTCGCGCCGAGATCGAGGTCTTCGGGGCTGAGGAGCGTCTGGTCACAGAGGACGAGCGCCTTCTTGATGCGGTTCTCGAGCTGCCGGATGTTGCCCGGCCAGTTGTATTTGCGGATCGACGCGAGCGCCGCCGGGCTGAAGCCCTTCACCGCGCTGCCGAGCTCCTCGGCGTATTTCGAGAGCAACGTCTTCGCGATGATCATCACGTCGTCGCCGCGGTCGCGCAGCGGCGGCAACCACAGGTTCACGACGTTCAGGCGGTAGTAGAGGTCCTCGCGGAAATTGCCCGCGCGGATCTCCTCCTCGAGGTTGCGGTTGGTCGCCGCGATGACGCGGATGTCGACCTTCTCGGGCTTCGTGTCGCCGACCTTGAAGACGACGCGCTCCTGGAGGGCGCGGAGGAGCTTCACCTGCAGGTTGAGCGGGAGCTCTCCGATCTCGTCGAGGAAGAGCGTTCCCTTGTCGGCCGCCTGGAACTTGCCGGGGCGGCTCACCACCGCGCCCGTGAAGGCGCCCTTCACGTGTCCGAAGAGCTCGCTCTCGATGAGGTTCTCCGGGATGGCGCCGCAGTTGATCACGATGAAGGGGCCGTCGGCGCGCGGGCTCCGCCGATGAACCTCCTTCGCGATGAGCTCCTTGCCGGTGCCCGTCTCGCCCGTGATGAGCACGCTGATGTCGGTCGTCGCGACCTTCGAGAGCTTTCGGAAGACCTCGAGCATGCTCGGGCAGCTGCCGATGATCTCGCCGAAGCGTTTGTCCTTGAGCTCGCTCTGCAGCTTCTCTTTGTCGGCGCGCAGCGCGTTCAGGAGCATCGCGTTCTGCAGGATGAGCGACGCCTGCGAGGCGAAGATGCCGAGCAGCTCGAGCTGGGTGCGCTCGAAGAGGTGCTTCACCTTGTCGTTGCCGACGTAGAGCGCGCCGATGACCTCGCCCTGGCTGACGAGCGGCGCGCACATCACGCTCGAGAGCTTCATCGCGATGACGCTCTCGCTCTGTCCGAAGGTCGTGTCGGCGAGCGCGTCCGAGACGATGATGGGCCGACCGGTCTGGATCGTCTGGCGGACGATGCTGTCGGAGATCGCGCCTTCGCCGTCGGTGAGGGCCTCGCGGCGCACGTTGCGCGCCGCGCGGACCACGAGCTTCTTCTCGACCGACGCGCCGGCCTGCGACGACGCGCCGGGGGTCGGCACCACGTCGGCGCCCTCGACGAGGATGAGAAATCCCTTCTGCGCGTGCGTCAGCTCGATCACGTCGTCGAGCATGGCCTCGAGCAGCTCGTCGACGCTCCTGCGGTTGATGAGCTTCTCGCTGAAGGAGAAGAGCTTGCGGACGCCGGCGATCTCGCTCGAGCCGTCGGGCGCCGACTTCTTCTCGGGCTCGTCGGCGTCGCTCGCGGCGGCGCGCTTGACGGACTCGGCGAACATGGAGAACGCGAGCTCGGCGCCGTTGCTCGCGGGGCCGAGCTGGATGCGATCGTTGTGGACTAGGCGGGCGCGGCGCTTCTTCTTGCCGTTGATGGCGATGTCGGCGTCGCGATCGATCTCCTCGAGGACGAAGTCGCGTCCGTCGAAGACGATCTGGATGTGGTGATCGGCCACGCCGTTCGCCTTGATCGTCACGTCGTTGCCCAGTGCCCGGCCGATCGTGGTCATCGGCTTGTGCACGGCATAGAGCGTGGGCGCCCCTTGGGACGCGAAGTGCTTCAGCGTGGGCATGGGATGGCGTGCAGCATAGCAGTCGAGCGGCCGAGTTGGGGCCGCTCGCAGGTCACGTGGAGATCGTCGTCGCGCTCCGACGGGCGACGCGAGCGCGTCCTGACCTCAGAAGAGGAGGCCCGAGACCCGCACCTCGACGCCGCCGGGCAGAGGCGCGACGTCGCCGCCGAGCACCTTCACGAGCGCGGGGTGCGGACCGCGGAACGGATTCTCCACGTCGGCGTTCGCGCCCTTCTGATCCGGCTTGCCGAGCAGCGCGCCGACGCCGGCGCCGATGAGCCCGGTGACGCCCTGGACGATGAGACCACGGCGCGGATCGCCTTTGCTGCCGATGTAGAAGAGGTAGACGGGCGCGCCGATCGCCTCGCCGATGCCGAAGCCGCCCCACATGCCGCCGAGCTGGCTCCACGAAGGCACCCAGAAGAACGAGACGGTGCCGGCCACGGCCTCGCTCACGCCGAGCCCGATCGTGCCTCCCATGAGCACGTCGCGCTCGGGCTTCGCGTTGCTCGCGCCGCCGCCGAACTCCATGCCGACGCCCGCGCCCCAGAAGCCCGCGGACAGCATGAGCATGTTCGTCTTCGGGGACGGCTTGAGGAGCGCACCGCCGACGCCGCCGAGGACGCCGCCGGCCGTCGAGCCGATGAACTCGCCGAGCATCAGATCGCCGAAGTCGTCGTGGAAGCGCCAGTTGCCTTTGGCGGTCTTCGCCGTGCCGGCGATGCCCAGGCCGGCGACGCCGCCGAGGATGATCCCGCTCGCGATCGCCGAGGGCAGGCCGCGCGGCATCACGTGCGTCGCGTAGTCTGCGATGAGCACGCCCATCGGCGCGGCGACACCGAACAGCACCGGCGGCAGGACGCTGTAGCCGCGGTTCGGCTCGAAGAAGTGCGCTTCGCCGTCGATCCAGAGGCCGGTCGCGCCTCCCCACACGGCCGAGGTCCCATACAGAAAGCCGATCTCGGGCGGCGTGCTCTTCACTTTCTGCGGGGGCGCCGCGCCGTAGCCGTATTGCCCGTATCCGGGCTGGCCATACCCTGGCTGGCCATAGCCTGGCTGGCCATAGCCCGGCTGGCCATAGCCCGGCTGGCCATAGCCCGGCTGGCCATACCCTGGCTGGCCATAGCCCGGCTGGCCATAACCTGGCTGACCGGGCTGGCCGTAACCAGGCTGGCCGTAGCCCGGCTGTCCGTAGCTCGGCTGCCCATAGGTTTGTGCGTGCGCGGTCGGCGCGATGGCGGCGACCGCGGCGGCCGAAAGGGCGGCGGCGAAGGCGATTCTAAGGCTCTCTCGGATCGTCATACGCTCCTGTCACTCGCGGGTGAGCGCTCGAGTCATGATGTCCACGACGGCGTCGCGCGGATCCTTGTCGTGGTAGAGGACCTGGTAGACCTCCGTCGTGATCGGCATCTCGATGCCCTGCCGCTTGCCGAGCTCGTACGCGCTCTTCGCCGTCTTCACTCCCTCGGCGACGTGGCCGAGGCCCGCGAGAATCTCGCCGAGCTTGCGCCCGCGGCCGAGCTCGTTGCCGACGGTCCGGTTGCGCGAGAGATCACCCGTGCACGTGAGCACGAGATCGCCCATGCCCGAGAGGCCGGCGACGGTGAGCAGGTTGCCTCCGAGGCTCGCGGCGAGCCGGCCGATCTCGGTCAGGCCGCGGGTGATGAGACCCGCGCGCGAGTTGTGCCCGAAGCCGAGCCCGTCGATCGCGCCCGCGGCGATCGCGATGACGTTCTTCAACGCGCCGCCGACCTCGACGCCCACGACGTCGGACGAGCTGTACACGCGGAAGCGATCGGTCGCGAGGGTGTGCTGCAGGGCATGGACCGCGCGCTCGTCCTCGCCCGCGACCACGACGGCCGTCGGCATCCCTTCGGCCACCTCTCGCGCGAAGCTCGGCCCGGAGAGGTACGCGAGGCGGGGGGCGACGCTCCGCCCCAGCACGTCGACGAGGACCTCGCTCATCAGCATCAGCGAGTCGTTCTCGATCCCCTTGGTCGCGCTGACGACGAGCGCGTCGGCGGGGAGGTGCCGTCTCGCGCGGCCGACGACGTCCCGGAGCGCGTGCGACGGCGGCACGAGGATCACCACCTCGGCGCCCCGCAGCGCTTCCTCCATGTCGTTCGTCGCGCCGAGGTTCTCCGGCAGGGCGACGCCCCGGAGGTAGCGCACGTTCTCGTGGCCTTCGCGGATCTGCGCCGCGACCTCGGGCTCGTGCGCCCACACGCGCGTCGGGTTGCCCTTGTCCGCGAGGACCTTGGCGAGCGCCGTCCCCCACGCGCCGCCGCCGAGCACGCACACCTCGCCCATCGAGAGGTCACGCTATCACGAAGGCGCGCGCTCGAAGAGGCGGAGCAGGCTCTCGCCCGCCGCGACACCCCGGTGTGCTCGGTTCGCGTTCGAGTATGCTGCCCGCGATGGGTAGGCAGAACCAACGCTCCGCGATCCTCGGCGCGCTCGCCACGATCGCGTTCGGCGCGACGCTGGCCGTGTGCGAGGTCGGGTGCTCGAGCACCGCGCTCGTGACGATCATGCCGGGCGTCGTCAACAACTCCGGCAACCGCACGTTGCGTCGCGAGCTCCTGTCGTTCGGGACGAAGAGCCTCTGCGAGGAGATGCTGAAGCGCGGCGTCCCGCTCCGCCTGAACGACGGGGATCCCACGATCGGTCGGTTCTACATGCGCCAGTGCGCCACGCGGACGCTCGAGAACGACGATTTGTTCATCCAGTTCGGCGGCGTCGGCTACGCATGGTCGAACCTGACGAAGCGGATCGGCTTCGAGGCGAGCGCCGGCATCGACTACGATCAGGACTTCCGCGTCGACGGGGGAGCGATGTGGGTCTACTTCAAGCCCGCGTCGACGACGGCGAAGCGCTTCGATCTGCGCATGGTCGAGGCGCAGAGCTCCACGCCGCTCGGTGCGATCCTGCCGATGCCGAGCGCGCAGGCGTTCGCCGATCAGCTCGGTACGGCCTTCCTCGCGCGCGAGCTGGAGCGCGGGTTCACGGTGATCCGCGAGAGCGACGGCGCGGTGAGCTTCTCGCTCGGCATGCTCCCGCCTGGCCAGCGACCTCCTGCCCCCTATCAATACAACGGCGACGGGCGCTTGCTCCTCATGAACGAGCGCACCGACGTTCACCAGAACCAGCGCGACTACGCTGGTCCGTTCGAGGTGCCGAGCGACGGGATGGCGATCTACGTGACGGTGAACGTCGAGGGCGCGCCGCAGATCGATCTGCAGGTCTACTCGCGCGTGGCGGGCGAGGGATGGCTCCAGACGTACACGCACGAGCCCGTCGCGGGACCGCCCCCGTCGCCGCCGGTGCTCGACGAGGTGGTCCGCTCGGGCTCGGTGTTCCGTCGCGTGGTGCGCGTGTCGAAGGGAAGCTACTTCGTCGTGCTCGACAACACGTCGACCGCCGGGCAGTCCTCTCCTCCGCAGATCGCGGGCGACGATCGCGCGGCCAGCGTGAGCCTCGCGGTCGAGGTCGGCAGCGCTCCTTGAGGCGACGTCGCGCCGGCCTTCGCGCGTGGGTGCTTCGCGCGTCCGCGCGTGCGCTCCGCGATCTTGCGTGCTCCGATCGCGCCGCCGACCCGGGTGGCGAATTGCGGTTGCGGCTCTCGGGGGGTCGGCCTAGATCACGGGGACTCTGAGCTCCGACCCCGACGAAGAGAACGACGAGCCGGAAAAAGCACCCGCGCGTGCTTCGACGGCCCCTCGCGCCAGCCGCGGGATGAAGGGCGTCTTCTATCTCTTGTGGATGATCGCGGTGCCGGGCGTCGCGTCCCTCGCGGCGGTGTGGCTCCTCACGCCGCCCGACGACACGAGCGACGTCGGGGTCCTCCGCAAGTTCGTCGGCGGCCAGAAGATCCCCGCCGCGATCATCCTCTTCATGCTGTTCGCGATGATCGTGTGGCGCTTCCGGCACGACCTGCCGCTCTCCTACGCGATCGGGCCCGGCAGGCGCGATCTGCCGCCGAAGCTCCGCGGTCGCTACGAAGAGGCGCTCCACCTCATCGAGGAGAGCCAGCGCATCCTGAAGACGCAGAAGAAGGACGTCGAGCGCGAGCTCACGAAGAGCGAGCGCGAGCAGGTGTCGACCTCTCTCGAGGATCTCGAGCGCACGATGGCCGAGGTGCCCTTCAACCCGAGCGCGTTCGAGGCGGCCCACGCGCGCGCCGATCGCGCCTGCGGTGAGCACCTCTCGCGCTGGCGAAAGGGCGAGATCCGCGAGTACGCCGAGTCGATCCTCATCGCCATCAGCATCGCGCTGACGTTGCGCGTGGCCGTCGTCGAGCCATTCAAGATCCCGAGCGGCTCGATGATCCCGACGCTGATGATCGGTGACCACATCTTCGTGAACAAGTTCAGCTACGGCCCGCTGCTTCCGTTCACCGAGAAGCGCGTGCTCGCGAACCTGCCGCCCGATCGCGCCGACGTGATGGTGTTCAAGTTCCCCGAGAACCCCGATCAGGACTTCATCAAGCGCACGATCGCGATCCCGGGCGACACCCTCGAGGTGCTCGACAGCCGCCCGGTCATCAACGGCTGGCTCGTGCCTCACTGCCACGTCGGCACCTTCCAGAGCGAGGGCAAGGCGAAGGAGCTCTACGTCGAGTTCCTCTCGGGCAAGAGCTACTTCACGCTCTTCAACTCGATGGGGCGCGAGGACGCGTGCAAGCAGCAGAGCGACTGCGGCAACGGCCAGTCGTGCATCATGAGCCTCTGCGTCAGCGAGCGGAAAGGGCCCTACAAGGTCGCTCCGAACGAGGTCTGGGTGCTCGGCGACAACCGCGACAACAGCCACGACTCGCGCGGATGGCGCGGCGGGCTCGGCGCGGGGGTGCCCTTCGAGAACATCAAGGGTCGCGCGATGTTCGTCTTCGCGACGTTCGGACCCGACAACGGCGACTTCTGGGACCGCTTCCTCGTCAACGTGATGGGGCGGCCTCAGCTCCCCACGACGCAGATGCAGCTCCAGCCCGCCGTCGACAAGTGCCTCCGCGAGGCGCCCAAGGACACCACGCCGCCGCCTCCGAAGTGATTCGCCGACACGCCCGCCGTGTCGATCGGCGGGCGTCGGCCCCGGAAACCCGCCCGTTCGACCGCGCCGAGCCCGGCGGCCACATCCCTCTCGTGAGACCGAAGCACCTGGTGTACGGTGCCGCCCCAAGGAGTTGGGGATGACCACGAAGACGCTGGGGAGAATGTTCATCGCGATCGCGCTTGCGGGCGGTCTGACGGCGACCACCGCGGGTTGCGACGCCATCAACAAGCTCAAGGGCGGAAAGTCGGACTCGTCGAAGAAGTCGAGCGACGACGACGATGACGACTCGTCGAAGAAGAAGAAGAAGAAGAAGTCCGGCGACGACGACGACGACGACGACGCTCCCTCCGCCACCGCGAGCGCCTCGGCCGCCCCTTCGGCCAGCGCGGCTCCGGAGCCCTCCGCTTCGGCCGCGCCGAGCGCCTCCGCGCCCCCCGCCACGGACGACGTGAAGCACTACCCCGAGGAGGTCGCGGCGAGCGGCACGTTCGTCACGAAGAAGTCGTTCACCGTCTACAACGAGGCCGACACCACCTCGAAGGAGCTCGGTCACCTCGCGCCCGGGACCTTGATCAACCTCAAGGCGACCTACTCCAACTGGATGCTCATCGAGTGGCCGAGCGGGA
The DNA here is from genome assembly GCA_964467935.1 of uncultured Polyangiaceae bacterium. Taxonomy (GTDB): domain Bacteria; phylum Myxococcota_A; class Polyangia; order Polyangiales; family Polyangiaceae; genus CAYYKK01. Next base: position 21,561 of record CAYYKK010000077.1, read on the forward strand.
TCGGCGAGCTGAGCCCCGGCTGGGTCCAGGTTCGGATCCACGACACGACGATCCAAGAGACGAAGGACACGATCGACGCCGGCAAGCCCGTCGACGCCGGCGTGCCGACGACGGTCGACGCGGGCAAGCCCGTGGTCGACGCCGGCGCCCCGCCGCCGGCCGACGCGGGCAAGGGGCGCATCCCCGTCATGCACGTGCCCACGCCGATCCGTCACTGAGCCGCCGAACGGGCGCTCACGCACGAAGAGACGCTCGCGATCGTTCGCGGGCGTTTCTTCTTTGTCGGCGCGCTCTTCGGGGTCGCGCGGCCCGGGGGTCGCGCGGCTCAGCCCTTCAAGACGCCCATCGCGCGGCCGACCTTCGTGAAGGCGGCGATCGCGCGATCGACGTGCTCGGGCTCGTGCGCGGCCGAGAGCTGTACGCGGATGCGCGCCTCGCCCTTCGGGACCACGGGGAACGAGAAGCCGATCACGTAGATGCCCTCGTTCAGCATCGCCGCCGCCATCTCCTGCGCGAGCCGCGCGTCGCCGAGCATGATCGGGACGATGGGGTGGATGCCCGGCTTGATCGTGAAGCCCGCGGACGCCATCCCCTCGCGGAAGCGACGCGCGTTGTCCATCACGCGCTTTCGGAGCGTCCCCTCCTTCTCGATGAGCTCGAACACCGCGAGGCTCGCGCCGACGATCGCGGGCGCCACCGAGTTCGAGAAGAGGTAGGGCCGCGAGCGCTGCCGTAGGAGGTCGACGATCTCGCGGCGCCCCGTGGTGAAGCCGCCGCTCGCACCGCCGAGCGCCTTGCCGAGCGTCGAGGTGATGATGTCGATCTTCGAGAGGACCCCGAGCTCCTCGGGCGTCCCGCGCCCCGTCGGCCCGATGAAGCCGGTCGCGTGCGACTCGTCGACCATCACCATCGCGCCGTGCTTCTCGGCGAGCGCGACGATCTCGGGGAGCTTGGCGAGGTAGCCGTCCATCGAGAAGACGCCATCGGTCGCGATGAGCCGCACGCGCTTGTCGCGCGTCTTGACGAGCGCCTCCTCGAGGGCCTTCATGTCGCCGTTCGGGTAGCGGTGTCGCTCCGCCTTGCAGAGGCGGATGCCGTCGATGATCGACGCGTGGTTGAGCGCGTCGGAGATGATCGCGTCCTCCTCGCCGAGGATCGTCTCGAAGAGGCCGGCGTTCGCGTCGAAGCACGACGAGTAGAGGATCGTGTCCTCGGTGCCGAAGAAGCGCGAGATCGTCCCCTCGAGCTCCTTGTGGATGTCCTGGGTTCCGCAGATGAAGCGCACGCTCGACATCCCGAAGCCGTGCGTGTCGATGGCCTTCTTCGCCGCCTCGATGACGCGCGGGTGGCTCGAGAGACCGAGGTAGTTGTTCGCGCAGAAGTTCAGCACCTCGCCCGTTGCCGTCGCGATGTTCGCGCCCTGCGGGCTCGTGATGATGCGCTCGTCCTTGCGCAGGCCCGCGTCCTTGATCTCGGTCAGGACGGACTCGTAGACGGAGCGGTAGGCGCTGAACATGCTCGGCTCTCCTCGGAGGCGGGCGCGTCGACCGCGCCCGAGTGCCTCAGTACTTCACCTGGCGCGGGTTCACCAGCGGCGGAGCGACCGGCGCGGGAGGCGCCGGCGGTGGGGGTCCGGGGTCGGCCCGCGGACCGTCGCTCGTGTCGGGGATCGTGGCGCGCGGCGAGTAGCTGAGCGGCGGCGGCACGAAGACCCGGCACGAGCGCACCGCGCGGACGGTCGCGGCGAGCTCGGGCAGATCCGCGCCGATCCGCTGGAGAAAGGCGTTTCGGTTCTCTTCGCTCGGCGTCTGGACCGGTGTCTGCTCGCGCGAGGCCCGGACGAACTCGTGGTACCAGGCCGACAGCGAGGCGTTCGCCTCACAGAGCGAGAGCAGAGTCTCCTCCGACACGATGACGGTGCGCCCCATGGCCGGAGGATAGCCCGGGTCGGCGCTCGTCGCGCGCTCGACTCTTCCGTCGCTGGCCCCGTGGCCGCGAAGGCCTATGCTCCCCGAGCTTCGGGAGAGTGCAGATGGAACCGCTCCGCGTGATGTCCTACAACGTTCGGTACTTCGCCCACCCGACGCGGGGCATCGCGACGACGGCGCCGGGCATTCGGGCGATCGCGCGGGGGATCGCGTCGCTCGATCCGTTGCCGGACATCGTCTGTCTCCAGGAGGTGGAGACGAAGTCGATCCGATCGAACGTGGCGTCCAACAACCACGCCGACGACACGCAGCTCGAGCGCCTCATGGACGAGCTCGAGGCGGCGCTCGTCGAGCGGAACACGGCGCGTCGGTACGTCGCGCACTACTTCCCTGCGCACACCTATCGGCTCGGGCGCTTCGCCAACCTCTACACGACCGGGCTCGCGGTGCTCGCGCTCGACACGCTGTCGGTGCGCCAACACAACGCGGCGCGCCCCGCCGACATCACCCATCGAACGCGGCTCGTCGCGCTGAAGCAGACGCGGATCGCCGCGCACGTCGCCTTCGATCGCGGCGGCGACGAGCGCGTCGAGGTGTTCAACACGCACCTCAGCCTGCCGTCCTTCTTCAGGAAAGAGTTCTGGACGGGCAAGGGGCGCCTCGGCTTCGGCAAGAACCAGCTCGAGGAGGCGAAGGAGCTCGTGCGGTTCATCGAGTCGGAGCGGCAGAGCGAGCACTTCGTCGTGGTGGGCGACTTCAACTCGATGCCTGGCTCGCCGGTCGACGAATACCTCCGCGGTCGAGGTCTCGTCGAGGCGCGGCGATCGACGTCGCCCGAGGCGCCCGACCCTCGGACCTTCTCCACCGCGGGGTTCATGCGCCTGCGCATGCACATCGATCACCTCTACGCCTCGCCCTCGCTCGAGTGGGTCGACATGGAAGACACGCACGGCTTCGACGGCGAGGGCTCGTTCGCGGGCCTCTCCGACCACGTACCGCTCATCGCTCGCTGCCGCGTCGCGCCGCGCTGACTCAGCCGAGGGGCGTCGCCGCGACGGCGGCCGCGTGGACCTCGGTCGCGCCCGCGTCGAGGAGCGCGCGCTCGCACGCCCGCAAGGTCGCGCCCGTCGTCACGACGTCGTCCACCAGGAGCACCGATCGACCCGCGACGGCCGAGGCGCTCCGGATCGCGAAGGCGCCGTCCAGGTTCTCGCTCCGCGCGTCGCGTCCGAGGGACGCCTGCGGCGCCGCGAAGCGCACGCGCTCGAGGGCGCGCGGCGCGAGGCGAACGCAGAGCTCTTCGGCGGCGCCGGCGGCGATCAGCGCCGCCTGGTTGAACCCGCGCTCCGCGAGGCGCCTCGGGTGGAGCGGCACCGGGACCACGACGTCGACGCAGGGGGCGCGCCGCTGGAGCTCGGCGCGGAGCAGGTGTGAGAGCGGCTCGGCGAGATCCACCCGGCCGGCATACTTGAAGCGTCGGATCGCCTGCGCGACCGCGCCGCCGTACGCGCTCGCCGCGATCACCCCCGACCGGCCCCCCTCCGCGTCGCGCACGACCGTCGATGCACATGTGTTGCAAAAGATGCTACGTCGCGAAAGAGGGACGTCGCACGCGGCGCAGGTGGGCGGCGCGACCAGCTCGCCCACGATGCGGATGCTCAGGTGGCCGAGGCGTCGCGCGAGATCGGGCAAGGACGACGGCATGCGCGATCGTCGACACAGGGCGCCCCGAGTTGCGTACGCTGCCGCCGGACGTGGGAGCCCCGGTCCGCGGCTCATTTCGAAACCTTCGGAGAACGGGGCTAGGATGCGACGAGGAGTGGTGGATTGAGCAATTGGCGTTTCTCGGACGAGCTGGGGGTCGAGCGCGAGCTCTCGACGGGTGAGCTCCGCACCGCGCTCTCGTCCGGTACCTTGCTGCCTTCCACCCTCGTTTGGCGCGAGGGGATGGAGGAGTGGCAGCCCGCGTTCACGCTCCCCGAGCTGGCCACCGCCGCGATCGCCGCCGCCCGCGGGCCCAGCGTCCCGCCCCCCGCGCCCCCGAAGAAGCGCGGACCCCAGAAGACCCTGCTCGGGGTCGCCTCTCCCCTCGCCGCGCTCGATCCGCGCATCGCCCCGCCGAAGCCGACGTCCGCCGGGGAGGCGGCGCAGCAGGGCGCCATCGTGGTACCGGCGCCCACGGGGCCGGCGAGGACGTCGCCCGAGACACAGCCGATGCCGGGGATGTCGACGGAGGATCTCGGCATTCCACGCGCGCCGCGCGTCCCGCGGGACGCCCCCGAGGAGGGCACCGATGGCGCGGCCGCCGCGCCCGACGCGAACGCCACCGGCCGTCCCCGATCGGTGCCGCCGCCGCTGCCAGGCTCGATCCGCCAGACCAACAAGCTCCCTCGGCGTCTGCCGACACCGGCGCCGTTCCAGCAGCAGCCCGCCTCGCAGCGACGACCGACGCTGATGGGGATCCCTCGCCCGCCGCCCACGAGCGAGGAGAACACGCTGACGGTCACGCAGTCCGAGATCATCGAGGCGAGCCGGGGCACGGCGCCGACGCGCTCGAAGCCGCCGCCGCCTCTGCCGCCCAAACGCTCGGTGCCCCCGGCCGCGCCTGATGCGTCGGCCACGATCGCGCAGGCAGCGGCGGAGCCGACGGGCTCGAAGCCCAAGGTCAAGCCACCCGTGCCGACGCGCCGCTCGATCCCACCGGGGGGCGCGACGCCGAGCCCGCCCGCCGCGGCGACGCCGACGCCTGCGGCGGCCGAGCCTCGGGGGCGTGTCGCGCCGCCCCGGCGGATCAAGACGCTCGAGATGGAGGCCATCCTCGAGCCTTCCCCGCCGCCGGGATCCGCGAGCCCTGCGCCCGGCGCCGAGCCC
>CAYYKK010000078.1:0-26247 GCA_964467935.1 uncultured Polyangiaceae bacterium
GGGGAGCGCGGGGGGGGCGGGCGCGGGGAGCCGTCGTGCGTGTGCGGGGGGCGGGCGGGGACGGCGGCGAGCGAGGGGACCTGGAAGGCGCCGCCCGTGCCGACGTCGAGCGTCTGGTCATCGGTGAGGCGCGGGCCGCCGTGGCAGCTCGAGCAGGCGACCTCGGGATCGTCGAAGAGCGCGCGACCTCGAGCGACGGCCGAAGGATCGAGCGCGTCGGAGCTGACGACCGGCGGGATCTGGGTGAGCCACGACGCGAGCGCGTCGGCGCGCGCGGGCGACTGCTTCGCGCCCCCCATGCGTTCGACGAGGACCTGATCGACCAGCGCCGGGACGTCGGCGAGATCGCCCTCCCAATGGAAGGGCGCCGTCTCGAGCGAGAACCCGGCGAGCGACTGCGTGCGCCGCTTCTTCCCGCCGAGCCGCCAGACACGGCCGTCCTCCCGCCCCTCGGGGTGACAGGACGCGCACGCGATCGCGCTCGTCCCGCTCTCGCCGCGAACGCCGTGGAAGAGCGCGTGCGCGTCGTCACGTCGCGACTCGCCACCGAGCGCGATCGCGCGGACGGGCTCGTTCGCATCGTCGGCGAAGATCTGCAGGGTCGCCGGCTCGCGCGTCTGCACGACGACGGCGTCTCCCCGGCCGTACGCGATCGCGATGGGCTCGCTCGCCGAGGTGAGCTTGCGGAGGCCGGCGGCCGTCATGCCGGAGGATCCGCCGTCGCCGCTCTTTGCGGCGGGGAGCTCGTCGGAGCAACCGTCGAACGCGTGGAGCGCGGCCTCGGGTCCCTCGACGATGGATCCGGTCGCCGCCGAGAGCACGGCGAGGCGCCCGCTCGATCGCGACGCGGCCACGTCGACCGGCAACGTCATGTTCGCGAGCCCGCCCGCGCCGGCCTTCGTGAGCGGCTCGCCGCTCGGGGCGAACACGTCGACCGCGGCGTGGACGACGCTGCTGCGACAGAGCGGGCTGCCGTACGGCCCGAGCGCCTTCGAGGAGGAGGCGCCCTGGCCGGGCGGCGCTTCGGGGACGGCGATCGGAACGTCGCCGTCGCGCTCGCGCTGGTGGACGACGACCACGTGCTCGTCGGCGGTGGCGATCATGCGCCAGGCGACGCCAGCGGAGAAGGCGAGCTGGGAGGGCGAGTGGTAGCCGCTCGGTGTCGCCGCGCCGATGACGGCCCCGTGCTCGTCGACGAGGTCGACGCGCGCGGAGCGGAAGTGACTGACGAAGAGGCGCGAGCCCGCGACGACGACGTCACGCAGATCGGGCTCGAGCCGGGCGACGTGGACGACCGAAGGCGTCGCACCGGCATCGAGCGTGACGAGCTCGCCGCCCTCGCACGCGACGAGGATCTGCGCCTCGCCCGGATCGAAGGCGACGCCGATCGGCGCCGCGCAGACGTCGATCGACGAGAGCTCCGCGCCCGAGGAGAGATCGATCGTCGTGATCCGCCCGGCGCCGCGGAGCGTCACGTAGGCGCGAGCGCCATCGGAGGCCGCGCGGCCGGGCCGAGCTCGCACCTCGGTGGGCACGACCGCGCGCACGCTGCCCTCCGCGAGGTCGACGAGGACGACGCGATCGCGATCGGGATCCGACACCACCGCCTGATCGGTCTCGGCGACGACCAGCAGCGTGCCGCCGCTGATCGGGAACGGAGGCACGGGCGAGACCACCACCGCTTCGCTCGACGACGGCTCGCTCGGAGGCGTCGGTGCGGAGAGCGAGCTGACCTCGGGGCCGCCCCCGCGCGCGCTCTCGCAGGCGGCAGCGCTAGAGGTCGCGAGCGCCGACGCGAGGAGCCCGACCCTGGCGAACGAGCGCGGGCCGAGCGGGCGACGCGCGATTTCGATCGGGGGGAGACGAGCGTGGTTCATGCGCATGAGAACGGCACCCTTCGAGCGAGGAATAGTGGGGCGCGTCGACGTCGATCCGCGCCGTCAGGGCGCGGGCGGCGGGGGATCCGTCGCGTCGTCGGCCGCCTCGGAGGCGCGCGCGACGGCCCGTCGCGGCTCTCCCCAGAGCGAAATCACGGTCGTCGCTCCGCGCCGCTCCACGTCGATGCGGAGTGAGCCGCGCCACTCGCCCTTCGGGTGCTTCACCGTCGCGTGCACGAAGCTCGTCGATCCGGCCTCGCTCTTCACGTCGGCGTCGACGCGCTCGCTCACGTACGCGACGACGTCCTCGAGAGGTCGGGTCCCGACGACCACGACGTTGTCGTAGAGCTCTCGTGTGATCGTCATCCCCTCCGGTAGCGGCAGCCCGAAGGCCACCTCGCGCGTCTCGAGGATCACGTCGGGAGCGAGCTGATCGGGGAGGTCACTCGCGGCGGCCCTCGGCATCACGGCTCCCGGCGGCTCGGCCGGAGGGCCTCGACGTGGGTGCTTGCAGCCGAGCGAGAGGCTCGCGACGACCGCCGCCGCCAGCGCGAGCGGCCATCGTCGCGGGGAGAGGAGAGGTCCCGGTTCGCGTCTCATCGTCCGCTCACTCCGCGACCGCGGCCCAAGACGCCATCTTCACGATCGACTTGGGCGTGGGCAGCTTCACGTGCAGCGACTTCGTCGCTGCGCCTTGCTGCCCGTTCGAGAGGAGGGCGTCGGCGCCGAACGCGGTGGAGAAGCCGTCGCCGGGGCCGGTGTGCAGGACGAGCTCGTAGGAGCCCGCGTTCGTCTTCGTCCGCGCGGCGTAGTTGCCGGCGAGCCATCCGTCGGTCGTGACGGTCGTGGCGCCGGCGCAGCTCGGCGTGCGGCTCACCTCGACGCCGAAGATCACCGACTGGCTCCCGAAGGACACGCTCTTCGCGTCGGGACCCGGCGTGGCGTCGGTGTCGAGCCCGGCGGCGCCGGTGAGGAAGTCGAGCCCCCAGACCTTGGCGGTGCCGACCGAGCACGCCGAGAGGCTCGGGTTCGAGGGCGCGTAGCTCGCGAAGTAGGCGACCCCACCGAACAGCGTGACGGGCCCCGTGACGCGCTCTCCGTCGGACAGCTCCACGTGGAAGGCCTCCACCGCCTTCAGCGCGTTGCCCGACGGTTTGTCGAGCAGGCTGACGAGGTAGTTCTGCATGCCTTGCGCGAAGGTCTGGTAGCCGTCTTGATCGCCGGTGGCGAACAGCACCGATGGATTGCCGAGCGAGTCGACGCTCACGACGGGCGCGCTGGCGATCGGCTGCCCCGCGAGCGCGGGATACGCGGCGCCCGATGCGCCGTAGGCGTCCCACGCGATGTCGACGGTCCACTTCGTCGGATCCGGATCGTGCAGGTCGAGCCTCCAGAGGGTCCCGTCCGCGTCTCCGACGTAGGCGCGGTCGGCGCGGACGCCGGGCGTGTTCGGGAACGCGATCGGCGCGCTCGTGATCGGACTGTCGAACGCGTTCGCGTCCGAACGGACGGAGGAGAGCGCGCTGACCAGCGCCGGATCGGTCGTCGCCAGATCTCCGGGGCTCGACGCCGTGCCGACCCGTCCTTCGAAGCGCTTGAGGACGCGCCCCGTCGCGAGCTCGACGATCGTGAGCGAGCGCGCCGGCACGCTGTCGCCCCACTCGCGGATGGCGCCGCGCACGCCGCTCGCGTTGCACGACGTGCACCTCCGCTTCGCGCGGATGCTCTTCTGGGGATCGTTCGGGGGCGCCGTGGACGGCGTGCCGCCGGGCAGGATAGCGACCGCCACCTGATCGACGCTCCCCGAGATCGATTTGACTCCGATCGTCGCGATCTCCGCGGCGGGCACCGAGGCGCCGAAGAGGCTCACACCGCTCGATCCCGCGGTGCGAAGCTGCCAGAGGAACTCGGGCTTGGTGGGGTTGGTGACGTCGAGCGCGTAGTAGAAGCCGCCTTCGACGGAGGCTCCGCCGCTGCCGACGAGGATCGTCCTCCACGAACCCTTTCCGAGCGCGGCGTCGGAGGCGGAGCGACGCACGAGCACGTCCCGCACGACGAGCGGACCGTCGAGGAGTACCGCGCCGGAGTTGAAGTTCGGCCACACGTCCCGCAGCACCGCGGGGGGCACGAAGGACCAGAGCTCGTTGTCACCGCCGTTGTCCACGCCGTCGGGCTTCGGTACGCCGGCATAGCTGTAGTCGCTCGCGTCGCTGTTCTTCGCGACGACGAACGCGTGGAGCTGACCGTCGATGGTCGCGGCGTACAGCATGGTCGGCCGCGTCGCTTGGCCGCTCGGTCGCGTCGCGTCCGCCTTCACGGCGAACTGCGATCGATACGCCTCGTCGTCGAGGTAGTCGTTCGGCGGCCCGATGACGACCGGGCTCGCGTGATAGAGCGCGCCGAGCGGGTTCTGGTTCGAGTAGTCGGCGGACACCCAGCTGCAGGCCGCGTGGGGGCAGCGGTCGCTCGGGTGGTTCGGGATGTCGTTGTGGTAACCACCGAACCACCGGAGCGTGAGGTTCGCGCAGTCCGCCGTGTTGTTGGCGCCGAGCTGCGATCCGCAGACGGGCAGCGAGCTCGAGGTGATCCCGAGGAACGCCTCCGGCTTCAGGCCGCCGGAGAGGCGCGCCGCGATCTGCGCGTACCATCCGTCGCTCGTCGCGAGCGCCGACTGGTTCCCCCCGAGCGTGACGTCGATGCCGCCGAGCCCGTCGGCGTTCGGATCGGTGGGCGCGAGCGCCGCGCCGTAGTCGCTGCGCCGGAGCGTGCTCCCCTGCGCCGGCGTCGCGCCGCTCGCGGCGACGACGGTGAAGAACTTCCGCGTCGCGTAGCCCGAGACGAGGTTCTGCGCGAAGTCGTCGCCGCGGGACGGATCGATCGTGGCCGCGACGGCCGTCGGAGAGGACGCGTTGCTGCACGAGAGCCGGCGGCGCTCGAGGACACCCCGCCACATCGGCGAAGGATTCGTGGCGCCGTTCGGCGCCCACGCGCTGCGACCGACCGACAGGGACGACAAGAGCTCGAACGACGCCGGCGCGACAGCCGCCCCGCCGGGGCCCACCTCGCTGGGGTTCTGCGCGAGCTGGATCGTCGGCGCCGCGGTGGCCAGCGCGGGGATCGTCCGCGCGGTGTCGTCGTCGGGCGACGAGGTGATGACGGCGGTCATCGCCTGCTTGAGCGAGTCCGCGCCGTCGATGAAATAGAGCGGGGGCTTCGACGGATCGATCTGGATGGCGAGGTTCGCGAGCTCGCAGCAAGCCGCGACGGTGCCCCTCGGATCGCCGCCCGGATCGCCGTCGTGATCCCACGCGCCGGAGCTGCCGGAGCACATCTTGCCGGTCGAGCCCGCCGGTCCGAAGTCGCTCGGCGCGAGGGAGTCGCAGTCCATCTGGCACATCGATCCCGAAGCCTTGCCCTTCGACGGGCAGTTGCCTGGCATCGACTTCCACTGCACCGCGCGGTGCTTCGACACGGCGCCGAACACGGACACGGCGATCGGGTGCCCCGGATTCGTGGCGAGCTTGTTCGCGTAGTAGTCGGCGGTCATGTACGGGCACGCGCCGCCGCTCGCGCACGAAGCCGGCGTGTTGTAGCTCTTGGCGCTCTTCTGGAACCAGCCCTGCTGGTAGCCGTCGGTGCTCGGCGCGCGCATGTCGCCGCCGAAGCGTCCGCTCGAGATGACGACCACGCTCGCCGGCCGACAGCCGCCGAGGAAGGAGGGATCGTTGGCGCTGCTGAGCGGGAAGCTCCGTCCGCTCGTCGGGTAGTCGCCGAGGACGGTGCCGTCCTTGACGAGGAAGTCGTACGCGTCCGAGAGCATCGCCGACATCGGGACGAGATCGCCGGGCTGCGCGCCGTCGTAGGACGAGCCGTAAGCGATGGGATGTCGCGAGAGAATGACGCGTTGGATCCGCTCGTTCTGCGCGGCGATGTCGTCGCTCGACGCGTCGAAGGCGCCGAAGCCCATGAGCCGCCCCTCCCACGGCGCGACGTAGGGGTTGCGGCTCCCGACCTCCCAGCTCTGCGCGCCGACCGTCATCTGGCCGTACAGGCCCTTCGCGAAGCCGGTGCCCGCGAGCCAGCTGTGACCGGCGTCGGAGTACCAATAGCTGCCGCCCGCGCTCACCGGCTGGCCGCCGCTCGGGAGCCAATCGGAGACCGAATAGCTGGTGAGGTCGGTGCCCTCGAGGTGGCCGGTGTCGCTCGTCATCAAGCCGAAGCGGACCTGGCGCGCGTAGAGATCGAGGACGCCGTCGGACGCCTGGTCCCAGCCCCCCGATCCCAGGGTGCACACGGCGCCGTTCCCGCTATAGCTCTTCTGGTTCTTGTACCAACCGTTGTGGTTGCCGTTGTTCTCGTTGTCGTCGTGCCTCTCGTCGTCGTTCGACTTGTTGCACGCCGCGGTGTTCACGGAGTTCCCGTTGCTGTTGCCCGAGTTGCCGGCGCAGTTGCTGCCGCTACCGCTGCCGCTCGAGGAGGCCCTCATGAAGATGATGGGATCCTTGAGCTCGGGGCTCTGGGTCGTGTGGACCGGCCAATCCCACGGGTTCGCGAACGCCGACGCGAACCATGGGTCGGCGGTGTTCTGCTGGGCTCGGCACGCGTTGGAACGGACGTAGCCCGCGCCGTCGATCGAGAAGCCTTGGAGCGTGCCGGTGAGCGCCTGCGCGACGACCGCCCAACGCGTCTGCTCGTCTTGGTTGTCGTCGTCGTCGCGCCCGTCGCCGCTCAGCGAGTACTGCATCGAGCCGGAGGTATCGACGAGCAGGAGCACGTCGGGCGCCTTGTGCGATCCGGCGCGGGCCTCGTGCGTGAGGAAGAGCGCGAGGCACGTCAGGCAGCCGGTGAGCGCGCGGCTCGACGCGCGCGAAGAAGGCCACGAATGCGACATGCGAGGGGGCAATAGCAAGGAGCTTGCCCGCTGCGCGCGGCGCCTCCGGCGAGGGTCGATCGAGGTGGACCGCGCAGAGGAGGAGATTTTCCGCGCTCTTCCGCGCTTCGCGTCGGGCGTGCCAGAACGAAACAGGTCGTCGCCGATTCGGAACGCCCTGTTCCAAATCGACAATCGCTTGGCACCGTCACGGCGCTGGCGGACGCGGTCGAAGGACAAAACGCGAAGCCTCCCGACGCGACGTCGAGAGGCCTCTTCGCAGAAACCGGACCAACCCGCGCCCCGCCGAGGGAGGCACGGAGCGGGCTCCGGCCGGCTACTCGATCTTGAGCAGCTCCTTCACCTTGGCGATCACCTGCGGCGCCTGGATGGGCTTGGTGATGTACGCGTTCGCGTTGAGCTGCAGCGCCCGTTGCCGGTCTTCCTGCGAGCCCTCGGTCGTGATGATGATGATCGGGGTGTCCTTGTGAACCGGGTCACTGCGCACCCGCTTCACGAGCTTCAACCCATCCATGATGGGCATGTTGATGTCGGTGATGATGATGTCGTACTTGTTCGACGCGAGCTTGCGCAGCCCGTCGACGCCATCATCGGCCTCGGTGACCCGAAGGCCTTTCACCCGCGCCAGCGCGAACACCAGAAGCTGCCGCATCATCGGCGAGTCTTCGACGATCAGACATGAGTACTCGGCCATCCGTCAGTCCTCTTGGTCGATGAAAGACTGCACCCCGGGCACGCGCCGCCCAGCGTCCTCGAAGAGACGCGCGTGAACCAACGCCGGTCCGGCCTGAGCGGCCAGCAGCTTGAAGAGCTCGTAGTCGACCCCGACGAACGAGGTCTTCTGCGGCAAGGTCTTGAAGATGGCGATGGCGCCCATCTGGTGCCCCGAGAGCGAGATCGGGATCACGGCGGCCGGCGCGTGGATCGAGCCCTGCGATGGGTCGCCGTGCTCGTCGTAGACGATCTTGCCGGACTTGAACGCCTTGCCGACGTGGTCGTCGACCGAGACCTCGCGCGCCTCCTTCTGGGAGAGGCCGTCGACCGAGATGGGGACGAGCGCCGAGCCATCGTCGGTCGCGAGGTACACCACGAACTGGGCCGCACCGACGAACTGCGCGCAGAGCTCTTTGATGTTGCGCAGCGCGCGACGAACCGTGGTGCCCGAGTGGAGCTGGAGGCCCGCGACGTGGAGCGTGCCGAGGTTCGCGAGCTCGTTCTCGACCTCGGCGAACCGCTCGGCGAAGTCGTCGGGGGTGGGCGAGATGCGGCCGGTCTTGGCGATGAGCTCTTCCTTCTCGGCTTCGAGCTCACGGATCTTCGCGAGGAGCTTGCGGATCGCGTCGTCGCTCGCGACGTGCGCCTTGAGCCGCGCGTTCTCCGCTTCGAGTCCGTCGATCTTTTCGCGGAGCTTCTCGAGCTCACCGAGCAGCTCCTCCGAGATCTGTGCGCCTCTTCGGAAGAACTGCTGGATGAACGCGTCGCGCTCGCGCTTCAGGTCCTCGACGGGAGGATCACTTCGCAACTGCCGCGGGGGTTCGCTCATGAGGTGATTCGGGACGCTATCAGTCTCGGCGTCCGAATCGCAAGCGCCTACCATGCGGGAATTCCAGCGTGGCTGTGCCCGCCGGTCTCGCGCGTCGCGCCCGGGTCGGCTCAGCGCTTCGCGCGCTTGGTCTGCGCCGCGACGAGGTCGGCCCAGCGCGCGAGGGTGGGGCCGCGCAAGGTCGGGACGCGTGCGAGGTCTCGCACCTTGCGCGCACCCGTGAGCAGCATGACGGTGGCGATCTCCGCGCGCGCTCGGGCCAAGAAAGCTCGCGCGCCCTCCGGGCCGCCGCTGGTGAGCGCCTGGAGCACCGGACGCGCGATGCCGCCGGCGTCTGCGCCGAGCGCGATGGCGCGAGCGACGTCGACGCCGCTCGCGACACCGCCCGTCGCGATGATGGTCTTGAAGCGCGGCCGGGCCGCGCGCACCGCGAGCACCGAGGCCGCCGTGGGCACACCCCAGTCGCGCAGCACCGTGCCGAGCACCTTCGCCTCGCCCTCGGCGCGCTGCATCTCGACCGCGACCCACGACGTGCCGCCGGCGCCGGACACGTCGACGTGCCGCACACCCGCGCCGAGGATCTTCTTCGCGGCGGCGGGGCCGATGCCGCAGCCGGTCTCCTTCGCGACGACGGGCACCGAGAGCTCCTCGTTCAGGCGAGCGAGCGTGTCGACGATGCCCTCGAAATCGCGATCGCCGCCCGGCTGCACGATCTCCATCGCGGGGTTCAAGTGGACGCAGAGCGCGTCGGCGCCGACGCGGCCGACGAGATCCTCGAGGACGCTCGTGGCGAGCACGCGCGCCTGCACGCCGCCGATGTTGCCGAGCACGAGGGTCTTCGGCGCGACGTCACGGACGCCGTACGTCGGGTCGCGGCCCGCGGATGCGTCGAGCATGGCGCGCTGGCTGCCCAGGCCGAAGCCGTAGCCCTCTTCGTCGGCGATGCGCGCGAGCTCGCGGTTGATGTTGCGCGCCTTCTCCGTGCCGCCCGTCATCGCGGCGATGACGATCGGCGCGGTGAGCTTCTTGCCGAGGATCTCGACCGAGGTGTCGACGTCGTCGACCTTGAGCTCCGGCAGCGCGTCGTGGACGAACTCGACCTCCTCGAAGAGGGGCGTCTTCTGCTTGAACCCGACGTCGCCGGTGGCGCAAAGATCGATGTGGTCGCGCTTGCGTCGCTCGATGTCCAGGACCGCTTCGGGGGCTGTCATGGGCGTCCACGTAGTACCGATCGCGGCGAGATGCCATGGCCTCAAGCGTGCGCGCGGGCTACGCTCGTCGTCATGACGCTGCCCTGGTCCGAAGAGCAGGCTCGGTGGGTCTTCCGTCGCTCCGCGACCCTGACGAGCCGGGGCGCCGAGCCGGTCGGCCCGCTCGTGCTCCCGAACACGGCGTTCTTCCCCGACACGTTCGACGGATCGCCGAAGACGGTGCTCGCCCTCTTCGACCGCATGAAGGCGCACGCAGGGCTCGACTCGATCGAGACGGAGCTGTCGCTCGTCGATCCGGAGGAGGGCTCGGTCACGTCGTGCTCGAGCGGCGGATGCTCGAGCCCGGGCCTCGGCGTCGGGAAGGTGAACCGGCTCTCCGAGCGCGCGGACGGCTCGTACGCCGTGGAGCTCGCGACCACCGAGGTGAAGAACTCGACCGTGCTCGGCACGATGATGGCGAGGACGCTCGGCGCCCTCTTCCTCGCCGAGGCGGACCTCGGCAAGCATTTCGCCCGGAGCGAGATCGACGGGGCGGCGGACCTCGCCGCGGTGCATCTCGGCCTCGGCGTGCTCGTGATGAACGGCGCCGCGGTCGAGCTGCGCGGCTGCAGCGGGATGAAGATCCACTCGGCGACGAGCCTCTCGGCCGGCGAGGCCGCGCTCGCCCTCGCGATCCACAACGAGCTCGGCCGGATCGCGCGCGGCGTCGACGAGAACGAGCGCGTCGTCCTGAAGCACCTCGGCGACGCGGCGAGCGACGCGTACCGCGCAGCGCTCTCGTACGTCGACACGAACCGCGAGGTCGTCGAGGCGATCGCGAAGGCGCCCGCGTCGGTCGAGGCCGACGTCTTCAGCCTGCGCGCGTCGAAGGGTTGGCTCTCGCGGGCGCTGGGGCTCGGGAGAGCGAAGCGCGGCGCGGACGATCTCGCCGAGCTCGAGCGCGCCGTCGCGGCGAGCGCCCCACCTCGCTCCAAGCTCTCCGCCGCGAAGGCCGCCCGCCTCGCGGAGATCCAAGCCCTCGTCGAGGAGTCCCTCGAGTAGCGGCCCGTCGGCTCCGCCACCGCTCGAGCTCGCGCAGCGGTCGAACCCGCACGGCGCGCGCCTCCGAACGCTTGACGCGGGCGGCCGCGTGAAGAACGAGGGCGCGTGGCGAAGGGCTCGAGACTCTGGGACAAGGGCGGCGCGCTGGACGCCGACATGCTTCGGTTCACCGCGCGCGACGACTGGCAGCTCGATCAGCGCCTGCTGCCGTTCGATCTCCTCGCGACGAAGGCGCACGTGCGCGGCCTCGGGCGGATCGGGGCGCTCTCCGACGAGGTCGTGGGGGCGCTGATCCGCGAGCTCGATCGCTTGCTCGACGAGCTCGACGCGGGCCGCTTCGTGTTGACCGACGAGCACGAGGACGGTCACACCGCGATCGAGACGATGCTCACCGAGCGGCTCGGTGACGCAGGCAAGAAGGTGCACCTCGGCCGCAGCCGCAACGATCAGGTGCTCGTGGCCATGCGCCTCTACGAGCGCGCGACGCTGACGCGGCTCTCCGCGCTCACGCGCGACGCGTCGCGCTCGATGCTCGAGCTCGCGAAGCGCGAGACCGGGACCCTCATGCCCGGCTACACGCACCTGCAGCGCGCGATGCCCTCGACCGTGGCGTATTGGGCGTGCTCCTTCGTCGAGGGGTTCGCCGACGCGTGCGACTCGCTCGAGCACGCGAGGAAGCTCTGCGACAAGAGCCCGCTCGGTGGCGCGGCTGGATTCGGGATCAACCTACCGCTCGATCGCGAGGGCGTGGCGCGCGAGCTCGGCTTCTCGGACGTCGCGCTGAATCCGCTCGCGTCCCAGTCGTCGCGCGGCGTCGTCGAGACGGTCGCGCTCGCGTCGGTGTGGCACGCGTCGGCCACGCTGCGACGCCTCGCGTGGGATCTCTCGCTCTTCACGACGGCGGAGTTCGGGTTCGTGCGGCTCGACGAGGCGCTCACCACCGGCTCCTCGATCATGCCGCAGAAGAAGAACCCGGACGTGGTCGAGCTCTTGCGCGCGTCGTGCTCGATCGTCGAGGGCGCCATGGTCGAGCTGATGTCGCTCGTCGCGCTCCCGGCGGGGTACCACCGCGACTTGCAGCTCACGAAGGGGCCGACGATGCGCGCGCTGGAGGAGGCGTCGCGCGCGCTCTCGCTCGTCCCGCGACTGGCGAAGGGCATGCGCTTCGAGCGCGAGCGGATGGCCCGCGCCGTGAGCGCCGACATGCTCGCGACCGACCGCGCGGTCGACCTCGCCACGAGCGGCATGGCCTTTCGTGACGCGTACGCGCTCGTCGCGCGAGAGGCGGGGAGCGCGGAGGAGCCCGCCGGAGAAGCGGCGAGAGAGAGCGTGGCGCGTCGCACGTCCCTCGGCGCTCCGGGGAACCTCGGGATCGAAAGGCTCGAGGCGAGGCTCGACGCCCTCGACCTCGCGGCGGGCGCGCGAACGCTTCCGACGACCGGCGACGGCGAGTAGGATGTCGTCATGGTGGAAGCGGCCGCGCTGATCACCATCGTGAACGGAGCATCGGACGGCGAGCGCGTCGCAGCGCCCCTCGTGCGCCTCGACGACGCCTGGGTCTTCGTGAAGGTCGGCGACGTCGAGCGGAGGTTCAGCCGACAGACGGGCTTCGAGCATCCTCCGGGAGGCTCGTGGAGCGCGTGGCGCCTCTCGGGCGCCGACCGGCGCCGACTGAAGAAAGAGAGAACGTGATATAGGAACGGTGCGGTTCCACGTCCTCTCGTCGAGGACGCGCGGGACGACGGCGCGGGGCCGCGTGCTCCGTGCCGAGGGGCTCGAGGGGCGGGCGCGCCGGCGCCTTCGAATCGACCACGCGAGCGAAGGAGCGATCCCTTGGTCAGCTTGAAGATGCTCTTGTCGAACCTCGAGGGACGGAGGGCCGCGCGGCTCGAGCTGATGAGCGGCCGACGCCCGCGGCTCGTCTACGAAGGGGACGCGCGCGGAGATCGCGCGGACGTCAAGAACCTCGCGGACGAGGCGCTCACCGACGACGAGGTCATGAGCCTGTGCGAGGCGGCCGGCGGCGGTCGGAAGCTCGAGACGATCGACGCGGGGCCCGTCACCTGGACGTACACGGCGGGCGCCGGTGCCTTCCGCGTGACGGCGGAGCTCCGCGGGCGCGAGATCGCCGCGAGCATCGCCGTGGCCGATCCGGGCGGCGTGCCCCCGCGCCGCAACTCGCAGTCGATGCGCGCGGCGCGGAGGAGCCAGCCCTCGATCAAACCACCCCGGAGCGATCGGAGCGCGACGCGCCGCCCGTCGATCCCCGCCGAGCGTGCGGCCGCTCGCGGCGTCGATCCGAGCCACCGCGGCGGTGATCGGCCGAACGAGGGGCGCCACCACGACGAGCGGCGCGCGCACGAAGATCGTCGCCACGACGGAGAGCGCCGCCACGAGCCGCGCCCGCACGAGGAGAGCCGACACGAGCCATCGGCGCGACACGGCGAGGTCGGCGCTCCGCACGAGCGGCCTCTCCGGAGGCAGGAGCATCGTCTCGAGCCGATCACGCCGCGCGCCCTGGACCGCCCGCACGCGATCGACGCGCGTCCACCCCCGACGGCCGCGATCGAGGCGCGCGCGCACGAGAGCCGCCCGGAGCGGAGACCGACGCCGCGACCTGCCGCGCCCCAGCCGGTCCCCGTGGTCGCCGCGGGCCCCCTCTTGGCCGACCTTCGCTGGCCCACCGAGCAGGCCTCGGCGAAAGGGATCGCTGCGCTCCTCGCCGAGGGGCGTCGCCTGGGCGCGAGCGATCTGCACCTCGTCCCCAAGCGCCCTGCCCTCTTCCGCGTCGCGGGCGCGCTCGCGCCGACGCGCGAGACCTTCCCGGCCGCCGAGACCGAGCGCGCAATCCTCTCGCTGGTCCCCGCGGCCCTGCGACCTGCGTTCGCGTCGCGGGGGGGAGCCGACTTCGCCATCGACGTACCGCAACTCGGTCGCTTTCGCATCAACGTGACACTCACACTGCGTGGGCTGAAGGCGAGCCTCCGCTTCACGCCGCGCGAGGTCCCGTCGCTCGCGACCCTCGGCCTCCCGCCGCACCTCTCCGAGGCGACGCACCACCACCAGGGCCTCGTCGTCGTGACGGGGCCGACCGGCCACGGCAAGACGTCCACGCTCGCCGCCCTCGTGGACCAGATCAACCAAGCGACCACGCACCACGTGATCACCGTCGAGGATCCCGTGGAGATCGTGCACCCGCGCAAGAGCGCGCTCATCAGCCAGCGCGAGGTCGGCGCGCACACCGAGAGCTTCGCGCGGGCGCTGAAGGGCGCGCTGCGCCAGGACCCCGACGTCATCGTCGTCGGCGAGCTCCGCGACACGGAGACCGTGCGCATGGCGCTCATGGCGAGCGAGACGGGCCACCTCGTGCTCGGGACGATGAACACCCCGAGCGCCGCGGCGACCATCGAGGCGCTCATCGATCTCTTCCCGCCGGGCGACCAGCCGCAGGTGCGCGCGACGCTCGCCGGCGGCCTCAAGTACATCGTGAGCCAGCGCCTCGTGCGCCGCGCCGACGGCACGGGTCGGGTCGTCGCGCTCGAGACGCTCCCGGGCAGCCTGCCGCTCTGGAACCTCATCCGCGACCAGAAGACCTTCCAGCTGCCGAGCCTGATGCAGCGGGGCAAGGGGCTCGGCGTGGTCCGGCTCAACGACTCGCTCGCGGAGCTCGTGCGGAGCGGGGTCGTCGACGCCGCGGAGGCGCTCGCGGTCTCCGACACCCCCGACGAGCTCGACGCGACGCTGAAGGGCGACACGCACAAACGCGAGGAGGCGCCCGCCCGCGAGGACATCGTCGGAGGGCTCCTCGGCAGGGCCGGCGCGTTCTTCTCGCGCAAGGGAGGCGACTGATGGCCGCGATCGACTCGTTCTTCGACGTGATGCTGCAGCGCAAGGCCTCCGATCTCCACCTCGCCGTCGGCCACCCGCCCACGCTGCGCCTGCGCGGGGCGCTCGCCGGCTTCCGCGCGCGCGACGTCGACAAGGCCGAGATCGAGGCGCTGCTCTACGAGCTCATCACGCCGGAGCAGCGACGCGAGCTCGAGGCCTCGCGCGATCTCGACTTCGCGTACGCCTACGCCGACAAGGCGCGCTTCCGCGCGAGCTACTTCTTCAAGAAGAGCCAAGACCCGCGCGTGGAGCGCGAGCTCGGCGCGGTCTTCCGCGTGATCCCGCGGGACATCCCGACGCTCGAGGAGCTCTCCGCTCCCTTCGCCATCCGCGCGCTCGCCGAGCGACGCAGCGGCCTCGTGCTGGTGACCGGCCCGACCGGCAGCGGCAAGAGCACGACGCTCGCGGCGATGATCCGCCACATCAACGAGACGCGCGCCTGTCACATCCTGACCATCGAAGACCCGGTCGAGTTCGTTCACGCGCCGCAGGTCGCGGAGATCACGCAGCGCGAGATCGGCAGGCACGCGCCGGACTTCGCCACCGCCATCCGCAGCGCGGGGCGCGAGGACGCCGACGTGATCCTCATCGGGGAGCTCCGCACCAACGAGACGATGAAGCTCGCGCTGCAGCTCGCGAGCTTCGGCGTCCTCGTCTTCGGCACCGTGCACACGAACAGCGCCCCTGCGACGATCGATCGCGTCTTGAACGCCTTCCCGGCCGACGAGCAGCCGATGATCCGCGGTCTGCTCTCGACCTCGATCGCAGGGATCGTCGCGCAGCAGCTGTTGCCGACGGCGGACGGCAAGGGTCGCTGCGCCGCGCACGAGATCCTGATCGGCTCGAGCGCGCTGGCGGCGATGATCCGCGAGCAGAAGACCTTCCAAATCCCGAGCCTCATCCAGGCCGGGCAGGCCGCGGGGATGCAGACGATGGACATGGCGCTGCTCCGCCTCCTCGACCGGGGGAAGGTGACGCGCGAGGCTGCGCGCGACAATGCGGCCGACAGGGACGCCTTCGGCCGCGCGTCGAAGTAGTCCCCGCGCGGCGCGCCGCTAGAGGTAGCCCTGGGCCTGCAGCTTGAAGAGGCGGGCGTAGCGACCGTCTTTGCTCAAGAGCTCGGCGTGCGTCCCCTCCTCGACGACGCCGCCGCCCGCGAGGACGACGATGCGGTCGGCGGTGCGGACGGTCGGGAAGCGGTGCGAGATGAGGATGGTCGTCCTGCCGCGCGCGAGCTCCTGGAATCGCTCGAACACGGCCTGCTCGGCCTCCGCGTCGAGCGCGCTGGTCGGCTCGTCGAGGACGAGGATGTCGGCCTCCTCGCGCATGAACGAGCGCGAGAGCGCGACGCGCTGCCACTGCCCGCCCGAGAGCTCGACGCCCTCGGACTTGAACCAGCGTCCGAGGGGGGTCTCGAGCCCCGCCTTCTGCGCCTTGGCGATGTCGTCGGCGCCGCCGCTCTCGAGCGCGCGCCACACGCGCGGCTCCTCGTCCATGTGCTCGACGGAGCCGACCGCGACGTTCTCGCCGAGCGTGAAGGGGTACTTGTTGTAGTCCTGAAAGATGACGCCGACGCGGGCGCGGAGCGCTCGGTCGTCCCACTCGGCGAGGTCCTTGCCGTCGAGCGAGATGCGCCCTTCCGTGGGCTGGTAGAGGCCGGTCAGGAGCTTGATGAGCGTCGTCTTGCCGGAGCCGTTCTGACCGACGAGGGCCAGGCGCTCTCCGGGCGGGATCGCGAGCGACACGTGGCGCAGCGCGAAGCCCTCCTGCCCGGGGTAGCGGAAGCCGACGTCCTCGAGGACGAGCCCGCGTGCCCCGCCGGCGGCCGGCGGAGACGAAGCCGCCTCGGGCGCTTCGGCGCGCGCCTCGGCGGCCTCTCGGGCCGCGCGCCGCGCGCCTCGACCTCCTTCGCCGCGCGTCTCGATCGCGAGGAAACCGAAGAGGTTCGACATGTAGAGGTTGTCCTCGTACATGCCTCCCAATGCCGTCAAGATGCTCTGGAAGCTCTGTTGCCCTTGGCGAAACGACGCCACGTAGAGCGTCAGGTTGCCGAGGGAGATGGCGCCGGTCGCGGCCGCGATCGCGAGCGAGGCGTAGCAGCCGTAGAAGGTGCCGACGGCGAGGAGGCTCAGGGCGTAGCCGAAGAAGGCGCGGCGCAGCGCGAGGCGGCGATCCTCCTCGAAGATCGCGTCGGAGAGCTCGCGATAACGCCCGAGCAACATCGGACCGAGGCCGAACGTCATCACCTCCTTGGCGTGAGCGTCGTTCGCGAGCACGTACTCGAGGTAGGTGAGGCGACGCGTCTCGGGGGCGCGCCAGTTGCGGAGCCGGAACGCCTGGCTCGAGAAGCGCATCTCGACGACCGTCGCGGGCAGCGCCGCGATGGCGAGCCCCAGCACGGCGTAGCCGCTGTAGGACGACAAGAGGGCCACGTACCCGAAGAGGGTCAGCGCGTTCTGCAGGAGCTGAAAGCTCTCGGTGACGACGGAGAGCGGCCTCGACGAGGCCTCGCGACGGGCGCGCGTCAGCCGGTCGTAGAACTCGGGGTCCTCGAAGTGGCGCAGCTCGAGGGTCAGGGCCTTCTCGAGGATCCGCACGTTGACGTCGATGCCGAGGCGCGCGCCGACGAGGCTCCGCGTGAGGCCGAGCGCCCGCATGACGCCGGCCTGCCCCGCGATCGCGGCGAGCTCGAGCAAGACCCAACGGAGGGCCGCGTCGTGCTCGTGCGCGACGACGGCGTCGATGATCCGCTTGCCGACGTAGGCGACCGACAGCGGCACGACGGCCGCCACGAGGGTGAGCGCGAGCAGGAGCAGCGTGCCGGTGGGCGAGCTCTTCCAGACGAGGCGGAGCGTCGCCGGCACGAGCGCGAAGCTCTCGCGCGCGGCGGCGCGCATCGTGGCGAGGGGCGCTTTGAAGAAGTCGTCGGCGCTGCGCTCCTTCGGTCCGGGCGCGCTGCCGTGAGGGGAGGCCATGAGAAGGGCAATCTGGGCACGCCGCGCCGCCACGTAAAGGCAGCGCAGGCGACGCGCGCGTCAGATCTCGCGGACGGTGCCGGCGTCGGCGCAGAGGACGACGGTCGCGAGATCGAAGAAGAACCCGGTGTCGACCACGCCCGGGATGCGGAGGATCGCGGCGTCGAGGGCGCGCGGCTCGTCGATCGGGGCGAAGTGCGCGTCGAGGATCGCGTTCTGGTTGTCCGTCACGAACGGCGCGCCCTCCGAGCCCGTGCGCCGCGTGACCTTGGCGCCGAGCGCCTCGATGTGTCGCCGCGCCGTCTCGAGCGCGAAGGGCACCACCTCGATCGGGATGGGCGCCCGCGTGCCGAGCTTCTCGACGAGCTTCTCGGGCGTGACGAGGACGACGAAGCGCTTGGCCTCGAACGCGATCACGCGCTCGCGCAGGAGCGCGCCGCCGAGCCCTTTCACGAGCGATCGATCCGGCGCGACCTCGTCCGCGCCGTCGAACGCCACGTCGAGGGGCGACAGCTCCGCGACGGGCGCCGTCTCGATCCCCACCTCGCGCGCGAGGCGCTCGCTGCGTTCGCTCGTCGCCGCACCGCGCACCGAGAGGCCGGCGCGCGCGGCCTCGCCGAGCCTGCGGATGAAGGCCTCCGCAGCGCGACCCGTGCCGAGCCCGAGGCGCATCCCCGCCTTCACCTCCCGCAGGGCGTGCGAGGCGACGCGATCGAGATCTTCGGGCGAAGGATGAGCCGCTGTCATGCCGGGCATTTGCGAGAGAAGGCCCGCGGCGGCAACCGAGAATCGCTCGGGCGCCGCGCTACGGGTGCGCGAGGAGGTAGCTCTTCACCGTGTTCCCCCACGCCGTCGGCTGGAGGTTCGAGGCGCTCTGGTTCACGTTGAGCAAGTCGGGCGCGCAGTTGCTGAACGAGTCGAAGTCCCACGCGAGGTTCGGGATCTGCTTCGCCTCCACGTCGGCGTAGAAGGCGGCGGCGTCGGGCAAGCTGCCGTACTCGCCGATGATCACCGGCAGGTTCGCGTACGTGTACGAGCTCGCCGGCGGCGGGTAGCCGTGCACCTCGTAGATCACGTTGTCCTGCGGGAGCGGCGTCGCAGCGTAGAAGGAGATGTCGCTCGTCCAGCCGTTGCCCTGCACGCTGACGAGGTGATGAGGCACGCCGAGCTTGTCCTCTTCGTTGCGGATCGTCGTCACGGCGTGGCTCATCGCGGCGGCGATCTGCGCGTTCGAGAGCGTGTTGCCGCCGGGCTCGTTCGTGAGGCCGAAGAGCACGTGGCTCTCGTGCGCGAACGTGTCGACGAGGGCGACGTAGGTCGCGTCCGTGCCGCTCGGGAAGCTCCCCGCGTTCGGCGTCGTCGAGGCGTCGGACGGGATGCCGGTCGCCTCGGGATCGCCGTGGATCTGATCCTGACCGATCATCGACGCGTCCGAGCGCAGCGTGACGAGCACGTACACGTTGGGCGACTGCGCGATCGACTGGATGACCGCGGTCATCGGCGTCTTGTACTCCGCGTCGTTCGAGAGCCAGCTCGTCGTCTTCGGGTAGCTCGCCATGGAGAGCGAGATGCGCACGAACGTGGGCTTCCAGTCGGCCACGAGCCCCGTGACCATCGTCTCGAGCGTGGTGTCGGCGCCGCTCATCCAGAGCGTGTTGTTGTAGCCGCAGAGGAAGAGGTCATCCATGTTGACCCCGCGTCCCATCCACGGCGCGCCCTGGGTTCCGTCGGAGACGAGGATCTTGTCGCCCTGCGTGTAGAGCCAACCGGCGGGATAGGCGGACGCGCCGCCGGTGCCGCTCGTCGCCCCGGACGAGGTCGACGCGCCGTTCGTTCCGCCCGACCCCGTCGCGCCGGTCGCGCCGGTCGCGCCGGGTCCGGCGGTGGAGGTCGCCCCACCGCTCCCCCCGGCCCCGGTCGTCGACGAGCTCCCGCAGCCGAGCGCGGACAGAGTGACCAAAGCGAAAACGGCGCTGCGAGACGTGGGCATCGTGTCGACCTCCGCGGTTCTCGAGCGATGCTCTCGCTTCGGCGGCCCGACGGCAAGCGCGCTCCGGCGCGAGCAGCAGAGTTCCTTCTCGGAGGGTTTGGGGAGACAATGCGCCTCATGCCGCGACTCACTCGCATCACGCATCCGCTCGTCCGCGACGGCGGCGCGCTCCGGCGCGCGACTTGGGAAGAGGCGCTCGATCGCGCGGCCGCGGGGATCCGCTCCGCGGTCGATCGTCACGGCCCCTCGACCTTCGGCATCTTCAGCTGCTCGAAGGCCACGAACGAGGTGAACTACGTCGCGCAGAAGTTCATCCGCGCGACGGTGGGCAGCAACAACATCGACAGCTGCAACAGAACCTGACACGCCCCCAGCGTCGTCGGTCTGGCGACGGTCTTCGGAGCAGGCGGCGGAACGAGCTCCTATCGCGAGGTGGAAGACACCGACGTCATCCTCCTGTGGGGGTCGAACGCCCGCGAGACGCACCCGATCTTCTTCCACCACGTGCTCAAGGGCATCCAACGCGGCGCGAAGCTCTACGTCGTCGATCCGCGTCGCACGAGCTCGGCGGCGTGGGCGGATGCGTGGCTCGGCCTCGAGGTGGGGACCGACATCGCGCTCGCGAACGCGGTGGGCTGCGCGATCCTCGAGGCCGGCCTCGAGAACCCGCGCTTCATCCGCCACGCGACGACCGACTTCGAGAGCTACGCGGAGAACGTTCGGCGCTACACCCCGGAGAGCGTCGAGAAGACGACCGGCGTCCCGGCGACGCTCATCCGCAAGATGGCGCTCGACTACGCGCGCGCCGACCGCGCGATGATCTGCTGGACGCTCGGGATCACCGAGCACCACTCGGCGGTCGACAACGTCCTGTCGCTCATCAACCTGTCGCTGCTCACGGGCCACGTCGGCAAGCCTTCATCGGGGTGCAACCCGCTCCGAGGTCAGAACAACGTGCAAGGCGGAGGCGACATGGGGGCGCTGCCGCACAAGCTCCCGGGCTTCCAGGACGTCGAGGACGACGCGATCCGCGCGCGCTACGACGCGGCGTGGGGGGCCCGCATCCCCGCGAAGAAGGGCTGGCACCTCACCGAGATGTTCGAGGCGATGGGTCGGAAGGAGCTCACCGCGCTCTACGTGATCGGCGAGAACCCGGCGCAGTCGGAGGCGGACGGCTCACGCACGAAGCGGCTGCTCGAAGGGCTCGAGACGCTCGTCGTGCAGGACATCGTGCTCACGAAGACCGCCGAGATGGCGGACGTGGTCCTGCCCGCGTCGGCGAGCTGGTGCGAGACCGAGGGCACGGTGACGAACAGCGAGCGACGCGTCCAGCGCGTGAGGCGCGCGATCTCGGCGCCGGGTGGGGCGCGAGACGACGTCGCCATCCTCGCCGACCTCAGCCGACGCCTCGGACGTGATCTCGGCGTCACCACGCCCGAGGACGCGTGGAACGAGCTGAGGAGCCTCTCGCCGATGCACGGCGGCATGTCCTACGGGCGCCTCGAGGCCGAGAAGGGCCTGCAGTGGCCCTGCCCCACCGACGATCACCCCGGCACGCCCTACCTCCACGCGCGGCTCTGGGAGGAGCCGCTCCGCGGGCCGCGCGCGCCCTTCCACGCCATCGCGCATCGCGGGCCGGTCGAGGCGCTCGACGAACGGTACCCGCTGCGACTGACGACGGGCAGGAGGCTCGAGTCCTACAACACGGGCGTCGCGACGAACGCCTTTCGCTCGCCGCTCCATCGCGGCGAGTCGCTCGATCTCCACCCGGACGACGGCGCGCGCTTCGCCGTCGCCGACGGCGAGAAGGTGCGCGTGAGCTCACGAAGGGGCTCGGTGGTCGCGCCCGTCCGCTACGATGCGACGCTGAAGCCCGGGCTCGCGTTCATGACCTTCCATTTCCCCGACGACGTCGACACGAACCAGCTGACGATCGACGCCTGGGATCCCAAGAGCGGCACGGCCGAGTTCAAGGCCGCCGCCATCCGCATCGACAAGCTCGACGCGAGCCCGGTCGTGGCGAGCGACGCCGAGGAGTGAGCCCGTGGACCTGAGGCCGATCCCGACGCCCCCGAGCGACGACGAACGCGAGGTCGTCGACGCGCTCCTCGCGCCCATCCCGACGACGCCGACCGTCAGCTTGCGCGACGCGCGATCGCGGCGGCACCTGCTCTTGCCGGCGCTCCACGCGCTCTCGGACAGGTTCGGCTTCGTGAGCCGAGGCGCGCTCGGCTACGTGTGCGAGCGGCTCCACGTCCCGCCGGCGGAGGGCTTCGGCGTCGCGAGCTTCTACGCGCTCTTCTCGCTCGCCGAGCGACCTCGGACGATCGCGCACGTCTGCGACGACATCGCGTGCAAGGCGCGAGGCGCGGACGCGCTCGTCGCGGGGCTCGAGGCGACGCTGGGTCCCGCCCTCGGCGCTGGGCCGCACCCCGATCCGAAGGCGCCGAACGCGTGGATGAAGACCCCGTGCATCGGGCTCTGCGACAAGGCCCCCGCGGCGCTCCTCGTCTCGGCGGGCGAGCATCCGTTCGAGCGAGGCTTCGGGCACGCGACCGTCGAGCGCGTGGCGACGGCGCTCCGCGAGCGCGCCGTGACCGACGAGGCGCCCGCGCGGCTCCCTCAGCGCGACGTCCTTGGCGCGCCCCCGCTGCGCCTCTTGCGCCGCGTCGGCGTCGTCGACCCCTCTTCGCTCGACGACTATCGAGCGAACGGCGGCTACGCGGCGCTCCGGCGCGCGCTCTCGCTCTCGCCCTCCGAGATCCTCCGCGAGGTCGGCGAGTCGGGGCTCGCGGGTCGCGGCGGTGCCGCCTTCCCCACCGGTCGCAAGTGGGAGAGCGTCGCGAAGATGCCGCGCGCGCCGAAATGGATCGTGTGCAACGCCGACGAGTCCGAGCCCGGCACCTTCAAGGACCGCGTGCTCATGGAGGAAGATCCCTTCTCGCTCGTCGAGGCCATGACGATCGCCGGCTACGCGGTCGGCGCCGAGCGCGGGATGATCTACGTGCGCGACGAGTACCCGCTCGCGAGGTCGAGGCTCGCGAACGCGATCGAACGCGCGCGCGCCCACGGCCTCCTCGGCGACGACGTGATGGGGCGCGGGGTCCGCTTCGACATCGAGATCCGTCGCGGCGCTGGCGCCTACATCTGCGGCGAAGAGACGGCGTTGCTCGAGTCGATCGAGGGGTTCCGCGGCGAGCCCCGGACGAAGCCGCCCTTCCCCGCGGAGCACGGGCTCTTCGGTCAGCCCACCGTCATCAACAACGTGGAGACGCTCGTCAACGTGCTGCCGATCGTGCTCGAAGGGGCGGCCGCCTATCGCGCGATCGGGACGGCGCGCTCGCCGGGCACGCGCCTCTTCTGCCTCTCGGGCTCCGTGGCGAAGCCCGGCCTCTACGAGGTGCCGTTCGGGATGCGGCTCGACGCGCTCCTCGCCCTCGCCGGAGGCGTCGTGGGGAAGCTCCGCGCCGTGCTCCTCGGCGGCGCCGCCGCGTCGTTCGTCGCGCCGAACGAGATCGCGCTGCCGCTCACGCTCGAGGACGCGCGCGAAGCCGGGCTCTCGCTCGGCTCCGGCGTCGTGCTCGTCCTCGACGACACGATCCCGGTCCTGCCGCTCCTCGAGCGGATCGCCGGGTTCTTCCGAGACGAGTCGTGCGGGCAGTGCGTCCCGTGCCGCGTCGGGACGGTGCGGCAGGAGGAGCTCGTGACGCGCCTCGTGAAGAAGAAGAGCCGCATCGACGGCGAGCGCGCCCTGCTCGCCGACCTCGGTCAGGTGATGCGCGACGCCTCGATCTGCGGCCTCGGACAGACCGCGTCGCTCGCGGTCGAGTCGGCGTTCCAGAAGCTGCGCCGCGAGATCGAGGAGGAGACGCGATGACGACGCGACTGCCGCTCGCACCGGAGCATCGCACCGTCGAGCTCACGATCGACGGCCGCACGGCGCGCGTGCGCGAGGGGGGAACGCTCCTCGACGCCTGCCGCTCGCTCGGCATCGACACGCCGACGTTGTGCTTCGCCTCGAACCTCACGCCGGTCAACGTCTGTCGCGTGTGCGTCGTGGAGCTCGACGGCGCGCGCACGCTCGTCCCCTCGTGCTCGCGCAAGGCCGAGCCGGGCATGGTCGTCCACACGGACAGCGAGCGCGTCCGCAAGAGCCGCAAGCTCGTCCTCGAGCTGCTCGGCTCGTCGGTGGATCTGTCGACCGCGCCGGAGTTCGCCGTCATGGCCGCGCGCTACGGCGCCGAGCCGGATCGCTTCGGCCCGCCCGCCGCGCCGGCGCACGCTCGCGACGCCGCGCACGCGGGGCATCATTCGCCGCCCCGCGACGGCCTCGCCGCCGAGAGCGTCTCGCAGCCGGTGAAGGTCGACAACGACCTCTACGTGCGCGACTACGCGAAGTGCATCCTCTGCTACAAGTGCGTCGAGGCGTGCGGGGACGACGCGCAGGCGACCTTCGCGATCGCCGTCGCCGGGCGCGGCTTCGAGGCGCGCATCTCCACCGAGCTCGACGTCCCCCTCCCCGACTCCGCGTGCGTCTACTGCGGCAACTGCATCGGCGTCTGCCCCACGGGCGCGCTCATGTTCAAGAGCGAGCACGATCTGCGCGCGGCGGGCCGGTGGGACGACGCGAAGGTGACCGTGACCGACACGATCTGCCCGTACTGCGGCGTCGGGTGCACGCTGAGCCTCCACGTCATGGACGATCGCATCGTCCGCGTGAGCTCTCCGTCCGACGTCGACGTGACCCACGGCCACCTGTGCGTGAAGGGCCGGTTCGGCTTCGAGTTCGTCCAGAACCGCCCCGCGCCCGACGACGAGTGACGGGCCGCGGGTCGCGCGTCACGGGGCGAGGTGCGCCTCGAGGATGCGCCTCACGTCGTCCGGCATGTCGACCGAGCGCATCGCCGCGAGATCGGACGTGACGACCGTGTGCGAGACCTCGCACGCGACCTCGCCGTCGCGCTTCTTCATCACGTAGCGGAGCACGGCGCTGCGCGTGCCGATCCTCGCCGTCGACGTCTCGATGGAGAGCACGTCCCCGTAGCGGCAGGGCCGCGCGAATTTCATCTCGACGTGGACCGCAGGCACGCCGATCCCGCGGTCGTTGATGAGCGACGCGTAGCCCCCCGCGAGGCCGCCGAAGAAGTGCTCCATCGCCTCGTGGGCGTAGTGGAGAAAGCGCCCGAAGAAGACGATGCGCGCGGCGTCGACCTCCTCGAACCGGACCGGCCTCTCGTAGACGATCACGTCGCCGCCCGGCCCGCTCAGCGCAGATCGCCGGCGAGCGAGCGCACGGCGTCGGCGCCGAGCTCGACGCGCGCCGCGTGCTTCGGGTGATCCACCTCGAGCGCCACGCGCGCCTTGTGCGCGGCGAGCGCGCTCCGAGCACGATCGCCGAGCGCGAACTTGAGGTAGTGGACCGCCGTGGTGCGCCCCGCCACCTCGCCGATGCGCTTTCCGAGCGCCGGCGACCGCTCGCCGTCGACGTCGAGCCAGACGTGCTTCTCGAGCCCCTCGAGCGCCACGAGCATCTCGTCACGACGCGCCTTGTCGAGGATCTCGACGAAGAGCGTGATGGAGAGCTCACCCTCGCCCGGAACGAGCTCGTTGTAGGTGTCGATCTCGTGCTGGATGCCGTCCTCGCTCGTGATGCGCTCGGTGCGGAGCATCTCTTGGATTTGGAGGAGCACGGTGTCCCGGTTCTCGAACGTGGCCGAGAGGATGTCGGACACCTGCGCTCGGCGCGCGCGCTTCTCCTGGATCACGCGCGCGCGGAAGCGCTCGCGGATCGACTCGTACTCGCCGATGGGGAGGATCTCGTTTCGTTCGATCTTCTTCATGACTCCCTCGTTGATGCTTGGGAAAAGCCGTCTCTCGAGATCGCCCGTCCCTCGGGGACGGTAGCCTCCGCCGCGCTGCGCGCGTCTCTTCAGACGTCGCGCTTCGGGGCGTCGCCTTCGGGGACGATGCCGCGGGTCGTGGTCGCGTCGCCGAGCCCGTACGCCTCCGCGAGCGCCTCGATCGGGTGGACGACGCGCGGCGCCTTCTCGTTGCCGTCGGTCTCGTGCGCGATGCGCAGCGCGGAGAGCGTGCAGTCCGAGACGACGACGTCGGGCTCGGCGTCGTTCACGCCACGGACGAGCTTCTGCGCGTACTTGCGGCCCATCTCGTAGTGCGCCGACTTCATCCCCCACGTGCCGTCGACCGCAGAGCACTCCTCGATGACGCGCACGTCGGTGTCCTGCACCTTGCCGAGCACGCGCGCCCCCGGAAAACCGATCTTCTGCGCGCGGAGGTGACAGGCCGCGTGATACGCGACCTGGCCGAGCCCCTTGTCGAACTCGAGCTTCAGCTTCTTCTGTTTGCCGAGCTCGACCAGGAACTCCATGAGATCGACGGTCGCCGCCGCGACGGCCTTCACCTCGGCCGTCGGCACGTACTCGGGCCACTCCTTCTTCATCGTGTAGCCGCACGTCGGAGACGGGACGACGATCTTGAGGCCCGCCTTCGCCTGCGGGTAGAGTAGATCGACGTTCGCTTTGACCTTCGCGACGTAGCCCTCGATGTCGCCGCCGTCGAGGTTCGGCATGCCACAGCACGTGGGCGCGCCCGGCGGTCCCGGGTCGCCCGGGAGCTGACCCGGCGCGAGGACGCGGAAGCCGTTGTGCTCGAGCACCTTCACCGCGGCGATGGGAACGTTCGGCGCGTTGTACTCGCCGAAGCACGTGGCGAAGAGGACGACGTCCTCCGTCGCGCCCTCGGGATCCTTGCGGTCGGCCTGCCACTTCGAGAACGGCTTCGACGCCATCGGCGGGAGCGGGAACTGGCTCG